>JAGAHV010000101.1:0-30557 GCA_017626895.1 Clostridia bacterium | reverse complement strand
TCCGGGCCGCTGATCCGGATAATGGCAATTCCGCCCTCCCCCGAAACGGTCGACTGAGCGGCAATCGTATCCTGTGTCAATTTCATCATTCTCATCTCTTTCCAAAGGTTGACAGCTGCATTCTACCATATTCCAGGCACTCTGCGTAGCCACTTGTCTAAAAAAGAGCGATGCGGTAAAATACACGCTGTTTCTTTAACTCACTGTAACCTGCCCGGGAGGTATTGTATTGGATAACTTTCAGAAAATCATCATCATCGACTTCGGTGCACAGTATACCCAGCTGATCGCCAGGCGGATTCGCGAGGAACATGTCTACTGCGAAGTACTGCCTTTTAGCTCGCCCATTCAGACCATTCTTGACCAGACTCCGGCAGGAATCATCTTTTCCGGCGGACCGGCGTCTGTTCTGGATCCGGATGCACCGGCCCTGGACCCGGAGATTTTTAACTGCTCTGTTCCCATCCTCGGCATCTGTTATGGCATGCAGTTCACGGCGCACGCACTCGGCGGAACGGTCGAAAAAGCTGCTCAGCGGGAATACGGCCGGGTAAGTGTCACATTTGACCTTTCCTCCCCGCTGTTTCATCACATGCATCCCACCTCCTATGTCTGGATGAGCCATACGTACGCCGTAACCCGGGCACCTGCCGGCTTCACCTCCGTTGCGTCCAGTTCAAACTGTGCCTTCTGTGCGATGCAGAACCCTGAGAAGCAGATCTATGCCGTCCAGTTCCATCCCGAGGTAACTCATTCCGAAGAAGGACAGATGATCCTGCATAATTTTCTCTACGAAATCTGTCATTGCCGCGGAGACTGGACCATGTCGGCCTTTATCGACAATGCTGTTCTTTCCATCCAGAAGAAAGTCGGTCCCAATGACCGTGTCCTGCTGGGTCTTTCCGGGGGCGTTGATTCCTCCGTTGCGGCCGCCCTTCTGTCAAGAGCTATTGGCCGTCAGCTGACCTGTGTCTACGTCAATCACGGATTCATGCGAAAAGGCGAAACCGAATCCATCCGGAAGGTGTTCACAGAGCAGTTCCCGGTAAACCTGATCACCGTCGATGCCGGTCAGGCGTTCATGGACAAGCTGCGCGGCGTTTCCGATCCGGAACAGAAACGGAAGATCATCGGCAGTGAATTCGTAAACACCTTCTCTGAGCAGGCCCGGCAGCAGGCCAATACCCGTTTCCTCGCTCAGGGAACCATCTATCCGGATGTCATTGAATCCGGTTCTGTAAAAGGCAGCGCCGTCATCAAATCCCATCATAATGTGGGCGGTCTCCCGAAGGATGTCTCCGCACTGTTTACCGGCGGGCTCATCGAGCCGCTTCGCATGCTCTTTAAGGACGAAGTCAGGCAGCTGGGTGAAACGCTGGGCCTTCCGGCAGATCTGGTCTGGCGTCAGCCTTTTCCGGGTCCCGGACTTGCCATCCGAATCATGGGAGAGATCACGCCGGAAAAAGTGGACATTGTCCGGGAAAGCGATGCCATTCTGCGGGAGGAGATTCAGAAAGCAGGCCTTGGCAAAACCATCAGCCAGTATTTCACCGTCCTTACCAATACAAAATCCGTCGGTGTTATGGGCGATGAGCGGACTCACGATTATGTACTCGCCCTCCGCGCGGTAACCACCGACGATTTCATGACCGTCGACTGGGCCAAACTTCCTTATGAGGTCCTTGAGTCCATTTCCTCACGAATTGTGAACGAAGTGCCGCATGTTAACCGGATCGTTTACGACATTACCACAAAACCGCCGGCAACAGTCGAGTGGGAATAAAACCGACTCCAAAAGGACAAACATCCCCTGCGTCCGGGCTGGTACCAAAAACCAGTCCAGGCACAAGGGCCTTCTTTGTCTCTCTGTGGCATCAAAGGCCTGCCATACATCTTTGATCGCTTCTACAGCACATCGGATGCAGCGAACCCTCATGGAACAGGACTTGGACTCAGCATTGCCAGGGAGATCGCCCGGCGTCATCATGCCAGAATCAGCGCATCCAACCGTCCTGAGGGGGGCTGCACCATAGAGGCGCTTTTTCCTTCCATGTACAGCAGATGATCATCTGTTTTCTTTGAAGGGCAGCACTGAGTGCCCTGCTGGAATCGTTCTGCGCCGAGATCTTCGAACATGTTTTTTCTGAAGAGCTGAACAAGGAAAAGACCCATGACTTTTCGGCCGAGCACGACCCAAAAACCAGGCTCACGCACATCCTGTACCACCTGCAGGAGCATATCGACTATCTGCCCGGAATCCTCACCGGAGACAGCGATGCCGTCTTTATGGACTACTTCAAGGAACGACTTTCCGAGCTCTTTAAGAAAGCTGTGCGGGAATCAGAAAATGTTCCTTACGACTACATGCTCAATCATATGGTGAATGATTTTGCCGAAACCATCCGCTGGTGGGCCCGGCACGGCCAGTATTCCCCGGAGGAGATCAGCGCATTCTTCTTTGCGACCACCCCGGGGATAAAATAGCGAATCACGGTAAAAGACATTCCTGAAAGGTGAAATCGAAACAAAAGCTGCTTAATCAGGAACAGGATGTGCAACAGCATATTATCCCCTGTCATCCTGTTTGATTCCGGTAATCCAGACAACATCTCGGGCCTTTTAAAGCTTCAGTCATCTTCAAAAACGATCTGAAAAGCAAATCCAACCGCGTTGCAAATGCACCAAATCACAGGTAGGAGAATTTCAAATGATTACACCAAATAAAGTTGCCGCAATGGCAGAGAAAAAAGAAAAGGAAAACTACGCATTCCGCACTTTTCTGAAAAATCATGCCGATCCTGACAAGCTGGATGCCCAGTTTCTCCGGCTTCACAACGAACTGTTTTCTCAGTACGACTGCAATTCATGCCGGAACTGCTGTAAGGAGTTTTGTGGAACCTTTGAAAATGAAGACATCACGAAAGGTGCTGCGAAACTCCATATGACCCCTGAAACGTTCAAGGCGCAGTATCTGCAGTATGACGGGGAAGGCGCGTACGACACCAATCACACCCCCTGCGATTTCCTTCAGGAAGACGGAAGCTGTCTCCTTGGAGAGTGCAAACCTGTCAACTGTGCTGAATTTCCATTTACCGCAAGACCGGATCGCCTGTCGAGCATGATTAACATCATCGGGAACGCTTCCGTATGTCCGGTTCTTTTTGAGATCCTTGAACGGCTCAAGGGCGAGTACGGCTTTGAGTTTCGAAGCAATGCAAGATGGTAAGAAGCGGAGCATCCTCCGCCCGGTCTGAAATCCGTCTCTCATCGGCCGGAGGATGCGCTGCCAATTCGGATCATTCGAATAACAAGAACAGCAGTTATCAAAGATAACTGCTGTTCTTTTCAGATCATCCCCCGGCTCATTTCAGCCCAGCCGTTTGTCGTTCATTTTTCAGACTGGTTCACGATCAGACGTCCCTGACTGTTTTTCCACATCCACAGGCTCAGCGGAATACAGATTCCCTCTGCCAGAACAAAAGACAGCCACATGAGGTTGAGGGATCCGAAGGTCCTGAGCACCAGCGCCAGGAGCACCGGCAAAATGGCCTGCCGCAGCATGGTCAGCACCATGCCGGGCGTTGGCAGTGAAAGGCCCTGCAGGGTGGCGGCCACCACCAGTCCCGGAATGGAGAGCAGCCAGGAAAGACTCATCAGGCGCACCGCCGGAATGCCGATGCTGTTCATGTACTCAGATGCGTTGAAAAGTCCCATCACAAAGGTTGGTGCAAGCAGAAGCACCGCCAGAAACGGCAGATAGAAAATAAGCGAATCAATCATGGCCCATCTGAAGGCCTCCCGGATCCGTTCAGGCTTCCCCGCCCCGTAATTATAGGCCACAATCGGAATCAATCCGTTGTTGATCCCGTGAACGCCCACGGTACACAGTCCCATCATCCGTGCACAGATGCCATACAGTGCCACGGCCGTGGAGGAGAAGGTGAGGAGCACAGAGTTCATGATCACCGTGACAAAAGAGGTAAGCACCTGGACCAGTGTGGATGGGATGCCCACGCGAAGAATGGTGGCGACACTCCTGAAATCCGGTCTGAGGGTAAAACTGAACGGGATTTCCCGGTTGTAACGGCGGTTGATGGCAATTCCTGCGAACAGGCCCATGAACTGGCCGATGACCGTTGCAATGGCTGCACCCCGGGTTCCCATATTAAAAACAAAGATGAAAACAGGGTCAAGAATCAGATTGGTAATGGACGCGGCCGAAAGGGTAAACAGAAACAGACCGGATTTTCCGCTGGCAATGACGAAACGGTCAAAGACCCACTGACCCATCTGTCCCAGCGAAAACAACATGCAGATGCTCAGGTAATCCCGTCCATAGGCAGCAATGGTCTCATTTCCCCCGCTCTGCCAGTCAAAATAGCTGCGAACCCCCAGCAGACAGGCCAGTGAGATCAGAATCCATGCACAGAATGCCAGAAAAATCGCAGCACTGGCCGTTTTCCGGACCTCCTCCGGTTTTCGTTCTCCCAGCGCCCTGCTGATGGCGGCATTGAGGCCAACGGCATTCCCCAGTCCCAGGGCCGAGACCAGCACCTGAACCGGCGCTGCCAGGGAAAGCGCAGCCAGTGCATCCTCCGCCACCTGTGAAACAAAGACGGAATCAACAAAATTATACAGGGAATTGATCAGCAGACTCAGCATCAGCGGAATCCCCGTCTTCAGGATCAGCCGGCTGACACGCTCGGTTCCCATCGCATTCTCTTCTGTCCTCATAAAACGCCTCTTCTCTCTTTCGATTTTTCAAACGTTCCTCCTGAAACAGCTTCCCGTTCATCATCGTTCATTCCAGTCAGATGCCATATCATCATATCAGAATTTCCGGCCTCTGTCGAATCATTTCAGCGCCTCAAAACCAGCCGCCCGGCAAAAGCCACCGACCTCCTGAAACCGGCATCAAACAAACAGATGCGCCGCGTTCTGCAGCGGAAAACTCCGGGGAATTGGTCCTGTACTATTGCGGTTGAATCTGCTATCATACGGTTAATGGTACCCGTTCACGGAAAGAAAAATGCGGCCTTTTGCCTCCGTTGTCAGGCTTCTTTCCGCTCATAGATCCGCCGTCCGGGAAGGACCGCGCCGAAGCGGCGTATCCTTTCTGAACGCGTCATTATTCACAGAGATGTCAAACGACCCAATCATCAGGAAGGAGAAAATCCTATGAAGAAAGTACATTGGGGTGTTCTGGGAACCGCCGGCATTGCCCGTTCCCAGACCATTCCCGGGATGCAGATGACTGAAAACTGCCTCCTGTACGGCATTGCCGGACGGGATCCGGAAAAAGTCCGCGCATTTAAGAAAACCTTTGGCTTTGAAAAGGCCTACGATCGTTATGAGGATCTGCTGGCAGATCCGGAGATTGAAGCCGTCTACATTCCCCTCCCCAACCATCTGCATGGTGAGTGGACCATTCGGGCCCTGGAGGCAGGAAAGCACGTCCTGTGCGAAAAGCCGCTGGCCACATCAGAGGCAGAGGCCCTGCGGATGTTTGAGGCGGCAGAGAAAAACGGCGTGTGGCTCATGGAAGCCTTTGCCTATCTCCACAGCCCCCTCATCGAGGCAATAAAGGCGGAACTGGACGCCGGCGTCATCGGAGAGATTCGGTATCTGGATTCGGCCTTCATTACCGGCCGTCCCGGGGAAACAAACATCCGTCTGCAGCGGGAAACCTGCGGCGGTGCCTTCTTTGATCTCGGCTGCTATCCGCTCAGTCTGGCCCTGTACCTGATTGGCCGGGAGCCGGAACAGGTTAAGGCTGCCGCTTCTTTTTCGAATAAACGGATTGACCTGTATACCTCCGCGCTTCTTGTCTATGACAGCGGCACTGTGGCCAGCCTCAGCTGCGGCATGGTCCTTCCCTCCGGCCGCATGGACCGCCTCCAGATCCGCGGCACCCGGGGCGAAATCATTTCCCCCATGCATTACAATGAATCCGGTGAACTTTCCTATACCATTTTCACGGAGGAAAAGACGGAAACACGAACGATTTCCGTGCCGAACAATTACGCCCTGGAAGTGGCGCAGCTGGGCGATTGTATCCTTAACGGAAAGCGGCCCCATGTCACCCGGGAATTCTCCCTGATGACGGCCCGTACGACCGACCGCATTCTGGCGGCCATCGGCTACTGATCAGGAGGCTGTCATGAACGATTTACTGAATCTGTACTGGACCTTCGTCAAAATCGGATGCGTCACATTCGGCGGCGGATATGCCATGCTCCCCATTCTTGAGCGGGAACTGGCAGACAAGCGTCACTGGACAACCCTGGAGGAACTGCAGGACTACTTTGCCATCGGGCAGTGCACCCCCGGCATTATCGCCCTGAATGTTTCCACGTTCATCGGGGAAAAACGCCACGGCGTCCGGGGCGCTCTGGCCGCAACCACCGGCTTCCTCACCGGTCCAATTCTCATTATCCTGGTGATTGCCATGTTTCTCACCAATTTCGCCCACGAGCCGCTGGTTCAGCATGCCTTTGCCGGAATCAGGGTCTGTGTCTGTGTCCTGATTCTGCAGGCAATCCTGCGCCTCTGGAAAAAATCGGTCGTCGATCCCTTTACCCTTGGCCTGTATATCGTCGTCTTTGTCCTGCACGCGTTTTCCGGCCTGCTCCCCTTCCGCGCCCCCGCCGCCCTGCTCGTCATTCTTGCCGGCTTTGCCGGAATCGCCGGCGCAGGATTGGACCGACACAAAGGAAAGTCAGGTGATTCCAAATGAAATTTCTCCTTCTTATGGTTGAGTTTTTCAAGACAGGCCTGTTTTCCGTCGGCGGCGGACTGGCCACACTCCCGTTCCTGTATGAGATGAGTTCAAAGCATCCGGACTGGTTCACCACCGCTGATATTGCGGACATGATCGCCATTTCTGAATCGACCCCGGGAGCCATCGGGATCAACATGTCCACCTATGCCGGATATAAGGTTGCCGGCATTCCCGGCGGCATCCTGGCCACTCTGGCGCTGGCGCTACCCAGTGTCATCATCATCCTGATCATCGCCCGGTTTCTGGCCAGATTTCGCCAGAGCAAACTGGTGGAGGGCGCGTTCTATGGCCTGCGTCCTGCCTCCATCGCCATGATCTCCGCTGCCGGACTGAATGTGGCCAAGATTGCCCTTGTCAATCTGGAGGCACTCACCTCGGGTGCAGGACTCGGCGGGTTTTTTATCTGGAAAGCGCTGATTCTGACCGTCCTCATCTTTATCGGCCTGCGCAAGCTGAAGTGGAGTCCCATCCTCTTCATTGCAATCTCTGCGGTTGTCGGCATTATCTTTAAATTCTAGGCAGCAACTGCTCCCCATGGAGGTACCTCATGAACACACCCTTTGATCCCCTTTCGCAGCGCTACCCTTCCCAGCGTTACCCGATTTATGCCCGCGGCGGCATGGTCAACTGTTCCAGTCCCATGGCTGCTGCCGCCGGTCTTGAGATTCTCCGCCGGGGCGGAAATGCCATGGACGCCGCCGTCGCGGCGGCGGCAAGCCTTACCGTCACCGAGCCAACGGCAAACGGACTGGGCAGTGATGCCTTTGCCCTGATCTGGAGCGAAAAAGACCGGACACTGTTCGGCCTCAATTCCAGCGGCCCGGCCCCGCAGGCGATCTCCATTGAAAAGGTTCTTGAAAGCGGGAATACCTCCGGCCGCATGCCGCATCTGGGCTGGACACCGGTCACCGTCCCGGGCGCCGTGGCTGCCTGGGCAGAAATCACCCGACGCTTTGGCCGCCGTTCGCTCCGGGAAAACCTGACGCCGGCCATTGCCTATGCCCGGGAGGGCTATCCCTGTGCGCCCAATCTGGCCGAGACCTGGCAAAAAGCGGCACAGCATTATCTGACGGTTCTCAAAGCCCCCTGCTTTGATGCCTGGTTTAAGACATTTGCCCCGGGAGGACAGGCCCCGCAGGCAGGCGACCTCATCCGTTTGCCGGACCACGCCGATACCCTTGAGGCCATCGCCGAATCGGATGCCGCCGCATTCTATACCGGGGAAATTGCCAGGCGGATTGATGCGGAAAGCCGGAAATACGGCGGATATCTGCGCTACGAGGACCTGGCTGCCTACCGCCCCATGTGGGTCACTCCGGCCCGCGTCGATTACCGGGGTTATCAGGTCTGTGAAATTCCGCCCAACGGGCAGGGAATCGCCGCCCTGATTGCCCTCAATATTCTGAAGGAATTCGACTTTTCCGAAAAGGATTCCGCCGAAACCTGTCACCGGCAGATTGAGGCAATGAAAATGGCCTTTGCGGATGTCTTCCGCTGTGTCACCGACCCCGGCCGGATGACGGTGGATTACAGGCAGCTCCTTGATCCCGCCTACGGCAGAGCGCGGGCAGCTGAGATGACCGATACCGCCCGGGTCCGGACCTCGGCCCTGCCGCCGCGCAGCGGAACCGTCTACCTGTGTACGGCCGACGGGGAGGGCAACATGGTTTCCTACATCCAGTCCAACTACATGGGCTTCGGGTCCGGCATCGTTGTGGAGGGAACCGGCATCGCCCTTCAGAACCGCGGCGCGGACTTCTCCCTGAACCCAGCAGATGCCAATTGTCTGGCTCCCGGCAAACGGACCTATCACACCATCATTCCCGGCTTCCTGATGAAAGACGGCCGTCCGGTCGGCCCCTTCGGCGTCATGGGCGGCTATATGCAGCCTCAGGGTCATCTGCAGGTGGTCATGAACTATGTGGATTTCCATCTGGACCCGCAGCAGGCACTGGATGCCCCCCGCTGGCAGTGGATGCGGGACAACACGGTCACGGTGGAAAGCCGCTTTGATCCCTCTCTGGCACAGGCTCTCCTGCGAAAGGGTCATAACCTGCGCATGGACCTTGACACCGGTTCTTTCGGCCGCGGACAGATGATCGTCCGCCTCGATAACGGTGTTCTGGTAGGCGGAACCGAATCGCGTACAGACAGCAATATTGCCTGCTGGTAATCAGCAGTAACGGAAGATCTGAAAAGTGGCCCTGCCGCACCGCGACAGTTCGTCAAATATGGAGCAGCACAACGCTGCTCCGGCGAGCGGCCAACATTAAAATCCAAAAGAGGAGGAAAACAAAATGGATCCGAACCTGTTTAAACGTAATGAGCTGCTGGCACAGAAAGTCATTAAAGGCCTCGAGTCCCGCAACATGTCCGCCGAATATGCCCGGTCACGGGAAGAAGCGCTCCGAAAGGCCCTTGAACAGATTCCTGAAGGAAGCACGATCGCCATGGGCGGTGCCATGAGCGCCCATGAAATCGGACTGGTGGATGAACTTCGCAATGGTCCCTATCATTTTATTGACCGGGATGCCATGGCAGATAAACGGGCCGCCATGCTGGCCGCCTATGATGCCGATGTCTTTCTCTCAAGCGCCAACGCCATCACCGAGGACGGCATTCTGGTCAATATCGACGGGAATTCCAACCGGGTTTCCGCCATTGCCCAGGGCCCCCGGAAAGTCCTTTTCATCATTGGCATGAACAAGGTCTGTGATGATGTGGACGGCGCCATGAAGCGTGCCCGTTCCGTTGCCGCCCCCACCAATGCCCAGCGTTTCGGCCTGTCCACCCCCTGTGCCAAAACCGGCTCCTGCATGGACTGCAAATCCCCAGATACAATCTGCTGTCAGTTTCTGATCACCCGCTTTTCCCGTCATCCCGGCCGGATTCATGTCATCCTGGTCAATGATTCCCTCGGTTTCTGACAGTTTCCTTTCCGAATAACCCCCCATTTCCCCTGCCGCAGAGCGGCAGTTTATCTAAATCAAGACCTCACCCACATAAGGGCTTGAGACCTGAGGAGGACAATGAATGAACGAATCTGAACTGCGCTGTCTGCTGGCGGATCTGAGTCTTGAGGAAAAAATCGGACAGATGATTCAGCTGCCCGGCTATTTCCAGAATGCCGGGAACATCACCGGTCCGGCCAACGATATGGGCTTTACACAGGATGATCTGCGTTTTGCCGGCAGTTATCTCAGCATCATCGGGGCGGAAAAGCTCCGACAGATGCAGACCGAGTTTATGGCTCAGCATCCCCATCACATTCCGTTGCTTTTTATGGCAGACATCATCAACGGGTACCGGACCGTCTTCCCCATTCCCCTGGCTCAGGCCTGTACCTTTGATCCGGACCTGATCGAAAAGAGCGCTGCCGTTGCCGCCCGGGAAGCCGCCGTTTCAGGCCTCCACGTCACCTTCTCTCCCATGGCAGATCTGGTCCGGGATGCCCGCTGGGGACGGGTCATGGAATCTGCCGGCGAGGATCCTTTCCTGAGCGGTCAGGTGGCCGCCGCCATGGTCAGGGGCTATCAGGGTCATGATCTCAGGGAACCGGGAAAGGTAGCCGCCTGCCTCAAGCATTTTGCCGGATATGGCGCACCGGACGGAGGACGGGATTACAATACCGTCGAGCTTTCCGAACGCACCCTTCGGGAGGATTACCTGCCGGCGTATCAGGCGGCCGTCCGGGCCGGCTGTGAACTGGTCATGACCTCCTTCAATACCCTGAACCGGATTCCCTCTGCCGCAAATGAGTGGCTGCTGCGGGAGGTGCTGCGCCGGGAAATGGGCTTTGAGGGAATGGTCATCTCCGACTGGAATGCCCTTCAGGAACTGCTGGCCCACGGCATCGCTGAAAATCCATCCGAGGCAGCTTTTGTGGCTCTTCGCGCCGGTGTGGATATGGATATGGTCAGTCCCATTTACGCAAAGAATCTCAAAGAACTGGCAGAAAACGGCCGCATCCCCATGACCTGGATTGATGAGAGTGTCTGGCACATTCTGCGCCTCAAAAACCGGCTGGGTCTGTTTGAACATCCCTTCAAGGATGCGGATGAGGCTGCTGAAAAATCTGTTCACCTCTCCGGGGAACATCGCCGGATGGCCCGCACCTGCGCAGAAGAGTCCTTCGTCCTGCTCCGCAATGATGAACAGCTGCTGCCCATCCGGGGAGATGATTCGGTATTCATCGGCCCGTACGCGGAAAGCCGGCTGCTCAACGGCGCCTGGTCCATTTTCGCGGATGATCAGGATACGGTCTCACTGAAAGCCGCCCTGCGCAGCAGACCTCAGACGCATGAGGTGCCCGTTGTCCCGGGCTGCGCCATGGCAGATCCCGAGCATCCGGTCATCGGCTTCCAGCATCCCCTGCCGCCGGAAGAACTGGGTACAGAGGCTGCCCTTGAGGAAGCGGTCCGGCTGGCAAAACAAGCCGAAAAGGTTGTCCTCTGCCTGGGTGAACACCGTGAGTGTTCCGGGGAGGCGGCCAGCCGGGGCGATCTGAGTCTGCCCCGCTGCCAGCTCCGGCTCCTTGATGCCGTCGCCGCGGTCAATCCCAACATCATCGTGCTGCTGTTTACCGGACGCCCCCTGGACATCCGTTCTGTAAACGAAAAAGCCAAGGCGATTCTCCTTTGCTGGCTGCCGGGAACAGAGGGCGGTGAGGCCGTGTTGCGCACCCTCCTGGGGGAAAACAACCCCGGCGGAAAACTCAGCATGTCGTTCCCCTACTGCACCGGACAGGTCCCGGTCTATTACAATCATCTGAATACCGGAAGACCCTGGAATGCGGGAATTCTGGACGGCCGCTTCGGTTCAAAGTATCAGGACATTCCCAATGAACCTCTCTATCCTTTCGGATACGGCCTCAGCTATACCACCTTTGCCTGTTCCCCGGTCACGCTCAGTGGGGACCAGATGACCAGATCCACGTCCATTTCCGCCACCGTTTCGGTGAGCAATACCGGCAGCCGCACCGGAACGCAGACGGTCCAGCTGTACATCCGGGATCTGAGCGGCAGTGTCGCGCGGCCGGTCCGTGAACTCAAAGGATTCCGGCATATCACGCTTGAACCCGGTCAGTGTACCCCCGTCACCTTCACCATCACGGAGGAAATGCTGCGCTTTGTCGGTCTTTCCATGGACACGGCCAGCGAATGCGGTGATTTCGATGTGTTCATCGGCTTTGACAGCCGGACCGATAACCGTGCCCGTTTTACGCTGACCGAGTAAGTTTCCATCTTCTGCAGAATCCGGATGCTGAATCGGATTCTGTTTCCCGCCGGGGACAATGCTTGTCATCCGGCCCGCATCTGCCTATAATAGTTGCCGGACACGAATCGCCTTTGCCGAGTGTCCATTGACTCATCAACTTTTCCCGGAGGTACGCAACATGATTGAAATGGATTGCACCTGTGTTCAGGGGCATCACAGCATCCCCACCGAAGTGATCGAGAACTCAGAAAATGCACTGCAGAAAGTCGCCGGCATCCTGAAAGGCTATCATCGGATTTTCCTGGTGGCCGATGAAAACACCTATGCCGTCGCCGGACGTCAGGTAGAGGAACAGCTCAAAGAAGCCGGAATGCTCTCCCATTCCCTTGTCCTCCCCTCACCCGCTCTCCCGAATGCCGAGAACATCGGAAAAGTCCTGATTGCCGCCGGGATTGATACCGATCCCTACGATATCAACGCCTTTTCCCTGAATCCGGACTATATTCTGGCTGTCGGTTCCGGTTCGATCAATGATACCTGCCGCATGGTCAGCTACCGCCTCGGCATCCCGTACGGCGTCGTCGGCACTGCTCCCTCCATGGACGGTTACGCCTCCGTTGTGGCCCCGCTGCTCAACGGAAACCGGAAAATCATCTACAACTGCACCATTGCCCGCCATATCATCATCGACATCGGTGTCAATGCCGCGGCCCCCTACCCGCTCCTGCTGGCCGGCGTCGGTGACATGCTCGCCAAGTATGTGGCCATTCTGGACTGGGAAATCAGCCGTGACCTGACCGGCGAATACTACTGCGACAACATCGCCCGCATGGTTCTTGAAGCCACTGAAAAATGTGTTGAAGCCGCCTCCAACCTGCAGTCCCGCAGCCCGGAAGCAATCCGCCGCACCAGCGAGGGCCTGATTCTCTCCGGCGAATGCATCGCTTTCTGCGGCTCTTCCCGTCCGGCCTCCGGAACGGAACACATGGTCGGACAGACCTGGGAGGTCATGGATGTGGAGGAGGGCAAGGTCCCGAATCTCCACGGCATTGAGGTAGGCGAGGGCACCTTTATGGCCATCGAAATGTTCCGCATGCTTTATGAGGAAACGGATGATCCGCATATGCGTTCCCTGATTGAAAAATACCTGCCGGCCTTTGACCGGGTCGAAGCCCTGCAGAAAAAGCTGCATCTCCCCTTTACCGTCACCGACCGTGACCGGTTCATTGAGGGCGTGCTCCGCGGGCGTACCTTCCGTGTCCGCTATACCATTCTGCAGTACCTGTATGACCGCGGCCTCCTTGAGCGCTATGCCGCAGAAGCGTACGACCGGGTGATGTCCAAGCATTTCTACGGCACGTTCCGTGAACAGTTCCCCGACTGGGAATCCTGATTCCAGCCATATCAATACGTGAAAAGGACTCCGGATGACGCTGCGTCCGGAGCCCTCTCTTTTTATGCCTGCCCATTGCTGCAATGATGCAGCGCCGCTGACCCGTCAGGGGGCAGACCGGAACAAAAAAGGTCCTCCCGAAAAACTCCTCCGGGATGACCAGTACGTAACCTGAGATCAAAAGAAAATCGAACTGCCTCTCATCTGTTTCGGAACATTCTCCGCTTCAGTGCTGACACGGACAGCATTCCTGTCAAGCCAAACATCACCATCCACAGCCAACATCCGGGGCATCCTTTGTCACCTGAAAAATACGACGAAATCGACACTCATTCCAGGAATTCCGACACTTGTTCCAATATTTTTCGACACACGTTCCGACGTGATCCCCCAACACCGTGACTGACCCGTTTCAATGCAGGCATCAAATGATCTTGATTTTCACTTTGAAGTAGGATACAATGGCGGGGTAAAAAACTGAACAAAACAACAGGAATGCTTTTGGAAGAGTTGCGTAACTGTGCCTCTTCAAACACGCAGCTCTCCCGAATGATGAAGAAGGAGGAATTTCAAATGGCCAGTCGTATCGTACTCAACTCTATTTCCTATCATGGACACGGTGCTATCGAGAATATCGTTCCCGAGCTTCAGAATCATGGAAAGAAAAAGGTTTTCGTCTGCACGGATGCCAGCCTGATCAAGTTCGGTGTTGCCAAAAAGGTCACGGACCTGCTGGATGCAGCCAATATTTCCTATGAAATTTACAGCGACATCAAGCCGAATCCGACCATTGAAAACGTCAAGGACGGTGTTACCGCCTTCAAAAAGGCCGATGCGGACAGCATCGTGGCCATTGGCGGCGGTTCCTCCATGGATACGGCAAAGGCGATTGGCATCATCATCACCAATCCTGAATTTGCCGATGTCCGCTCTCTCGAAGGTGTCGCCCCCACCAAGAATCACGCCGTTTTCACCATTGCCGTCCCCACCACCGCCGGAACGGCTGCCGAGGTAACCATCAACTACGTCATCACTGACGTGGAAAAGAAGCGTAAGTTTGTCTGCGTCGACACCAACGATATTCCCGAGATTGCCGTTGTTGACCCGGATATGATGTCCAGCATGCCCAAGGGCCTCACCGCCGCAACCGGCATGGACGCCCTCACGCACGCCATTGAGGGATATATCACCAAGGGACACTGCACGATTTCCGACATGTTCCATCTCGAGGCCATCCGCCTCATTAGCCGCAATCTGCGCGCGGCCGTTCAGAATGATCCGGACGGACGCGAGGGCATGGCGCTGGGACAGTACATCGCCGGCATGGGCTTCTCCAACGTCGGTCTTGGTATCGTTCACAGCATGGCCCATGGTCTTTCCGCTCTGTATGACACCCCGCACGGCGTTGCCTGTGCCATCCTTCTCCCCTGCGGTCTTGAATACAATGCCAGCGTCGCCGGCAAGCGCTACCGCGCTATTGGCGAAGCCATGGGTGTTGAAGGCATTGACGCCATGGATGATGAGGCCGCGGCAAAGGCCACGATCGCTGCCGTCAAGAAGCTTTCTGCAGATGTGGGCATCCCGGCCAACCTCAAGGGAATCCTCAAGGAAGAGGACGTCACCTTCCTGTCTGAGAGTGCCTTTGCAGATGCCTGCTGTCCCGGCAACCCGCGTGACACCAGTGTCGAGGAGATCAAGGCTCTCTATCGCAGCATGATGTAACACAAAGCCATCCGGAAATCCCGGATGGCTTTTCTGTATTCTCCCGCTGTATCCGGGTTCAAACAAAAAGGACAACCCAGGAACCGAAATACACGCTTCATGCCTAACCTGCCTAAAAAATGAAGTAAAGCCCTCCGCGCCGCCAAACACTGTCATGTATGGAGGTGCGAAGGGTGATCTGTTCAGATTAAAACGGCCTTTCTCCAGTTTCCCTGCTTTGCAGCAGCATCTGTCAGGCTCTGGATTTCCCTCTGTTTGAGCTGATCGTACAATCCATGGGAAAAGCCAACCGGAAACCGGGCTTTGTACTTACTACTGGAAAGCCGTCTGGCCAGTCAGCAGGAAAGAGGTCACGGTTCATGCCGGGCACTGCTCAAACCCATATTTATGTGGCCAATCCGGGCGTTGCATTCATTTCCTTCAGTGACTTCTGCAATCTTTCAATTTCCTGCTGCATCCTCTGGCGTTCCTTCTGCCATTCTTTGTCCTTGTTTTGCCATTCTTTGTCCTTGTTTTGCCATTCTTTGTCCTTATTTTTCCATTCTCTTTCCTTTTCCAGCCATTCTTTGCGTTCTTCTTTTCTTCCCTCGCTTTTCCCTTCATTAAACACCTTATCTGCCGGGAATTTCAGCACTCTTCCGCCCATAATCTTCTTAGCCTCATTTATGTTCCGTCGTTTGGTCTTAATTCGGCTCCTCTTCCTTTCCAATACTCAGATTTGGCAAATCGGCGCTGTGCCTCAAACCCATTCATGGTCTTGTTCTTTTTGTCTCGGTGCTTCTCTGACCGGAAAGCTGTCTGGCCAGTCATCATGCAAGAGGGCACAGTGCATGCCGACACTGCCCAGACACATGTTTATGTGGCCAATCCGGGTGTTCCATTCGTTCCCTTCAGAGACTTCCGCAATCTTTCAATTTCCTGCTGCATCTTCTGGCGTTCCTTCTGCCATTCTTTGTCCTTGTTTTGCCATTCTTTGTCCTTATTTTTCCATTCTCTTTCCTTTTCCAGCCATTCTTTGCGTTCTTCTTTTCGTCCTTCTTTTCTTCCTTCGCTTTTCCCTTCATTAAACACCTCATCTGCCGGGAATTTCAGCACTCTTCCGCCCATAATCTCCTTAACCTCCTTCATGGCATTGTTCTTTCGGCCCAGCGCTTCTAAAACAATTCTCAACGCCACATACAGCGTCTGCGCTTCATATGCATTAATGGATCCATCCGCAGTTTTCTCTTTCAGATCATCGATAATCTGACCATAAAGACTCTTAAGCTTCTCGAAATTCTGCGGATTTTCCACGTTTTCCAACTCTTTTTCATAGTTGAAAAACAGAAAAGGGAGCAGAATGTACAGTTTCTTCTCCAAAATCAGGTCCCGATCATAACTCTTCAAAAGCAGCGCGGGAATCGGATAGAACATGCTGCCCAGCGGCCCTTCCACAATTACCCAAACCTTTTTCGGGGTATTCTTGGTGCTCCGCAAAAACAGCACTCCTGAAACATCGATCCGGACCTTGATACACCTATTGTACACTTTCATGTTGTCCACGGCTGTTCGCATATGGTACTGTACCACCCGCAGCATCACTCTGAAATCTCCAGGCGAAGATTCACATTCCAAGTGGATTCCATGTTCTTCGTTTTCCACCTTCAGCCGGATATCTTCTGCCAGATTTCCATCTTCCAGATCTGTCAGTTCACCATTCAGCAGATTCACCTGCTCCGTTCCATCATATTCCTTCGAAATCAATCCGTTTTGGTAAAACATTTCATCGATCAGAAACAGCGCCAGTCGTGGACACTTCTGAACGATGCTCTTAAATGCACTGTCATATGGCTTGTTGAGCCCCTTCAGTTCTGTTTCTTCCTTCTGTTTTTGATTCGGTTCATCCAGGTGTTCCTGATTCATTTTGGGCTTTGTTCCTTTTCTCATTTTCATCATACTCATCTACTCTTTTTTTTTCAACACCGTTCTCTGATAAAATGCATTCGGACGCAAAATCCATTGCAGCAGCCTGCTGAGAACCAGGCTTTACACATCCTGTGCGGGAAAGTTCATTCTCGAACGGCCATCGTCACTCTGATGCCCCTGTCAGTATCTTCGGACACAGCTGACCCATCCTTGTACCAGTCCCTGCACGGTCAGTTAATCGGGCATTCTCGTCCCTCCTCGCATTCACCCACTTTCGCCGGTTTTTCTGACAAGATTATCCGAAGGCAGCCGTCCTGTCCGGCTGTTCGCTGTAAAGTGAACGGAGCACATACCGGATTCCGGTTTCACTCTCTTTAAGCCGCCGGACGGTCAGAATCATTTCCGGGAGAAGCATGTTGTCCGGATTCCTGCACCGAAAATCATGAAGAAGACAGCTCAATGCCGATTCCCTGCGATACTGACCATTGATATACAGCCGTGTCACCGTACCGGACTCAAAACAGTAAACCGGCCATCCCTGTCCGAAGACATCATTTTCCGCAATCCGGATGTCAAATTCTGCCCGTCCCGTCTTTTGCGGATCATAGGGAACAATTCCCATCATTTTCCGGACAGAGAGAAACCCCTCACCGGTTATGAATACCCGGATTTCCGTTTCCATTCTGTCCCTCATCCGGATACTCACCGCATTCCCTGTTTCCGGCCGTCCTTTCCGCACAAGATCTCTGCGCTGCAGGATAATTCCTGCCGTTTTCTCCAGCAGGTGCGGATTGTATGCAAACATACACTGCATGAAAACCGGATCCATGGGACGCAGTTCGGCAACCCTCTGTCGTTCCTGCATCCATTGTTCCTCTCTGAATTCCATCGTCTTTACCTCCTCAGTACTTGTCTTTCGGCGAAGCAGCCTGGAGCTGACCAGCTTATTCTGCGCGACAGGCGCTCCTAAATCGAGTCAAGACAAGCATAGCATAAAAAAACCCCGAAAATGTCCCCGCGGAAGCGACATTTTCGGGTTCTCGGTTTTTTTTCAGTTTTTTTATGTTTCCCGGGACAGTTGACAATCAGCGGCCTGTCCTTCATAATTGGAGCACTATGGACCGGCCCGTGCCCGTCCTCAAGTAATCGGAGGAAGAAAATGGAATACAGAAAATTCGGAAACACCTATGCCGTACGCATGGACCGCGGCGAGGAGGTTGTTGCAAAACTGACGGAACTGTGTGAAAAGGAACAGATCCATCTGGCTACCGTCGAGGCGCTGGGTGCTGTCGATCATGCCATTGTCTGCGTCTATGACGTGCCGACGAAAACCTTTTTCCGCCACACCTTTGATGGCCCCATGGAAATCGGACATCTGGGCGGAAGTGTCACCACAAAGGACGGCCAGGTATACCTGCATCTCCACGGCACCGTATGTGACCAGGAACTGCGCGCACACGGCGGACACATCAACGAGCTTCGTGTATCTGCCACCTGCGAAATGTTCATCCACGTTCTTGAGGGAACCGTGGAGCGGCAGATGAATGAGGAAATCGGCCTCAACCTGTTCCGGTTTATCTGACTTTTCCGGTGATTCCGCATGGAATCACCTTTTCTTTTTTTCGGAAAATCGTTATCCCTGTTTCGTCATGTTCCGGAGTGCCTCGTGGTATTCCTGCGTTACCGGTGCCGCAAGACCGTGTTTTTGGGAAAGGCGCAGCACTGTTCCCGTAAAGGCATCCAGCTCAATCGTCCGGTGTGCCTCCACATCCCGGGCCATGGAACTGGTCCCCTCTGCCGGCTGACGATAGATGACATAGTCGTATTTGACCTCAACCAGGTCATCCGGCAGCTGCACCCCTTCCGCGATGCCTGCCCGGTAAGCCTCTGACAGCAGGGAATGGATATCCGCCTTCATTTTCTCATTTTTCCGGATTCCGCCCGTTGTCGTCCGGTGCCGTGCGGTCAGTGTGTTGAACGCGCAGTTGAGCACAAATTTCTGCCAGATCTCACCCTCAATGTTTTCGGTAAACCGGCAGTCAAAACCGGTCTCCATAAACAGCTGTGCAACGTCCCGGGCACACTGCTGGTGCCGTTCATCCATTTCCCGGCTGCCGACAAACATATGGGTAAACTGACCGGTCTGCGTGACGGACCCGTCCGGATTTGCACCGGAAATGGTGTAGATGACCGCATCGCAGACCACCGCCTCCGGGAACAGATGACGCAGACGCTCGCCGGCATCCACCCCGTTTAGTACGGGCAGCAGCACCGTCCCTTTGCCGATGCATGGACGCAGTTCCTCCGCAATCTGTTCAAGGGAATAGTTCTTGACGCAGATGATTATCAGGTTCTGCACACCGATCTCCTCCGCGCAGGTGGAAACACGGACCGCTGCCCGCTTTTCCCCGTAAAATTCACTGTGCAGAACCAGACCGTTCGCCCTGAGCTTTTCTGCCTTTGCCCCGCGGGTATAGACCGTCAGGTTTGCTTTGCAGACCGGCGCGAGCATGGCAGAAAGGAGTCCGCCAACCGCACCGATTCCGGCCACACAGATACGCTTCCTGTTCATCTCTTTTCCGCCTTTTCTCCGAGAACACGGCGCACCGTTTCGCGTACGGCGCCTGTTCCGGCGATCTCCTCTGTGAAATACGACTCAATCCGGTCTCCGATACCGGACTCATACAGATTGCTGCCGAACACAGCGGCATTTTTAAGGAAAGGCCGCAGCTGCCCCGTATAGGTTTCCGGCCGGCCAACAATGATCCCGGCCAGAGCGGCCTGAAGTTCCCCGTTCATGGGATCCGGCGACAGTTCAAACGGCTTTCCGGCATCATCTACGGCCAGCAGGTACCGGAACCATCCGGCAATCGCCAGCGGAATGCCGATCAGCTCCCCGGCTGAACCGGTCCGCTTCACATATTCCCGGATGGTCTCACCGAAACGGATCCCGACCATCTGAGAGGTATCCACCGCAATGCGCTGCGGGGTATCCGGAATATACGGATTCGGGAAACGGACATTGATGCATTCATCAATGAATGCCCGGGGCGAAAGGATGCCCGGATCATGCACCACCTTCATTCCCTCATCGGCAACACGGTGAACCAGCAGCTGCATCTCCTCATCCCGCATGACATCCGAGAAACGGGTATACCCCAGAACACACCCATACGGCGCCAGTGCCGTATGCAGCGGATTCAGACAGACCGTTACTTTCATGCGCTCCGCCGCATTCACCGTTTCACGGTCGCACAGATAGACCCCGGCCTTTTCAAAGGCCGGACGCCCGTTGGGAAACTTGTCCTCAATCACCAGATACTGGGGCGCCTCCGCATTGACAAAGGGCGCGATATACGTCTTTTTCTCCGTAATCACGATGTCCATATCCTCGACCCCCAGGGAGGTGAGCATGTCCTGGACACTCTCACTGGGACGCGGTGTGATCTTGTCAATCATGGTCCAGGGGAAGGCAATCCGGGATTCATCCTGAAGATAGGACAGGAAGTCCGGCGGGCACAGCCTGCGCTCAGCCCAGGCGCCGGCCATTTCCAGCACCGCCCCGCGCAGCTTCTCTCCATTGTGCGAGACATTGTCCATGGAAACCAGGGCCAGAGGCCACTGCCCTGCCAGATAGCGGTCCAGGAGCAGGGAAACGACCAGAGCAATGGCACCATTCACTGCCTCAGGCCCTTTTTCCATGTCCTCCCGGACGAAGTCAAACAGGTCCCCGGCGGCATTGCGCAGGGCATAGCCCTTCTCGGTAATGGTAAAGGACACCAGGCGAAGGCCGGGATCCGTAAAGATCTCCCGAAGCCGCGCTCTTGCCGCTCTGTCCTCTTTTCTTGCCGCGATCGCCTCACACAGCGAGCCCACAACCCGCCGGTCAGTTGTCCCGTCTCCGTAAAGGGTTACCGCCAGAGCCAGATTGTCATGCGGACGGTAGATACGGTCCACCACCTCAAAGTCAAAGGTTTCCACACAGGTAATCCCCCGGTCCGACTCCCCCTCCTCAATCAGGCGGTCACAGATCCCGCCGATGAAGATCCGGAAAATATTGCCGATGCCCAGATGTACCCAGTCCGGGTGCGCTTTTGTCTTTTCCGCCGTTTCCTCCACGGAAAATCCCGGCAGATGAATGCCCTTCTGTTCCCATTCAGGACTTTTGAGTCCTTTCAGTGTCAGCTTCATGCTTTTCCCTCCTCCATAGCCCTCATTTCTCATGTACCTGAGCAACTTTGTCTGAAGTCGCACAGACTGTCGCTCCCGTCAGTAACCCAGCTGCCGATTGACCAGTGCCTCAAGGGGCCTGCCTGCCGCATAGTTTTCAAGATCCCTGAGGAACATTTCCACAATGAACCGGCGCGTATGAGAAAGCGTGATGTTCCCCGAGCAATGCGGCGTAATGTGCAGTCTCGGGCAGCTCCAGATCGAATCCCCGGGCGGTATCGGCTCCAGTTCAAACACATCCAGCGCCGCGCCGGCCAGATGTCCCTCCCGCATGCACCGTTCCAGCGCTCCCTGGTCAATGGCACTCCCCCGTCCCACATTTACCAGATACGCCTCCCGGGGCAGGCGGCGAATCCGTTCCTCGTTCAGAATATGGACCGTTTCCGGTGTCCCGGGCAGGGACATGATCAGCAGATCCGTCTGCGGCAGAACACTGTCCAGTTCTGTCACCGGAACAACCTGATCCATTTCCGGCACCGGACGTCCGCTCCGGCTGACGCCGGTCACATTGGCCGGCAGAAAACCGCGCAATCTGGCCGCCGCCTTTCTGCCGATATCCCCGGTTCCCAGCAGGGTCACCCTGGCCCCGTAGATGGATCGAATGGCCAGATCGCGCCGAAAATCATGGGCCGCGACAATGCTGCGGTACTCCGCCTCCCGGCGCATCATTTCCAGGGTCACCATCACGATGTGTTCGGCAATGGTCACCCCGTACGCGCCGGAGGAATTGGTCAGCATCACGTTTTCAGCGGCGAAAACACCCGGCTGCAGATACCCCTCCACACCGGCATTGGAGGTGCACATCCACCTGAGCTTTGGGGCATGTGCACACAGAGAAACCACATTGCTGACAAGAATTTCCGCATCCGCCACCGCCGCACGCGCATCCGTTTCATCTGCATAGAATTCCGCACTGAATCCTAGAGCCCCGGCCTTTTCCCGGATGCGGTCCTCAAGTGCCGTTTCAAGCCGCGGAATCATCACCACGATTTTACGGTTCATTTCTCTTTCCTCCGACCAGATGATGACAGTATTATAGCGGCTTTCCCGCCCATGGACAACCGAAAAAAAATGCGGGCAGTGCCCGCATCTTTTTATGCCTGTCTGTTCAGTTTTTCAAGGGGAATGCCCAGAGTCAGGAGTTCAAAGGGATGATAGCTGATCCTGTCCGCCGGTCCCTCCGCATCCTCCAGCATGTTCATCCGGACCATCTCCACAGGCAGGGAAAGGGTACCGCGGCGGCCGTCCTGCTCGCTCAGACGGATCACCAGATACTGCCCGTCCTCTGAAATCTTGAGGCACTGCAGCCACAGGGGCGCACCGATCAGCATCTGACGAAGCTGTTCGGGAACGGCCGGCTCCGCTCTGACCAGCGGGACATTGTACTCAAAGGCCAGACGGTTGATTTTTGCCGCCAGATGGTCCCCTTCATGCGGCACAATGAGGTAGCGCAAACTGTGCCTGCCCATATCGCTTTCAATGTCCGGACGGATCGTGGAACGAAGAAGGCTGAGACTGACCTCATCCCCCTCAAGGCCGACACCGTACTTGCCGCTGTTGATCACGGCCACGCCGCCGTCCGGTTCGCTGAGATCGAACCACTTATGGTGGCAGACCTCATATCTGGCCTGCTCCCAGCTGGTATTTTTCGTCAGGCTGCGCCGGATATAGCCGGCACTGGTATCACACACGATTTCCCGCGTCAGCACATCCGGGCCGAAATTGACCTTGGCCAGACGGTGTTTCTCGTGCCAGTCGACCTGATGCTCCACCTCGATGACCCGGTCATCCGAGGCGAAGAAACGGATGATCATCTGCCAGGTACTCTTTTCCGTAGCCAGGTCCGCCGTCAGCTCCGCACACGCGGCATCCGCTTTTGTCAGCCGGAGGCCCTTCACCACGCGGACCGGAAGTTCGACGTCCTTATAGTTGGGCAGAATGTCCCAGGCATCATACATGCCCGGATGGTCCGCCCAGATATGCAGTTTGTTAAACCCGGCACCGGCCCGCACATATTCACGGCCGCTGCTGTCCTGAAGGCTTTCAAAGCTGCCGTCCTCAAACAGCGCCGCTTTCCATTTTCCGGTCTTTACCAGCACTTTTCCATTTTCTGCCGGACAGACCTGAATCCAGTCGGCGTTTCCTGCCTCATCGCTTTTGGGAACATCCGCCGCCTCAAGGGCCGGAATCCGGAGTGCCCGGTACGTCCCGGTCACGCCGTCCCGCTCAAACGCGCCGCCGTCCATAGGGATGAACTGCACCAGCGTGCGGTCAAAGTTGAGGGAATTAAACAGCCGATCCGGAACAACCGCCTCTGAGAGCAGGGCCCTCAGGCGCTTTTTTGCCTCCTCGTAATCCGCCATGGCGTCCTCATAGACCGGGCGGATGTGGGATCCGGGCAGAATGTCATGGAACTGATTGAGCAGCACCTTTTTATAAATCTCTGTCAGTTCCTCCCCCGGATACGCCTTACCTGATAAAGCTCTCAGTGCCAGCACCAGTTCGGCATTGCGCAGCATGAACTCCATCTGACGGTTCAGCTGCTTGAGATTGGACTTGGTGGTAAACGTGCCCCGGTGCATTTCCAGATACAGTTCCCCGTCCCACGTGGCCAGTTCCTGATTTCCGTCAAAATTCCTGTGCAGGAATTCGGATCCGCCGGTCAGTTCCACTTTCGGCATGGCGCTGACCCGCGGGAAACGCCGGGCCAGTTCCACCATTTCCTCCGTGGCGCCGGAACCGCCGTCCCCGTACCCGTACATCTGCAGCGTCTGTCCGCCTGTCTCCTTGTCCTGATAGGCCTCCCAGTTTTCCTGAACCTGACTGGGCATATTCCAAGTAATGAAATGGGTGGGCGGCACACAGGCATACACGGTTGTCCCGTCAATGCCCTTCCAGATGAAGTTGTTGTGCGGGAACCGGTTGGTGTCGTTCCAGGTGGACATCTTGTTGGAAACAAAATAGGAGACCCCGCATTTGCGCAGAATCTGCGGCAGAATCCAGCTGTTGCCAAAGACATCCGGCAGCCAGGCGTTGTCCACCGTTTTCCCAAAAGCACGGCGGAAAAAGTGCTGGCCGTACAGGAACTGCCGGATCAGGCTCTCCGCCGCCGGGATATTGCAGTCCGGCTCCACATACATGGCGCCCACCGGTTCAAACCGGCCCTCTGCCACCCGGGCGGAGAGCTCCTTAAAGAGTTCCGGATAGTACTTTTCCAGCGTCTCATAGGTATAGGCCTGGGTATGCGTATACCGGAATTCCGGATAGCGGTCCATGAGGCGAAGCTGAATCAGAATGGTCCGGGCATTTTTCTGTACCGCATGAATGCGCCGCCAGTAATAGGCAATGTCCAGATGGCTGTGGGCAACCAGTGCCACGTCGCCGGAGCCCTTGAAATCGGTATTCTGATAGATCTTCTCCTCCACATACCGGGCAGCCTCATCCACGCCTTCAAAGGTGTCAAAATCCACAAAATCCAGCGCCTTGCTGAGTTCCTTAAACAGGTACCGTCTCAGATCCTCATTGAAGTATTCGCTGTGGGCCATGTCCATGAACAGAATATAGTCATAGACCAGGGACTGGACATTGTCCCGCCGGGTGCACAGGAACGCGCCCTCAAAAATCTGCCGGCAGCCTCTGGTGCTCAGCGAGGCCGGATTCCGTTCATCATCCGGCTTGGAACGGTTATAGGCCTCAATTTCAATGGTCAGTTCAGGCCGGTCGATATAGGGGGTCAGCAGAATCGCATCCCGGTTCGGGTCAATGCCGCCCACCAGTTTTCCGTTGACGCGGACAATCATCTCCGCCGCTGTATGCAGGCGCAGATAGACCCTTTGCCCGGCAAAGCGTTCCGGAATGTTCGCCGTTCCGCGGATAAAGGCCGTGCCATCCGGGGTGAACATCATATCCCCGCGATTCAGCGGCCGTTCCTCCCCGTCCACAAATTCATAGGCATTTTCACTGATCTGATGCGCATCACGGACCCGCAGACCGGTGATTTCCTCCTCATCTGCCCAGATGCCCCGCTGAAGCCAGGTAAAACGCAGGTCCGTCCACTCTTCCGGGCGCATGGACCGGCGGACAACTTTTACATGAGCCATACTTCTCCTCCTGACTAATTATCCCAGAAAAAGGGCTTCTTTCGTACAGGAATGACCTGTACCTCCTGCCCCAGATCCGTCCGGATCTTCTCTTCGATCCATCTGCAGCACCTGTCCAGAATCAGGCACTTGGAGCACTCTCCTCTGAAAACCAGGGTCAGGCATTTTCCCTCAAGTGACTCAAATTCCACCCAGCCGCCGTCACCCCGGATACGCGGTGCCAGGGCAGTCTCAATGTAGGTCTTCAACTCAGCTGTCCTCCTCCACTGTTCAATGTCATTCCTTCGCCGGAGCCGCTTCATATGCACTCAGATCTGACAACCCTGCCGCTTCGCGGCAGGGTCACTTTTCTTCTGCCTCAATGCTGGTCTTTCGCGGAACCGCTTCACATGCACTCGGATCTGACCAAGCTGCCGCTGCGCGGCATGGCCATTCCTCCGTCTGCGATTTCATGACAGCACTCAGTTTAACATGGCTCTCCCTAAAAAACAATCACTTTTCACGTTGTCACGATAACCGACCTATGATATACTTTTCTCGTTCTGAGGATTGACACAGTCAGTTCCCGTATGCCGTTCCAATCGGCAAAAAACAATGATGATGCCCTGCTGCTCCTCCATGGCGGCAGGGCATTTCACACAACCGGAGGAAACATCCCATGAAAAAGAAACTGATCATTTTTACCGATATCGGGGATACCATCATTGATGAGGGAACCGAGGTCCGGAATGCTGAGAGCGTCGTCACGCATGCGGACTGCATTCCGGGTGCCCGCAACACGATGCTCGCCCTGCACGACAGCGGATTCCCGATTGTCATGGTTGCCGACGGCCTGACCGCCTCTTTCCGGAACATGATGGAGGAGCATGGCCTCAGCCACATCTTTTCCGCCTGGATCATTTCCGAGGAAGTCGGTGAGGACAAGCCCTCGTCCCGGATGTTTGAATCCGCCATGCAGGCCCTGTCACTGACTGAGAAGGACAAACACCGCATCATCATGGTGGGCAACAATGTAAAGCGGGATATCCGGGGCGCCAGCCGCTTCGGCATCCGCTCCGTCCTCCTCGACTGGTCCAGCCGCCGCTCCTTTGAACCGGAATGTCCGGATGATATCCCCACCTGGCGCATCCATACCCCGGAGGAACTGTTCCCGCTGGCTGAACTCATTGAATCGCAGCTGGAGGATGAGGATGACTGATTCTGAACTGGCACTTGCCTATGCCCCGATTCTTCACATGGACGCTGCCGAAACCATCCCCCTGCGGGCCGTCGGGTACACCATTTTCCGCACGGCTGCCCAAAGTGCCTCGTTTCCCAAACGCCGGATCGAGCCGGAACTAGGCGGGTTAGTCATTGAATATGCGTTCTACTTCGATTACGACGTGGAACACATGTACGATCTTGAGCATATCTGGGTCTTTCTCGGCCCGGACGGGGACCTTCGTGATGCACAGGGCAGCTATCACGGGAAATATCTGAATCTGCTCCTTCCGGATTTTCCGGGCGCCCTTCTGCCAGAGAATGGCCATGTCCAGGCTTTCTGTCAGCCCGGCAAGCACGCGTTTCTGGCCTCCGGCGACATGACCCGGCTCTACCCGGGCTGGGACCGGTGTTGCACGCAGGCCGGCGGTCCGGTGCTCATCGGGAACCCTTTTGAGGCTGCCTGGTCCCCCAGCGGAAAAGACCTCTTTGTCCCCACGGACCGCGACAACCAAAACAGCATCCGCTGGCTTCGGGAGCACCTTTCCTTTACCCCGTCTCTCCGTTTTCTCCGGCAGCCGCCCGTCCCGGCAGATCATTTTCTGCCCTGGCCCGCGCTCTTTGAGAAAATTCCCGTCTGGATTGCCCGTGAATGTCAGCGTCTCAGCGAACTGTATGCAAAGGAGGAATAAATCATGGACTTTGATCCCATTCATTACGGTGCCAGAGCCGACGGCGTGAGCGATGATGCCGCTGCGATTCAGGCGGCCATCGACGCGGCACATCGGGCCGGCGGCGGCCGCGTCCTTCTGCATCCCGGCACCTACCGCAGTTCAAGTCTGACCCTCAAAAGCCATGTGGAACTGCATCTGGAAAACGGCAGCACCCTCCGGGCCCTGGACCGGCTGGAGGCCTATTTCCGGCCGGACCAGCCGAAAAGAGAGGGGAACGTTTCCTCTGTGGGCACCCCCGTCACCGGAAAACCCTCCTATGTTTTTTTATACGCCTTTGATGCCGAGTTCGCCTCGATCACGGGCCCCGGGACCATTGACGGGTGCGGCGATGCCTTTGTCCGCCGGGTTTCCCCCTATTACGTCACTGGTGACTTTTATCCGCGCCCCACACTGATCTACTTTGAAAACTGCCGTCACCTCACCTTCCGGGACTGCGTCCTCTGCAATGTCGCTTTCTGGACCCTCCACATCGGGGGCTGCAGGGATGTCCTGATCGATGCCATCCGCATTCTCAATCCCCTGGATGTGGCCAATTCCGACGGCATTGACGTCGATCACAGCCGCTGCGTCCGGATCCGGGACTGCCATGTGGAATGCGCGGATGACTGCATCTGCATGAAAAACACCCTGGGCAATCACGAGTATCCGCATACCAAAGACGTCATTGTCTCCGGCTGCACCCTGATTTCCACCAGTGCCGCCCTCAAGATCGGCACGGAGGGCGTGGATGACTTTGAGGATATCCAGTTCAGTGACTGCATCATCGATTCCAGCAACCGGGGACTCTCCATTCAGATCCGGGATGCCGGAAACGTGCGCAACGTATCCTTTACCAACATCACCATCCGGACACGCCGCTTCGCCGAGAACTGGTGGGGCTGCGCGGAGCCCATCGCCGTCACCGCCGTGGACCGGGACAAGGACACAAAGGGCGGCTCCATCCGGAACATCCGTTTCTTCAACATCGACTGTGAGGGGGAAAACGGTGCCGTCTTCTACGCCGTTCCCGGACGTCTTTCCGGCATCCGGATGGAACAGGTGCGCATCGCGCTGCGGCGGACCAGCAAATGGCCCATCCATCGCGTTGACCTGCGCCCTGGTGAGGGAATGGACATCCTTGAACATCCCACCGTTCCGCTGCTCACGCACGAAGCGGAGAACCTCACGCTCCGGGAGGTCACCCTCCTTGATTTTGACGGTCAGCCGGTTTCCCCGCAGGAGTTCTGAATCTCAGCTGATTCTCAGGCTGAATCAGCGAAACACTCCCTTGACTTTCCTTACCCGGTTCAGTAAAATCCAAATATAAACGTTATAAATTGTACGGTTTCCCGTCAGGCAGGGACCGCTCTCCGTCTGACCCGGATCCGCATCGGAAAGAGGTTTTTCCCATGGATCGTCTGACCCCCATGATCCGGGATCTGGACACGGAATGTACCCGGCTTCTCAGCCGGTTCAGTCCTGTTCTCGGCACACCGCTCCAGCCGGATTATACCATTGATACACGAACGGCCGGATTTATGGTTTCCCAGCTGATGATTGCCTATGTGCTTGATGAAAGCGAGCACTGTCATCAGCCGGAGGTTCTCTCCGTCATCCTCAGCATGCTTGACTATCTGCGCCGGAACCGGCGGGCAAGCGGCTGCTTTGATCTGATCACCTGCAATTTTGATACCGCTCCGGATACTGCCTTTACCCTCAATCAGCTGATGGACGCCTATGCCGTCCTCGACGGGCGCGAGGCGCCGGGCCTTGAGGAGATCCGCACAGGACTCAGAGAACTGATTGAACGGGCCGGGGAGGGCATCGTTTCCGGCGGCTTCCATACCCCCAATCACCGGTGGGCCATCTCTGCCGCGCTCAAGGAAGCGGCCCGCATCTGCAGCCGTCCGGATTTTGACCGCTGCGCCGACCGTTACCTGGGTGAGGGACTGGACATCAACGAAGACGGTGAATTCGCCGAGCGGTCCGCCGGCACGTACAACGTCGTCAATGATGAACAGATGATCCGTCTCTATCTCCTGACCCAGGACCCGCACTACCTTCGTGCCGCGCGGGCCAATCTCACCATGATGCTCCACTATTTCGAGCCGGACGGATCCATCTTCACCCTCAATTCCACCCGGCAGGATTTCGGACACAAAATCTATCCCGCCGGATACTTTATTCTCTATCTTCTCACCGGTTATCTCTCAAAGGATCCGGACTTTGCCGCCTGGGCCAACCTGATGGCGCAGTACTGCGCATCGGCCCGCATCGTCCCCTATGGCCTGCCCTGGCTGCTCCGGTTTCCGGAACTGCAGCAGTACGCGCCGGCCATGCCGGACCTGCACGGGCTTGACCATTACAGCCGTCTTTATGCCGATTCCGGCATTGCCCGGTGGCGCCGCCGGGATCTGACCTGCACCGTTCTCACTGACCGGCCGGATTTCCTTCATGTCATGCACAAAGGGATGGCGCTCACCCTGGCTATTTACAGCAACGTCTGCGAAAAGCGCAACTTCCGGGCCGGGCAGATTCGCATGACCGAAAAGGGCTGCCATCTCAGCTGCCGCATGGACAGCTGGTATTACCTGCCCTTTGACGGGAACGGCCCTGACACCAGGGACTGGTGGCAGATGGACAACGTCCATTCCCGCCAGCGCCAGATCCGGGACGCCCTTGTCACCGACATTGACATCGAGGTGGAAGAAGACGGCATCCTTCTGCACCTGCGCTGGTCCGGTCTCACCGGTGTTCCCATCCGCCTTGAATTTGGCTTCACCCCCGGACACGTCCGCGGCAGCCAGTTCCTGCTGGAGGGAGAGGCAGGAAAGACCCTGACACTGACCGGCGGCAGCCTTGAGGTCACGGATGACGCCTTTGGCCGCCTGACCCTGTCCCCCGCTTTCGGGGAACATAACCTGGCCAGCCGGATGGGCGGCGCCTATCCGGTCAGTCCGGACCGCTTTACGGTGCTGCTCAGTGCCTTCTCACCGGCAGAGAAGACCCTTCGTATCGGCACAACTCCGCTTTTCCCGCCGACACTGCCCTGACACTGCCTTTCAGCGGCATGCCGCTCAAAAAATAGAAAGAAGGAGTGATCATCCATGTCCTCAAAGCCCCTGCGGGAGATAACGCCCAAAAGAAAAGGGTGGTTAACGGTACTTTCGACGATATGGTAGAACATGCCCGTTCTACCTATCTTTTTTGTCCAAATCTGTGCACACAACCATATAATGGCGTAATAACGAGAAAAATATATATTGACACGTCTAAAACATACAGATATAATAGTT
>JAGAHV010000009.1:0-5991 GCA_017626895.1 Clostridia bacterium | reverse complement strand
GCCTGACCTGGCGACGCCGGGGCGTCGGGCCCATACCTTTTTCGTCTGCTCACTGGTCATTCGGCGTCGCTGCTTTGCGAATGAGCCTGCCAGACCTGCCGACGCCGGGGCGTCGGGCCAAAAACCGGTTAAACCTAAAATACAGCCCATAACCCACCCGAATCTGCTTATCCTTCGGTTTTCCGGGTCGGGCTGTCATCCTGGGGGTGCGCGCCATCCTGGCAAAAGCTGCCCCTTCCGGCCTTTCCTTTTTTATAGGCCTCAACGTTGGTCCTATGACCAGTCTGGTTCTGGTCCAAATTCGGCTGACTGTCGCTGCGCGGCAGGGCCTTTTTTTTGCCTCAATGTTGGTCTTTGACCAGTCTGGTTCTAATCCAAATTCGGCTGACTGTCACCGCGTGACAGGGCCTTTTTCGCCGGGCCTCAATGTTGGTCCTTTGACCAGCCTGGTTCTAATCCAAATTCGGCTGACTGTCGCTGCGCGACAGGGCCTTTTTTGCCGGGCCATGCCCGGCATATTAGCACAGGAAATAACTATTTGAACGATTTTCCTCCGGACGCCGGGCATGAAACACCTGGCTGCGCCGCCGTACCATTGACCAAGTCGGTGTTTCGCGTTCGTTTTCGGGTCCTATTGCACCCGGGCATCTTGTCCGTGCAAAATCGTTCAAATAATTATTCTCTGGGTTCTTACCCGATGATCTCATCATTCCAGATGCGGTTAGGATTCATGGCACACATCTCAACCGCTGCTTCGCTGCCGAACAGATCACCCAGCACCTGGAATGCATCGTTCATTCGGCAGGATCTGCCTGTGGTATTGTGCGAATCCGTTGCCACAATATCCACCAGTCCCTCCTCAAGAAAATGACGCGGCGTCTTATCCTCAAGCCAGCCCAGCTTCGACACCCGGAGGATGGTCCCGGCGTTCATCTGCACAACGACATTGACGGAATTGTGCAGTTCCCTCAGCCGTTTCCACGGCCGCAGGGCACGGTATCGCTCCGCATGAGCCAGTACCGGCGAGTAACCGGCAATGCAAAGGCTCTCAAGGGCACCCCGGATCCGCTTAAGCTTGTCATCCGGATAAAACTCGACCAGCACATACCGTGAGTGATTCAGTGTCGGCAGCTGTCCCTCATTCAAAAGCCGCGGCACGGATTCCATCCACATGATTTCACATCCCTCGGCCAGTCTGATATTCATCTGCTGACTCTTCAGGTACTGCTGTTCCTCACTCATCCGCGCCCGGTACACCTCCAGGTTAAAAAAGGAACGGAGCGGATTCGCGTGACTGGTGCAGATGATCCGCCCCACTCCCTGCGCCTCCGCCATTTTCAGCATCTTCGCCGCCGTCTCAAAATCAGGTGCTCCGTCATCCACGCCATAGATGATATGATGGTGAATGTCTGTAAACATTCCCCTTGTCTTTCTGTTCCGGATCAATTTCGGTTATTTTTCCTTGTCCTTCTTGTAATAGTTCGAATAATAATGGGACTGATAGCTCCGGTTGTAATAATGCTTTGAACTGAGGGAATCCACATCCACCTTGTTCAGAATGCATCCCAGCACCGGACAGCCGCTGCTCTCGATCTGGCGCTGCGCCGTATTGATTTCCCGCCGGTGGGTCCGGTTGTACTCAATGACAAACAGACACCCGTCACACTGGGCGGCAATCACGGCCGCATCCACCACCACGCCCACCGGCGGCGCATCGATCAGGACCATGTCAAACTCTTTGGCCAGCTGATTCAGAAGCTGGCCAAAGTCCGGCGTATCCAAAAGGCGGATGGGGTTGACCAGTTCGCGCCCGATGGGAATGAAGTAAAAGCGCGGGATGTTGGTCTGATAGACCACATCACCAATGTCGTTGTAGCCCGCCAGATAATGGGCCAGTCCCGTCCACCCTTCCTCCGTTTTGATCCGGTAGGTGGAAATGTTCATGGAACGGCGCAGATCCGCGTCCACCATACAGACCCGCTTGCCGCGCTGGGCAAGATTGCGCGCAATATGCATCACCGTGTGGCTCTTTCCCTCCGAGGCCGAGCAGCTGGTCACGATGATCTTTTTCCGGTCCCGTCCTGCAAAAAGAAGATTGGCGGTGATGGTGTTGAGCGATTCCTCCCCCGTATAATCCAGCGTGGGCAGATTCCCGATGACGCACTGCTTCACTTCCGTCTCTCCTTTTCAGCCTTCCGATTCGATTTCGAACTCTTCTTCTCTTTTGGCATCATGCCCAGCAGGGGCATGTTCAGATATTTCTCCACATCCTCGCTGCCCCGCACGCGGTCATCCAGCAGGAAATGCACCACAAAAATGCCCGCACTCAGCACAAAACCGATGGCAAAGCCGATCAGGATATTCTTTGAGAGGCTGGGTGAGGACGGCCTGGACGGCCACAGCGCTTCCATAAAGATGCTGGGCTGCTGGGTATCCATGGTGGCCGCGATGAATTCCCTTGCCACCTGTGCATACGTATCCGCCAGATTCTTTGCCTCATCCGGGGACCCCGAGGTGGCCGTAATATACAGGACACGGGTATTGTTGGGGTTTCTCAGCTTGATCATCGACCCCAGCTGATCATAGGTATAATTGAGATTCAGCCGCTGCAGCACGTTTTCCTGTACATGCCAGTTGTTGAACACTTCCTGGTAATCCATGGTCAGGCTCGAACCGATCTGCAGGTCCGAAAGGTTAATCGCCGAATCCTGCCGGCTCATGACATACAGACCGGAGGTGGCCGAGTACTTCGGCTTGATCATGTACACCGTAAATACGCCCGATCCGACAGCGAACAGGATGGAAACCAGTATGATCCAGAACGCATGCTCAAGCAGATTGAAAAACAGTTCCACCAGATCAATTTCTATTTCACCCTCGGCATTGTTCGGCTGTACGGCCAGCTGCCAGTTGCCGGCCGGATTCACGGCCGCTTTTTCCTGTTCCTGCGCCATCCTGTTCCCTTTCCGTTCGTTCATTGTCGCCTCAGATTCATCCAGAATAGTTTTTCCCAGTATCTCTCAGCACACCGAGAAATACTGGGAAAAACCTCTGATTATTGGGATTCTCAGATTTGTCCCTGACCTTACTTTGCTTCGCCGATCACATCAATGCGGATCTGCTTTCCTTCGATTTCACGGGCAACATTCGCCGGAACCTCGCAGACAATCTTTCCATTCTCCCAGTGGAACTTGTTGAGCTGAACTCTCTTGAGTTTTCCGTTGAGTCTGTAGACAACAAAGACGGCAACCTCATCCTCTTCTGTCAGTGACTGCTGAGAAATGGTCAGGGAATTCGTATTTGTCCCGACGGTTGTCACGGACTCAAAAATTACCGGCTCCTTGAACGTGTCGATGCCGTAATCCGCAATAATCGCCTTAGGATTATTCGCATACTTGCTGACATCATCATTCAGCGTGGCATCCGGATCCGCAGCAACAGTCGTTGTTGTTCTTGTTGTCGTTGAGGAACTCGATGAGGAACTCGATGAGGAATCGGAACTCCCGCCATCGTCCACGCTGGTCATGTCCTCAATCTTCGGGGACTCTGTCTTCACAGTCTCCGTGGCCTCCTCAGTGGGCACGACCGTGGATTCAGCCAGGGCCGAAACCGCAAATACAAGTACAAGTGCAACCGCCAGAAGTACAACCAACCTTTTCATGTTTATCCACCTCTTGTTTTATATATATAAAAAGGATCCGCGATTACTCGCAAATACTTTTTATCACCCAGTTATCAATGCTTGTCTGATCCGCATGAAACTCCTTAAAACCATCCTGTCCCACCCGGTATTCCCCATCCAGGGTTTCCATGGGCGAAATGGTGTAGTTATAGATCCGGTTCAGCACATTTATCAGCTTTCCCGTCTTCACACTGGAAACGCTGATTTCCGAGAGCTGATTGAGCAGCTGATTGCCGTATGAGGCGTTTTGCGACAGCTTTTCCCGTATCATCCGGATCACCTCATCCAGGTACATCCGATGGCGCCGCATCCGGCTGCTGTTCGTGCCATCTCCAATCATCATCCGGCTGTGCAGGAACAGTTCCGCCTGCTGGTCCGTCAGTTTCAGCGTCGCCCCCGGGACCATCTGCGGATCAAACTGCGAAAAATCATCCTCCAGGGTCACCGTCACGCCGCCCAGCATCCGGTTCACCGCCGGGATATCCACCAGATCAATCGAAAGGTACCCGTCAATCTGAATGTCATCCAGCAGCCTTGATACTGCCTCCACCGTATGCTGATTGTTCTCCTCCGGCGTGGCACCGTACGCATGTGCCAGACAGATCTGCATCTCACGCAGACCGGCATAATTGCCCAGAACGCCCAGAACCGTCACCTGGGCCATCGTATCCCGGTCCAGCTGCAGCATCCGGATGACTTTTTCCTGATGATCCGCCACCAGCAGAATCAGTGTGTCCGCCTGACCGCCTGACCGGTATCCGGTCTGCTCCCTGGTCATCCGGTCCGTCCCGATCAGCAGAAACGTCTCCAGATCCCATTTCAGTTTATAGCTTTTGCCGCCGATAACATTTTCCCTTTGCTGACCAAACCCTTCGCTCATTGAGCCCCGGTCCTGTACCTGCTGACTGGCATCATATTTTCGGACAAAAACATAAAACAAAAGAAAAAGCAAAACGCCGACAAGAATACAGATGACACCGACCGCTGCTTTCCTTCGCCTTTCCATTTTTTTCCCCCTGAGACTGTACACGGCATGTTCCCGGCTTTTTGGATCTCTGCCCCACCTTTTCCCGGGTTGATCCGCACCTGTGTCCGCTCCGACTCAGACCTGTTCCTGTCCCGTTCAGCCCGTCCAGGTCAGGAAGCTGATCGGCAGGTGACAGCTGTGAATGGGCCTGCCGCACAGCGGCAGTTTGTCTGGTAGGCCCCCCCGGAAAACAGCAATGTCCAAAGACCAGCCAGCTTTTCCCTCATTGGGCCTCCAGCACAGTGACAATCTGTCCGGTATGCACTTCGGAAATGCAGCAGTGCCAAATGACCAGGCATCTCTCAACCCTTGAACCTGTCGCACATCGGCAGGTTGTCCGGCATACCCCCGGAAAACAGCAATACCCAAAGACCAGGCAGCTTTTCCCTCATTGGGCGTATCGCACAGCGGCTGTATGTCAATCCCCGGCCTCAGACAAATGACCAATGACGGAAAAAGAAAATCGTTTTCCCGTTTTCCTTCATCTTCCGGAAACATCCATGTTTCCATCCTGTTTCACCAAAACATGCCGCATTCTCTGAATCATGTGAGAGACAGACAGATCAGAGAGCTGCAGAACAAAAATCGGAAAAAAGGATATTACCTTTCCGCTTTTTCGGTTTAACCGATTTCATTTTACCCCCCCCCCATTTTATTCTGTCAATATATTTTCTCTTGCTATACGAATTTTTCTTCGTATTCTCACTACTTTTGTGTTTTTTTATATTTATTATAGAAAACAGCCGGTTTCACAGCCAGACACAGATACGCCGGGAATATGGCAGCATGTGTGACAGTCTTCACTGACAGATCAGCCGGAGAATCGAAAAAGCTCCTCTTTTGCAGGCCTCAATGTTGGTCGTTTGCCGGAGCTGCTTTTGTCTGAGGCCTGGATTTAACAAATTGTCGCTGCGCGACAGGGCCTCTCCTTCCCCCGTTTTCTGCCTGTATCCAGCCATAGTCCATCCTTTTCCGGAGGTCCGGAGGGAATTCGGTTACAGTGAATGATTCAGCCTGCCGGCTTTGTATTTTTTCCTCATGCGGCTCATTCCGCACACGGTTTTTTCTTGACGAACTTCTGAATGTCCGGACTCAGGTCGCTGGAAAATGGTCCTGTCGTTTCAGACCTTCCCGGTCTGTTTCTTCCATACATCCCACAGTCATTTCACTGCTCCATTCGGGGAACCCGGCTCATCATGGCTTCCGTCCAGGTATGCAAACGTCGAATCAGACAGATTGATCATCACTGAATCCCGACCTTTGCATTCGCCAATCCATCCCG
>JAGAHV010000008.1:0-21295 GCA_017626895.1 Clostridia bacterium | reverse complement strand
CGTACTGGATTGGTCAATATTGAATTATGGAGGAAACCTCAATGAAATCCTTGTTTGAAGAACTCGGCGGCACTTATACTATGGGCGAAGATGGTATGTACTACCCTGACTTGATGATTGATGATTGATGATTGATGATTGTGATCAGCGCTCCGTTGGCAGATGGGGCATGATGCACAAAGCATACCTGGAAGAAATGCATCCGGGGCTGTATAAAAGGCTGATTCTGGATGGTACTCTGCACAAGCATCTTGCTGATGCAAATGAAAGAGCAGAGGCTATGATGGAACAGTTAATAGGCCAGATGAAGAAGCTGGAAGGCATCACAGAACGTCTGAAAGCCGAACAGCCCATGATATGGGTCGGCGAGATGAACAGCATCCTCAGCCGAGCAGAAGAAATCGTCAGAGTAGAGGTCATCAATGCCCTCTAACAGAAAAACGACCGCAGGCATGATCAATGTAGACCGTGCCTGCGGTTTTTTATGATTCAAATCCGGAAATTACTTGATCCCTCGTACCCCGTACATGGCAAGCAATCGCAAAAATCTAAATCATCTGATGCAATATGCCCGGTTGCTTCATGTTGATGAAAAGGTAAAAATTTATACGGAGGTTATGCTATGAAATGGTGTTGCATCACAGAGTTAAACCTGATGAAATGAATCGCGAAGGCTTAAACAATATACACACGGAAATCCGGGCTGTAAACATTTTGAGGTTCCATTTTGGCACCTCAAGAAGATTGTGTTTCGCTTAAAGTGACATGGCTTTGAAAATCAAGGTGGAGGAAGACGTTATCATGGCAGAGAATCGACAGACAGCTATTGATGTGATTCATGTCGTCACGGAGGAAAGAGATATAAGCCGTCTTGTTCATATCGTTCGTGGAAAACAAGTTATGATCGATAGCGACCTCGCAGCGTTATACGGGGTTGAAACAAAAAATCTTAACAAGGCCGTAACCCGCAATAGCGAACGATTCCCGGAAGATTTTCGTTTTCGACTGACAAAGGAAGAATTCGATCAACTGAGGTTCCAATCTGGAATCTCAAATGACGGCGAGAATGGTCGTGGAGGACGTAGGTATCTTCCTTTCGCCTTTACTGAACAGGGAGTCAGCATGCTTGCAAGTGTACTTCATAGTGAAATCGCTGTTAAAGTCAGTATTCAGATCATGAGGACATTTGTTGCCCTACGCCATTTGTACGCCAATAATGCTGCGTTATTTGACCGACTAAGCAGCATTGAACTACGCCAGCTTGATTATGAAAGAAAAACAGATGAACGCTTTGATGAAGTATTCGCGTTTATTGGCGAGCGTGAAGAACCAAGGCAGAAGATTTTCTTTGATGGCCAGATTTATGACGCTCACAGTTTCCTTATTTCCCTCATACAAAAAGCAGTTAGAGATTATTCTTGTTGACGGATATGTCGCAACCGACACATTGGACATGCTCTCGAAGAAAAATGCAGGTGTCAAGGTGATGATTATTACGTACCCGAGCGCACAGATATCAAAGAACGATATCAAACTGTTCGATTCGCAATACCCCAGCCTTACGGTGAAGAAATCCGCATCCTTCCATGATCGATTTCTGATTCTGGATCGAAAACAGGTTTATCTGGTTGGGGCGTCATTAAAAGATGCAGGAAGCAAGTGCTTCGGAGTGTCCTTGCTTGATGATGCGGCCATCACTTCTGACCTTTTGCAGCGGATCGATAATGTTCCATAACAATGAGGAAGGAATGAGAATATGACAGATGAAGAGTATCGTCAGATGCGTATGGCGGAGTCTGGAGAGGACATGATGACAGCGATGGGAATCCCCATGCTCATGTACTTTTGACCATGCGCTCCCTGAACGAACAGGGGCAATGGAATCCGAAAACCCGGACTGAATTCATCCTGGATAAAAATGGTGAACGTATCCGGACGGCAAACGGCAAATACAAACGTCTGTGCGTCAGCTGGGATGGATGGAATGATCCGGGCAACTGTGAAACCTGGCGGCACGAATGGGAGGTTATGCAGAACGCCGCCCTGGAGCAAGCTGGACGGGAAGAACGCATTGATATGCGATCTTTCGAACGCCAGGGAATCGAACAGGCCCCCACCGTTCACCTGGGGCCTGCCGCCTTCGTCCTGGAGAAGAAGGGTATTCATACAGATCGGGGCGATCACAACAGAGCGGTAGCGATGATCAATTCCCTTTTCCGTGCAGTCCGTCAAAAGATCAGCTCTCTGACGGATTGGCTGAAAGAATTGAAGGAGACCATTGCTGTCCACGAAAAGCTCGAATGTCCCGAAGAATTCCCTCTGTATGATGTGCTGTACGCATACTGTCAGCTGCGGGAAAAAAAAGATCAAACTGGAGCCATAAAGCGCAGGTCAATGCTCAGCTGAAAGATTTATCTGAACTGATGGTGACTGCTTCCTATCTCAGCAGAAACGGCATGAAGACCATTCATGATTTTGCCAGTCTGCTGACGGAAGCCACGCAGGTGCTGAATGATGAAAAGGCCAAGATGAAAGCAAAAGAAAAGCGTATCCGGGATATTGACGCCATCCTGGACGCTGTGAAAGACCTCAAAGAGCTTCATCCGATTCAGGAAAAGTACGACAGCATCTTTTTCAAGGGAGCAAAGGAGAAATACGGAAAAGGGCATGCCGATGAGCTGAATCGAATCAAAAAGGCAAAACGGCTACTGCATAAACTGAACGTCGCACAGCCCATCAACGGAAAAGAGCTGAAAGCGGAATCGAAACGGCTGCTAGGTGTATGGGCTATTATTTGTATTGTCGTCGAAACTTCCGCTAATACTGTTTTACGAAGCCCCCGCTTCCGGTGGCGCCTTTTTTCCCCGCCCGTGCATCTGCTCTTGAGAAAAATCCGCAAAGAAACTATAATACAACCAGTTTTCCGGCAATTGGCCGGGACTATACTCCCCTGAATGAGGTACATCATGATTCACATCAATCAGTTTCGCGGAAAACACATCCATATGATCGGCATCGGCGGCAGCTCCATGAGCGGCCTGGCCGGCATGCTCAAAGATAACGGCTATTTTGTCACCGGTTCAGACAACACCCGTTCCTACCTGACGGACATGCTGGAAAAAAGCGGCATTCACGTCACCATCGGCCACCGGGCAGAAAACGTCGAAGGCGCCGATCTGGTGATCTTCTCCGCCGCCATCAGTCCGGAGAACCCGGAACGGGCCCGGGCACTTGAACGGGGCATCCCCGAGATGGAGCGCAGCACCCTTCTGGGGCAGCTCATGGAAGGCTATTCCAAAGCCATCAATATCTGCGGCACACACGGCAAGACGACCACCACCTCCATGATCGCCGAGGTTCTCCTTGATGCCGGCCTTGACCCCACCATCCACATCGGCGGACAGCTGGATTACATCGGGGGCAGCACCCGGGTCGGCGGCCATGATACCTTTGTGGCCGAGGCATGCGAATACCACGGCAGTTTCTGGGAATTTCATCCCACCATCGCGGTTGTAACCAACATCGAAGAGGACCATCTGGATTTTTACAAGGATCTGGAGGATATCTATCAGTCCTTTTCGCGTTTTGCCTCTCTCCTTCCGAAAGACGGCACCCTGATCGGCAACGGAAACGATCCGCTTGTCCGGCGGCTGATGCGCGAACAGACCTGCAATGTCATCTCCTTCGGCCTGACGGCCGACTGCCAGTGGGCCCCGTACAGCCTTACCTATGATGACCGGGGCTGCGCGGATTTTGACGCGGCCTTTAAAGGCCGGACCGTGGCCCATATCCACCTGAACATCCCCGGTGAATTCAACGTCATGCACGCCCTGGCCACCATGGCTGCCTGTGTCGTGGCCGGCGCCACGCCCTCGGTCGTTGCCGCCTCCCTCCAGCGCTTCACCGCGCCTCACCGGCGCTTTGAACATACCGGTGATGTCTGCGGCGTGGCACTTTATACGGATTACGGACATAATCCGGCGGAAATGCACAGTGCCCTGCAGAATGCCAAAATGCTTCCGCACCGGCGTCTCTTTGCCGTCATGCAGCCCCACACCTATTCAAGGGTAAAGACACTGTTCAATGACTATATTCACTGCTGTGATCTGGCCGATGAAATTCTCATCACCGACATCTTTGCCGCGCGCGAAAAGGATCCCGGCGATATCCATGCCACCATGCTGGTGGATGCCATCGCCAAAACCGGACAAAACGTGCACTATTGCCCGACGTTTGACGACTGTGAAAAATACCTCCGTGAACACTGGGCCCCCGGCGATGTGGTCATTACCATGAGCTGCGGGGACATTCACCTGCTGAATGCACAGATCCAGCGTCATGGTGACCAGTACTGATGAAAGCCTGTCACCCTCCGGCGTGACAGGCCCTTTTATTGGTCTGTCCGTCATCCGTCTATAAAGGAGAGGACCTGCCGCCACAGCGGCAGTTTGTCAAGTATGAGCATCAGAAAAGCCGCAGCGCCGAAAGACCAAGCTGCGGTCCACAAAGGAGCAACTATGCCAGCATCCTACGTTCACCAGTCCGTCGCCCTTGCCGCTGCCCGGGAACTGGGCCTGCACATGGACAGCCTCTGCCGCACTGCCTATCTGGCCGGCTGTGAGGGGCCGGACCCGCTGTTTTACGGATTCTTCCGCAGCACCTTTGCCGAGAATGCCCCTGCCGCCGGGATTATGATGCACCGGAAAGAGACCGAAACCTTTCTGTGCGCCCTTCTGGAAGGGGCCGATACGCCTGTCCGGCGTGCCTATGCGCAGGGCTTTCTCACCCATTATGCCGCAGATACCATTTTTCATCCCTTTGTCTACGGCCACTCCCTGAGAAAGGATGGCACCTATTCCTCAGACCTGCACGGAATCGTCGAGCATGCCTATGAGATTGTCCGGGACCGGCGAGATGCCCATCCCGTCGGCATTCCCCGGCAGCTTGCCGGCATTGAGCAATTGCCGCCCCGTGAACTGCGGGAATGCACGGATCTGTTTGCCCGGGCCATGCAGGCCGCGTATACCGAACATGTGCTCTCCGCGGAGCGCCTGTACCTCATCTTTCGCGCCTCGTTTCTCACCGCCCGGGCGCTGGCCTCGCCAGGCGGCCGGAAATACACCCTGCTGGGCCGGCTCCATCCTTTTCATCTGGATCAGAAAGCCCACGCGCACATGATTCCCGCTGAAATTCCCGATGAGGACCTCTGGAACGATGCGCACCTCCCCTGGTTTTCCATTTTCGAGCCTGAACGAATCCGGCACGAAAGCATGGATGATCTCTATGAGGCGGCCATCTGGCGCGCTGCTGAGCTTCTTTCCGCGGCCGCACCGGACTCGGGATACACCCGTGACGCCTTTACGGCGCTCCTTGGCTGCCTGTCCTATGATTCCGGTCTCCCCTGGCGGGAGACGCCGGATCCGGACACCGCCGCCCGGCTTTTGCGGCAACGACCTTCCTGACCCTTCCGCATGCCGGGCAAAAAACGGAAGTTTTCCCGATTTTTAGGCAGAATGACCAATTTCCGCATCTTTCCTTATGAAAAATTAAGTTGCATCCAATCCATAAATGAAGTATAATAAATTAATCTTTTAAGGGGGTTCAAAAATAATGATCGGAATTATTGCTGCGATGAACGTCGAAATGGAAAGTTTTCGTTCATTTATTCAAGACCCGAGATCTGAAACGATTGCAGGCATTTCCTTTGTTTCCGGAACCATTGACGGCAAGGAAGTCGTTACTGCAGTCGGCGGCATCGGCAAAGTGGCGGCTGCCATGTGCGCCCAAGCCATGATTTCCTTGTATCATCCTGATGTCATTATCGACACCGGTGTGGCCGGTTCTCTCTCCGGTGATCTGGCCATTGGTTCCATCGCCGTTTCCACTGCCGTCGTGCAGCATGATGTGGATACCTCTGCTTTGGGCGATCCGATCGGTTACCTTTCCGATATCAAGAAGGTGGAGATTCCTGCTGACCGCACCGTTTCCGAGCATCTGATTGCCTGTGCAAAGGTTCTCGGCATCCGCACCGTGGGCGGCATCCTTGCCTCCGGCGATCAGTTCATCGGTTCAGATGAAAAGAAAGCCTTTATTCAGGAGCATTTCCACGCCATCGCCTGTGACATGGAAGGCGGCGCCATCGGACAGGTCTGTTACCAGAACCGTGTTCCGTTCTGTGTCCTCCGTGCCATTTCCGACTCGGCAGACGGTTCCTCTCAGATGGATTACAAAGCCTTTATTGAGATGGCTGCTGCTCAGTCTGTCCGCCTGCTTTACGCTTATATTCGCGCGTAACGCCCACTTTCCCGCCAAAAAACCGGGCTTGATTCCTGTTTTTTTGATTTTGACCTCTTGCACAGCGATACCGTTTGTGCTAGAATACCACCTGTTGATTTTGATTATTCCTGAGGAGGTGAATTCCTTTGCCAAATATTAAGTCTGCTATTAAGCGCGTTAGCGTTACTGAGCATAAAACGCTCCGCAATCGCATGGTGAAGTCTGAGACGAAGACTGCCATCAAGAAGTTTGACGCTGCTGTTGCTGCAAGCAATGCCAGTGCCGATATGCTGAGCGCCGCCTCTTCGGCTGTCGATAAAGCAGCTTCTAAGGGTGTCATTTCGAAGAATGCCGCCAACCGCGAAAAAGCTCGCATGGCACGTGAAATGGCCAAGGCCTGATGTCATCCAACCCGTCTGAAAAGATGGGTTTTTCTTTTTCCCCCCATTGCATGAAAAAAGCCGGCTCAGCTGAGCCGGCTTTTTTCATCGTGACTTTACGCAAACATTTTCTCCAGTTCTTCGTACTTGTCATGGGTAATCAGGGCATCCTGATCCGTCCCCTGCAGATGCACCACATAGGTCCATCTGCCATATGGCGTGATGGTATCAATCGCATCCAGATTGATGATATAGGATTTATGACAGCGGAAGAATTTGGCCGGATCCAGCCGGGCCTCCACTTCGGAAAGGGAATCACTGGTTTCAAAGCGCCGGTTTTCCGTCGCATACAGGACCGTTGACCGGTTCTCCCGCTGGACGAGCAGAATGTCCTTGTCACTGACGAAGTTGATCCCGTCCTTATGCCGCAGCATGATCCGGCCGGTCTGCCCCCGCGCAGGGACCGTCCGGACAGGCCTGGCGTCCGCATTTCTGAAATCGGACTTTACCTGGAGAATGCGCTGCAGAGTCTGACGGACCCGTTCCAGCTTAAAGGGCTTGACCAGATAATCAAACGCATAGACCTCAAAGGCCTGGGCCATATAGTCCTCATGTGCCGTGGCAAAAATCAGGATGGTCCGGGGTTCCATATCCTGAATCAGCCGGGCACATTCAAGCCCGTTCAGTCCGGGCATTTCCACATCCAGGAAACAGACATCGGGCCGCAGCTGCTCAAACTGGCGGATCAGTTCAGGACCATTGTCCGCCTCCCCGCACAGTTCAAATCCTTCCTCGCGCTCCACGATCTTCCGCAGGATCAGGCGCATGCCGGGTTCATCATCCGCAATCAGGACACGTATCTTTTCACTCATTTGCTGCCTTTCCATAACGGTATCGCGGGCGCTCCCGACGGCGTTCAGCGGGACGCTTCAGGATCTCGGCCATGACAATGGCATCCCCGACAGCACCCGGGGTGAACACCCGGCCGCTGTCCTCATGGGAATCCTCTTCAACATGGGTTTCCGCTGCGTATCCAACGTGACAGGGATCCTCGCCCTCCCCTGCTTCGGCAAGCTCTGTTTCGCTGGAAGGACGAAACTCCATCTGTTCCTCCCGCGGACCCAGCATGTCCTCGTGACAGGGATCCACTCCCTGCGGCGCAGAGTCTGCATTGACCGGTTTCTTTGCTTCTTTCTTTCTCTCGGCTGCTATGGCTTTGCCGATTGAACGTGCATCCGGCTTCTTCCCGGATTTGGCGGTTTGTTTCGGAGGTGCCTGTTTCTTTGCATTGGTGTTTTTCTTCCCGCTCGTCAGCGCAACAACCAGAAAGATAATCAGCGCCGGTATGAATCCTAGCAGTTCATCCATGCCATAAACCGCCTCCTTTCATGCTTCCTTCCGGCTCCGTCCGGCTGTGGCCGGACGGAGCATCTCGTCAATTACTTTTTGGTGTCTTTCCGTCCGCTTTCACCATTGGCACCGGCAATCGCTTCACGCATTTCCGTATCTGCAATGGTATTTTTCATCTCGTAATAATCCATGACGCCCAGTTTGCCCTCGCGAAGCGCGGCAGCCATGGCGCGCGGAACCTCCGCCTCTGCCTCGATAACCTTGGCACGCTGTTCCTGTGCCTCCGCCCTCATCTCCTGCTCACGGGCAACAGCCATGGCACGGCGCTCCTCAGCCTTGGCCTGTGCAATGCGGCGGTCTGCCTCAGCCTGGTCCATCTGCAGCTGTGCACCGATATTCCGTCCGACATCCACGTCGGCAATATCGATTGAAAGAATTTCAAAGGCAGTTCCGGCATCCAGTCCCTTGCTCAGCACAGTACGGCTGATCAGGTCCGGATTCTCGAGAACGGCTTTGTGCGTCTCCGCAGAACCGACCGTGGTAACGATGCCCTCACCAACACGGGCGACAACCGTTTCCTCGCCGGCACCGCCAACCAGGCGCTCAATATTGGCACGCACCGTGACACGGGCCTTGGCACGAAGTTCGATACCATCCTTGGCAATGGCCGCAACTGTCGGGGTCTCGATGACCTTCGGGTTAACGCTCATCTGAACCGCCTGCAGTACATCACGTCCGGCCAGGTCAATGGCGCACGCTTCCGGGAAATCCAGGCTGATGTTGGCGCCACGGGCCGTAATCAGTGCGGTCACCACACGGTCCAGATTTCCGCCGGCCAGGAAATGGGCCTCCATCCGTCCGATATCCAGCTTGAGGCCGGCCTTTTCCGCCTTGATCAGCGGCACCACGATTTTATTCGGAGAAACCCGCCGGATACGCATGCCGATCAGCGTTCCGACCGAAATATGCACACCGGATGCCATTGCAGACACCCAGAGTCCCACCGGAATAAAGTGGAAAAACACCAGCAGCGCAACAAGAATAACAACAATGACTATAACTCCCTGTACCATCATGTTTAATCCTCCTTCTATTTCTGCAGTGACACTCGTCACTGAAGTTGCAAAACAATTATGCGGCTTTTACGACAATCCGGTTTCCCCTGACCTCTGTGACCGTAACCGGCACATCCGCCTGGATGAATTCCCCGTCTGCCACCACATCGACGCGCACAGCATCAAACATGGCAATTCCGGCAGGACGAAGCGCCGTGATGGTCCTGCCTTTCCTGCCCACGCTGATCTGGCCCTTCTTTTTCTCAGGCATCTCTTCCTGTGCTTTCAGGAAAAACGGTGACTGCTTCAGCCGCCCGTTGGATGCCGAACGCAGGAAAACAAATATGACAACGGCAAGGATGGCCACCACAATGACCATGACCAGAATCGCAACGCCAAGAGAAAACGTTTTGGCCGTCAGCCATCCTCCTACCAGCAGGAGGATCACGCCGGAAATGCCGGGCAGACCAAAGCCCGGAATAAACACCTCAACCGTCACCATCGCGATTCCTGCCACATAGCTGAGCACAATTGGCAGAAGCTCCACCAGAAAACGTTCCATTCATTCACTCCCTTTCCTTACTCTAAGGCTGTTCAGACCCGGCTGACTTTTTGCTGAGGACATCCGCAAGTGTACGAATATCCGCTTCGTACACCTCCCTCAGTCCCGGATTGTAGATGAGGCTGGCCGGATGATACAGCGCAAAGCATGTCCGCTCTGTATCGGCAATCGGGACAAGGCGGCCGTGCACCTCCCCGATCATCACCCCTTTGCCCGCCAGGGCATGCAGAGGCGTATTCCCCAGCACCGCAATCATATCCGGTGCCACAATCTCAATTTCCCGGAGAAGCTCCGGAACGAAAAACGCAAGTTCCTCCCGGTTTGGCGGCCGGTTGCTGATCCTCCCGCTCTTTCCCGTTTTGGTGGGACGGATCTTCACCACATTCGTAATGTAAATCTCCTCCCGCAGCAGACCGGACAGCATCAGAAAATGATCCAGATTCTTTCCGGCTTTCCCCACAAAAGGACGGTGCATAAGTGTTTCCTGTTCCCCCGGTGCCTCGCCAATCAGCATCAGCCGGGGATTGACCGGCCCCTCGCCAAATACCAGTGCCTCACGTTTGCCCGGCCACAGCTGTTCAAACCGTTCGCACAGTGACTCTCTCAGTTCCGACAGCCGGCCATTTGCCGAAAGGACACCTTCTGTTTTCATCTCACTTTGCATCCCCTGACTCTCCCTCTCTGCCCGGATAAAGACTCAGTTCATTCAGTTTCGCCCTCAGTTTTTTGAGATCTTCCCAGGAATCTCTTTTCTTGGAGGAATCATAGATCAGTGCCGCCGGATGATAGGTCGGAAGGAACCAGACTCCCCGCCTCAGTACCCATTGTCCGCGCTGTCTGGTAATCCGGATCTGCGGATCAATCAGTGCTTTTGAAGGCGTCGATCCGAGGCACAGAATGACCTTTGGCCGCACCAGGACGAACTGCTGTCGCAGATAGTTCATACACTGCTCAATCTCCTCCGGCTGCGGAACCCGGTTCTGCGGCGGCCGGCATTTGACCACATTGCAGATATACACACGGGAGCGGTCCAGACCGATGGCTGCCAGCATTTTATCAAGAAGCTGCCCCGCCGCACCCACAAACGGACGCCCGGTGAGATCTTCCTGCTCACCCGGTCCCTCACCGACCAGCATCAGCGGACTGTGCGGATCCCCTTCCCCGATCACCGTGTGTTTCCGACCGGAAGAAAGAGGACAGCGGGTGCAGCCCTGTACTGCGCTGCAAAGTTCTTCCCATGATGTCTGCATGTTCGCCCCTTCTTTCACTTCCTGATTATACCAGAACGCGATACATGTGACAATTCCCCTAAAAAAAGAAATCCTGCTGTACATATACAGCAGGATGCGAAAAACTAATCAGGCATTCTTGGCCGCTTCAACCAGTTTTGCGAACGCGGCGGCATCGTTTACGGCGAGATCCGCGAGCACTTTACGGTTGAGATCGATACCGGCCTTCTTGAGGCCACAGATGAACGTGGAATAGCTCATTCCGTTCATGCGGGCAGCCGCGTTGATACGGGCGATCCACAGACGACGGAAATCACGCTTACGGAGCTTACGTCCGATGTATGCATAGCGCAGGGAACGCATGACCTGCTCTTTAGCTGCACGATACTGCTTGGACTTGGAGCCGAAATAGCCCTTCGCCAGCTTCATAATCTTTCTGCGTTTCTTATGGGCATTAACTGCCGCTTTAATTCTTGCCATTATCTAAAACCTCCTTGCTGGCTAAGGTTATTTATAAGGAATCAGCTTTTTCATTGTGGTTGCGTAAGAACTGGTCACATAGGCCGTACGGCGGAGATTCCGCTTGGTCTTACGGGTCTTCTTATTCAGAATGTGACGCTTGTACGCCTTAGCCCTCTTCACGAGACCATTCTTTGTCAGATTAAGACGCTTTGCTGCACCACGATGCGTTTTTTGCTTAGGCATAAAGGATAATCCTCCTCTCGGACGTTTATTCAGCTGGAGCTGCCTTAACAGCTTCTTTCTCTGGGTTTTTGCCTGCCTTCGTTTCCTTGGACAGATCTCTGGGAGCCAGAATCATGATCATGTGACGGCCCTCAACAAGAGGTTTCCGTTCCACAGTCGCGCAATCCTTGACTCGATCGGCGAAGTTCTGCATGACCGCAAGTCCAATTTCCTGATGCGTTATCTGGCGTCCGCGAAAACGTATTGACACCTTGACCTTATCGCCGTTCTTAAGGAACTTCACTGCTGCTTTTGCCTTGGTCAGGACATCATTCTCCTCGATGGTGGCAGAAAGCTGAACTTCCTTTATCGAAACGACTTTCTGATTCTTACGAATCTCCCGCTCCTTTTTGGACTGCTCATACCGATACTTATCATAATCCATGAGCTTACAGACAGGCGGTTTTGCGGTAGCTGCGATCTTCACCAGATCAAGTCCAGCTTCCTCAGCCAATTCAAGTGCTCGACGGATTGGTAGCACCCCGAGCTGCTCCCCGTTTTGGTCAATCACTCGGACCTCACGGTCGCGGATTTCCTCGTTCATCAACAGATCAGCTGCCATGTTGTTAGCGATACACCTCCTAAATAAATCAGAAAAAATGAGAGCGGGCACAAACCCGCTCTCATGCATAACACAATAAAGATGCCATGAGCCGCAGCAACCTGAGGCGCTGGGCGAGAAGCGGGCGGCTTCTGCTTCGTACGTGCGATATTCTATCGCATCTTCCTGTTTCTGTCAACCGTGAATTTTCATTTTTTCTTAACTTTATTCCGCTTTCATGATATAATCCCGGATAAGCAATGCAGCAGAGGGATTATATGAATGTTATGCCTTATTGATTATCATGAAATTGCCGGCAAAATAAATCCTGTCGCTTTTTCCAAATACCTCGAAGATCAGAAAATACAGAAAGATTATCGGAAGAATCAAACGACTGGAGGCAACGGCAGATATTGAAAGCCGAAATGCAGGAAAAGTCTCCGTGGTCTATGTTGATGATACGAACAGAGCAAAAACTGTTGTCGTAACGCTTGATAAAGATGACTACAACAGAGCAATAGAAGCACATACAAAAGGTTGGTATGTCGAGGTGATCGGTGCTATGCGTGATGGTCACAGCCGCGAGATTGAATGCGAATCATTCAATGTGATTTGAATTCTCAGAGAATGGTTTGGAAACAAAACTTTAGATCTGAAAAGAACCCAGAGGATGAAAGCAAAAGAAAGATCCCGATCTGACATCCGACAGGTGTATTCCCCAGGTGTATCCCGTTTTCCGTCTGTCTCCTGAGCTGAGTACAGATTGAGCAACATTTATTCGGAGGTTTCACAATGCTGAGTACAAAACTGTTTATCTACATCTACGCAAAGAATGGCGATGCCCTGAGCGCACTGTTTGCCGGTTGTCCCCTTCCGGAAAATGTTTCCATGCAGATCAGCGTAACAGAGACACTGCCGGAATTTGAAAAGGAACAGGATACCCTGGTTATCACGGATCAGCTGTCTTTTCTGAATTCCGTTCCGTTTTCCCGGTATCCCCTGCTTCAGGGGATTCTGCTTGCTGACAATCCGGATTCCGCCGCTTTTCCGGATGCCTGTGAAGTCTGGCCGCTGATGGAGTCAGACGCGCTCCGGCTTCGGCGCTTCAGGACATGGATCCGTCATTTTTCAGAACAGTTCAATTCCTGGCTGTATCAGAATTTCCTGATGTCCACCATTGACATGCTGCCGGATATGATCTGGTACAAGAGTGCCGACGGACTGCACTGGATTGTCAATCATGCCTTTGAGGATGTGGTCCATAAAACCCGTGCACAAGTTCGCGGACAGACACATAATTATATCTGGGACGTTCCGCCGGAGGACGGCGGGAAATCCGAGTTCCACTGCATTGAATCCGAACGGGAGGTCATGGAGAAAAAGAGGCTCTGCATCATGGATGAGCATGTCAAAATGGGTGATGAAATGCGGCATGTTCTGACTTACAAAGCCCCGCTTTTTAACCGGATCGGCGAGGTCATGGGAACTGTCGGCATGGGACACGATGTCACGGATCTCAACAATGCCAGTCTCGAAATCAAAATGCTGCTTGAAAACCTTCCCTTCCCCCTTCTCCTCTGCGACAATCATTTTCAACCGCTTCAGATCAACAGCAAATTCGAAAATGAATTCGGCATTCCAAGAGACAGCATTACCGAACTCGATTACATTGAATGGAAGACGAAGAATTTTAAGCCGACCACTGAACAGCGAATCAATGATGACCAACACTATTCCATTCAGGAAATGTCCACAACCCAGGACGACGGAGACCAGGCACTCTTCATGGTCACCGAGCAGCAGATTCTCGATTATTTCGGGAATATTTCCGGTTATTACTGCATGTTCCGGGATGTGACAATCGAGCGGGAATATGAGCAGATGATCCTTGAATTTGCCAACACGGATGCTCTGACGAAACTCTATAACCGCCGCTATTTCTATGAGTATCTCGCCAGAAACCGTGGAAATCGCATTACCGTCGTCTTTATGGACATCGACAACTTCAAACTGATCAATGATACGCTGGGACATCTTACCGGTGATACCGCACTGTGCACCACCGCTGAAACAATCGTAAAAGCGTTCCCGGAAGGCCTGACGGCCCGGCTCGGCGGAGATGAATTTGCAACCGCTCTTATCGGAGAAACAGATGAAAAGGAACTTGTTGAACGCTGCCAGAAGCTTACCCGGGACATTGAGGACAAATTCAGACATATGAAGCTGGACATTTCCCTCAGCTGCGGCTTGGCTGTGGATGACGGAACCCTTGCCGATATCGATGCCTTTGTCCATCAGAGTGATGAGAAAATGTACCAGGTCAAGAAAACAAAAGTCCGCCATCCGCGAAAATAGCCCCTTTGGCGCAGTGACAGATCGTCAGATCCGGACACGGGCAGCGCTGTTGAGGCTAAGACTGACATTGAATCCCTAAAAAAGATAAACCGCCTAACCTCTTCCAGGAATCACCTTCCCAGGGCAAATTGAAAACCACAGGCCGGAGTACAGATCACGTGCTCCGGCCTGTTCTTTTTCTTTCATCCGGGAACCGCTTATATTATTTAATCATCTGTTTTTCTGTATCAGAAACAGCTGAGGGGTTTCCGAACGTGCGTTGATAAACCGATGATGCAGGACCGTAAAGCTTCTGACCGGCAGATTCTTGCAAAAATCTGTCACCGCTTCCAGTTCCCGGCTCCCTTCCTCGTGTCCCGGATAGACGCATACACTGATCATCCCGCCTGGAAGAAGGCAGGTACAGGCCTGTGAGATGGCCTCAATCGTTGTCTCTGTATGTGTCGTGCATCCATGATCGCCGCCGGGAAGCCAGCCCAGATTGAACATGACCGCCTGAACCGGTTCCCTGACAAATTCAGCCAGATGCTGGTGTCCATCCAGCGAAAAGGAAACCCGTTCAAGCAGCTGTTCCGCCTCAAGGCGTTCCTTCGTCTTTTCCATCGCCGCAGGCTGAATGTCAATGGCATAAACATGTCCCTGCTTCCCCACCAGCTGCGCCAGAAAAACCGTATCTCCGCCATTTCCCATTGTCGCATCGACAACCCTGTCCCCCGGCCGGATCAGGCGCTGCATGGCATCACTGGCCAGATAACGGGCATTTTTCAGTTCATATCGTTCCACTTTTTCTCTCCCCGGCCTTTTCCGGCATTCCGGTCACGCTTTCGATTCAGCATCTGATGCTCTGCCCGAACTGTGTGCTCAGGACAATCCCGGCAGCTGCGTATTTGCCGCACCTGTCTCATTTTCCCCAGACATTTCCACGGCAGGCGCCGCCGTCGGAACATGCATGTTCACCGAATCTGTCCGGTTATCCATGTTCCCGGCATCCATGCGGGTATCCGTGTACATACGCCAGGCAGAAACCCGTTCATTTCGGAAGGTTACCTCAAGCCACAGTATCCGTTCACCGGCACGGCAGCCATAGATCAGGCTCTCTTCATTTTCATCAAAGCTCACCAGTTTCCCCTGCGGGAGCTGGTCAGGGTCCGATTCCTCCAGATACAGCGTTCCCCCGGCAGTCGTCACTGTCCGGTCACACCGGAACCGCTCCAGAATCTCCGTGAGCGTCATTCCGACCCGCAGATCTCTGGGACCCGCGTATTTTTCTTTTGCCGCCGTAACACCATAGACGGTTTCCACACCGGTCTGTTCCTCAAGATTGCAGGAAATAATCAGTCCGTCATAAAGAAGGAGCCGTCCCTGGCCGGCCGGAAGTGTCTGTGAGGATTCCGGTGAATCCAGAAGGCCGCCCAAACGGTCTACCGGTTCTGAGAGAACCCGCATCCCGTTCAGCGTGGCATCCTGCTCTGAAAAAGCCGGCTGATCATTCTGTACCGCTCTGGCCGATGCACGCTGCGTTTCATCCAGCTCACCCACACTGGAAAGATTCGCCATGGCCTCCTCAGCGGTCATTTCATTTTTGCGCACCCGAATCCGGTTTATGATTCCCTCCTCCACCGTATACGTCAGGACAACTTCCGTGGCCTGAGCGCTGTCCATCCGATAGCTGACCCATTCCACCCCGTAGGTTTCCCCGTCCTTTGCGTAAACCCACAGCCAGCCGATTCCCGACTGCTGCATGGCAACCAGTGTCAGCGGGAATGCCGGATTCTGTGTTGCCGGGATATTCAGCGCTTCCAGCCGCATCCCGACGGTATGTCCCAGACAGTCGGCGATCTTGGCCGTCTCCATGGTGACCTCGACAATTGAGCCCCGTTTCGGCTCCGTCTCCCCGCGGGTAATCACTGTCCCGAAATCATACTGCAGCAGATATTCCCCCGGCCGTGACAAATCTCCGGTTTCCAGAGGATCATTCAGAGGCGAAACACTGCTCAGGTATCCGGCAAGATTCAGCAGCCAGTCCTCGGCCATGACTGCATCGTACTCCTCTGCCTGTGCTGTCACCAGAAAGAAACTCAGCACCAATAACACCAAGAGTTTTCTCAACGGATTGTCCTCCTTTTTCTAATCCGACAAACAGGATTGCAATAGGTAGTTATGCACATGCAGAAATGTTGAACCTGGCAGATGATATTCCCCTTTAACAGTTATAGACAAAGCTGACATCCTGCCGTAATATCAAACTTCTGGGTCGTGTAGATGAGAACACCGGAGAAATTGTCCCGACAAGCGTCAGAAGAGGCAGACCTCCAAAGAGTGGTCCTGTCGCGAAGCGACAGTTAAGTCAAATCCCGGCCTCAGATAAAGAAGGTCAGGCAAATGACCAAAAGTTGAGGACTGCAAAGGAGAAAGCAAATGTCTCCGCTCCCAGTAAACCTATTGATGTAAAGAAATCCGACTCATCACACTCTTCTGCGGAAGAAGATCGTTTGCATCATGAAATCGAAAGCAAAAACAATATCATCGTCAATCAGAGCAAACAAATAGCAGAACTGACTATTCAGCTGCAGGCAGTACAGCGAGCGGTTTCGGATTTCCAGGCAGCCATTGCGAAGATTCTTTCAAATAACCATTAGAGCAGCAAAAAGCCCAGTATCACGAAATGAACCCAACACAACCATGCTTCACATTTGCCTCATACTTTCACAGAATTCCTGACCCGGGGAATTTTCCCTTCCCGTATACGGAATTCCTCTTGTATTTTTTGAGAATCATGGTATGATGGGAAAGAACCACTGCACCCTGATTGTATCTAACAGTCCAATCAGCATTATAGCAGATGTTGTGGTTTTTATAAAGGAGGAGTTTTATGCCTGATAATATCAAACAGGGCTGTGCGCCCAGCGAGTGCGGAACGAAATCGGCCTGTGCCGGCTGCAGTTCCAATCCCCATGCACAGCCGGTTAAGAAGGATCCGCCGAAGGTCAAAAAGGTCATCGGCGTCATCAGCGGAAAGGGCGGCGTCGGAAAATCCCTTGTTTCCGGTGAACTGGCCGTCATGCTCCGCCGGCTCGGCCTTACGGTCGGCATCATGGATGCAGACATTACCGGTCCGTCCATCCCGCACATGTTCGGCGTCCATGAAAAAGCCATGGGTACAGATACCAAGCTGTTCCCCGTGAAAACCACCAATGACATTGAAATGATGAGCATCAACCTGATGCTTGAGACCGATGACACCCCGGTCATCTGGCGCGGTCCGGTCATCGCCGGCGTCGTCACCCAGTTCTGGGAAGATGTCGACTGGAGCGAGCTCGACTGCATGGTCATCGACATGCCTCCGGGGACCGGCGATGTGCCGCTGACGGTCTTCCAGAGCATCCCGCTGGACGGCGTCATCATCGTCACCACGCCGCAGGATCTGGTCGAGATGATCGTCAGCAAAGCCGTCAACATGGCAAAGATGATGAACATTCCCGTTCTGGGGCTGGTCGAGAACATGTCCTATGCCGTGTGCCCTGACTGCGGCCGCCACATCGAAATCTTCGGTCATTCCAAGATTGATGAACTGGCTGCCCGGTACTCCATCCCCGTTCTGGCCAAACTTCCCATCGATCCCAACGCCGCCGCACTCTGTGACGAGGGCAAGATCGAGCGGGTGGTCAATCCGCAGATGGAAGACGCAGCGAAAATGCTGGCCATCAATTTCAAGCTTCTGTAAAATGAACACGGCTTTATCCGTTCCTGGATAAAGCCGTGTTTTTTGTCAGATGACCGAAACCGGAGAAGATCCGCTTCCCTTTTCAGATCAGCCTTTGCTGAGTTCGCCGGCCAGAATATTCCGGCAGCGTCTGGTGATCGGCGTTGTCCCTGCGTCCGTCACATTCTGGAACAGCAAAAAGGTAACATTTTCTTTGGGCAGATTAATGAAGTACGTTCCAAGCCAGCCGTCCCAGCCATATTCGCCCTGTTCGGCAAACAGCGGGCAGGCGCCCGGCAGGTCGCAGATTCTCATCAGGCAGCTGTAATTGTAACCGCCCAGGTTGTCCCACATCTGCTGCTGAACAGAAGGTCTGAGCTGCGGAGAGGTCATATACTTTACTGCCGCACGGGAAAGGATCCGTTTCCTCCGGTATACGCCCCCGTTCATCAGCATTTCGGCAAAGGCCGCATAATCATCTGCCGTGGAAACCAGTCCTGCTCCGCCGGATTCAAATGCCGGAGGCATGTCGTATTTGCCCACCGCCAGGTGAAGGTCGGTGAATGGCTCCAGTCCCTGTTCGGTCCGCCTGTAACACCGGACCAGACGATCCTGTTTCTCCTCCGGGACATAGAAACCGGTATCCTTCATTCCCAGCGGATCAAACAGTTCCTCCCTGAGGAACTGGCCAAAGCGTTTCCCGGAGACAATTTCAATCACCGCGCCCAGCACATCCGCACAGGTGCTGTACCGCCAGCCTGTTCCCGGAGCAAAGGCCAGAGGCAGTTCCCCCAGACGGTTGCAGAATTCCACGGTGGAAAGACCCTGCCCCTGCCGGATCCGTTCCTGATTCTCCTCAAAAACCCGTTCGGCGCACCGGCCTACCGGGTCAATGTTCGGATAGGAAAGTCCCGCCGTCATCCCCAGCAGTTCCAGTATCCAGGGCGCGCGCAGCGCGGGCCTGGTGCCGTTTTCATCCATGATCTGCGGATGGCTAAATCCCGGCAGGTACTGATCCACCGGTGTCTCCAGGTCCAGAAGGCCCCGGTCCACAAGGATCATGGCGGCGGCCGCGGTGATCGGCTTTGACTGACTGTACAGCCGGAAGATGGAATCGCGCCTGATCGGTTTCCCGGCTTCACTGTCCGCCATTCCGGCAGAGGCGAAACACAGATCTTTTCCATCCTGCCTGACCAGAACGCTGACGCCTGCCGCTTCCTGGTTTTCGACTGCCCTTTGCAGGCAGTTTTCCAGTTTCTTTTTCAGTGACATCTTCTATGAACTCCTCTATCCGGTTTCAGCTCAGTTTGACAATCGCCTCATACGGCTGCAGCAGGCCCTTCTGATGGCTCGGATAGTTGGAAATGAGCTCGGTCCCCTCTGTCTCATCCATCAGGGTGCAGGGCACTTTGCGGTCAGTCCAGTTCAGCGCAACCGTCAGGGTTTTCCCTTCATATTCCCGCCTGTACGCCCAGACGTTGGGATCTTCCTCCAGCAGCGGGGCAAATGTGCCGTAGACAATCACCGGATAGGTGTGCCTGAGTTCAATCAGGCGGCGATAGTAATGGTACACGGAATTCGGATCCTTCACCTGATCCTCCGCATTGATGAGCAGATAGTTCCGGTTGACCGGCAGCCAGGGCGTTCCGGTGGTAAAGCCGGCATTTTTGTCCGTGTTCCACTGCATGGGTGTGCGGGCATTGTCACGGGAAATGCGGGCAAAATAGCGCAGCATGTCCTGGGCATCTACCCGGCCGCTTTCCACCCACTGATGCCAGGCATTGTGGTTTTCCACGTCCTGATACTGATCAATGGAGGTGAAGTAGATGTTGGTCATTCCCAGTTCCTCGCCCTGATAGACATAGGGCGTTCCCCGGAGGGTATGAATCAGGGTGGCCAGCATCTTGGCGCTGACGCAGCGGAACAGTTCGCTGTCATTGCCGTAGCGGCTCACCTGTCTGGGCTGATCATGGTTCCCCAGGTACACCGTGTTCCAGGCCTTGCCCTGCAGGTTCATCTGCCAGCGGTTCAGGGTTGCCCGGACCTCTGCCAGCGGCGCCCCGTGGTCGCTCCATTTGCCCAGCTCGGTGCCGTCGTTCAGTCCGTCGTTATGCTCAAAGCCGAAAACCATGTTCAGTTCCGTGCCCTCATTGTTGGCATACTGAAGGGCATTGCTCGTATTGCCGCTGGTCTCACCCACCGTGAGCAGGTCGTACTTATCCAGCACGCGTCTGCGCATTTCCTGCAGATAGGCATGGGTGGTCGGCGTATGCATGCAGAACGGCGCGAAATCACCGTACAGCGCACCCGGCTGAACCGGACCGTCTTCAAAGCTTTCTTTTCCGATCATGCCGATGACATCCATCCGGAATCCGTCGATTCCCTTGTCGCACCACCAGCACATCATGTCAAAAATCCCGTCCCGGACCTTGGGATTGGCCCAGTTCAGATCCGGCTGCTCTTTGGTAAACAGGTGCAGATAATACTGCCCGCTGGCCTCATCATATTCCCATGCGGAGCCGGAGAAGCAGCTGCCCCAGTTGTTGGGCGGTCCGCCGTTGACGCCATCCCGCCAGATGTAGTAATCCCGATAGGGATTGTCCTTGCCTTTCCGGCTTTCCACGAACCACTTGTGTTCATCTGAGGAATGATTGGCCACCAGATCCAGCACCAGCTTCATTCCCCGGGCATGGATTTCGGTCAGCATGCGGTCGAAATCCTCCATGGTCCCGAATTCCTTCATGATCGCCCGGTAATCCGAGATGTCATAACCGTTGTCATGATTGGGCGAGGCAAAGAAAGGGCTGCACCAGATGACATCCACCCCGAGGTTTTTGAGGTAATCCAGATGCGCGGTGATGCCGTTCAGATCACCAATGCCATCCCCATTGGAATCGGCAAAGGAACGGGGGTAAATCTGGTACACAACCGCTTCTTTCCACCATGCTTTTTTCTCTGTAAACATGTTTTTTCCTTTCCGGGCTGCTGCCCAGGTAATGTACAGGTCTGTTTCCTAAAAAAGGGGCAGGAAAGCCTGCCCCATATGGTTCGGTTTACTTAATAGACCCTTCCACCATGCCCTTGACGATATATTTCTGCG
>JAGAHV010000100.1:0-8023 GCA_017626895.1 Clostridia bacterium | reverse complement strand
TGGCGACAGCGAAAGGGATCCACCTGTTCCCATACCGAACACAGAAGTTAAGCCTTTCAGCGCCGATGGTACTTGGCTGGAGACGGCCCGGGAGAGTAGGACGCTGCCGGATTCCACAAGGAACCTTGCTATTGCAGGGTTCTTTTTTTATGTGCTGGACAATGCCAAACAGCCTGAGACCGGGATTGGGTCTCAGGCTGTTTGTGGAACTTTTGGGCACTCAGCTGAGCAGCGCCATCAGCTCTTCGTTTGAAAGGCTCATGAGGCTCTGGGATTCGCCGCTGAGGATGGCCTCTGCCAGTTCCTTTTGGCGTTCTGCAGCTGAACAATCTTTTCCTCAATGGTCGAACTGGCAACCAGTTTATACACGGTGACCTGGCGGGTCTGTCCGATCCTGTGCGCACGGTCCGTTGCCTGATTCTGAACAGCCAGATTCCACCACGGGTCATAATGGATGACCATATCGGCGCCGGTCAGATTGAGGCCGGTACCGCCTGCTCTCAGGGAAATCAGGAAGACAGGTGTGTCGCCGCTGTTGAATTCATTGACAAGACGCAGACGTTCCTGTTTGGGTGTCGAGCCGGTAATCTTGAAATACGGGATCCTGTGCGATTTAAGATCCTCCTCAAGCAGGGCCAGCATGGAGGTGAACTGGGAAAAGAGCAGCATTCTGTGGCCGCCGTCAATGGCACTTTCAATGAGATCCAGGCACATTTCACGTTTGGCGCTCTTTCCTTTGTAATCCTCGAACAGCAGGGAGGGATCGCAGCAGAGCTGGCGCAGACGGGTGATCTCTGCCAGAATCCGGAGCTTATCCTCGCCCGTATTGCCGCCGCTCTCAAGAAGCTGTTTCATGTGGACCACCTGTGCATCATACAGCCTGCGCTGCTCTTTCTCCATCATGGCGGTCCGGACTTCTTCAAGCTTGTCAGGCAGCTCTTTGAGCACGTCGGCTTTCAGCCGCCGCAGGATGAACGGGCCGGTCATCTGGGCGAGACGTGCGGTTTTATCCTCATCCTTCTGCTTCATGATCGGCGTCTCGTAATTCTTCTGGAATTCGCTCTCACTGTACAGGAAGCCGGGCATCAGGAAGTCCATGATGGACCAGAGTTCAGAGAGCCGGTTTTCAATCGGTGTTCCGGTCAGGGCAAAGCGGTGTTTGGCGTGAAGGACTTTGACCGCTTTGGTGATTCCCGCCTTCGTGTTTTTGATAAACTGTGCCTCATCAAGGACAATACAGTTGAACTGAACGGGCTCAAAAAGGAGAACATCGTTTCGCACGATGTCATACGAGGCGATGTAAAGATCGGCCGCCTCTTCGCCTGCCGCTGCCTTAAGGAGGGAGCGGCGTTCGCTCTGCGTTCCGGACAGTGTGACAACCCTGAGTTCAGGGGTGAATTTGGCGGCTTCTTCTTTCCAGTTGAAGACCAGGGAGGCCGGACAGGCAATCAGACTGGGCCTCGTTTCGCCCTCGCTCTTCATGGCAGATATGACCCCCAGCATCTGAATGGTCTTGCCCAGACCCATCTCATCTGCCAGGATACCGCCAAAGCCGGCGCGGGCCAGCGTTCTCAGCCACTTATAGCCATAGACCTGATAAGGCCGAAGAATGGAATCCAGATTCTGGGGAACCTCGTCATCCGATTCCCGGATTGTTTTGAAGTTCTTGATGAGCGCCCGGAAAGTCCGGTCTCTGCTTCCGACCAGTTCCTCGTGCGTTTCAAGCAGCTGATTGACATACAGTGCGCGGAACAGAGGAACATGGGTTTTGCTCTTTATGGCTTCCTCCAGCGTTACCCCCATATCGGCCAGCAGGTCCTCAAGTGTTTTAAAAGGAACCTCCTGCTCAAGCGTGATGAAATCACCGCTTCGCAGACGGACATAGCGCTTTTTGGCGCGGTAGGCACGCAGTACCTCCAGCAATTCATCCTCGGACAGATCGGTTGTATGCAGCGAAAGATCCAGAAGGCCGGAGGAGATGGCAATGCGGAAAGTGGGTGTGGGAACCTGCCGTACCCGGATTCCGGGGAAGTCTGCGGAAGCACGGACGATACCGTAGTTTTCCATGGCAGCGGTGCCGGTGGTCAGGATGTTGAACAGGGCATCTTCAGAGGCGGGGCATAAACCGCGGCCGTCCTGGGAATTCCAGCTGGGGAAAGACTGCTTTGCGGCATTCAGCGCAAGTCCCTCGAGCTCCGGATCCCGGATAATCTCTTTTGAAGCGGTGGACGGGACAGGAAGCGGGAACGTGTTGTCGCCATAGGAAACCGTTGCCTCACAGGCAAAGAAATGATGGTTTTCGTTCAGATCCAGCGTGTAGACATATTCGCCTTTTGGGGGAACGGCTTCATCAATCCGCCCGGTGACGTGATCGGTCAGAATGATATGCGGATTCTTGCGGAACTGTTCCAGTGTGCGGTATAAAAATACCGGCAGATGCTTCTTTCCGATGGTTCCCGTGAAGGAGTCTTTGAATCCGAACATTTTGGAATAGGGCTCGAGAACATGCAGATCTTCTTCACTGAGCCGGCTGAGATTATGCCGGTCCAGCGTGTAGCGGTAGGTAGCGCCTTCAAAGATGACAGGAATCGTCCCCTTGATGGTAACGCCGTCAATGACGCCGCTGCGTTCAATGGGGTCCACGGTAAAGAGAATCTGTACATCGTGATAGGCAACCTGAATGGAGATCGAACCGTATGTGTAACTGTCGCAGTCAATCCGCATCCCATGGGCGGTATCATAAAACGCATCCAGAATGCTTCCTTTGAGCCAGATGCCGGTATTGGCATCGGCAGCGGAGGCGTTGAGTTCAGATTTGCTGTTCAGAAGACGGGGAGCAGATGAATTGTCAGCATACTGGCTTTGAAGCAGCGCAAAAAAGGGCTGTGATTCTTTGTCGAAGGTACACTCGGAAAAATCAACCGAATTGTTTTTGCTGAATTCAAAGGTTCCCTTTGCCAGAACCGCTTTCGTAAAGGCGGGAAGTGCTTTAAGAATGTAAGATTTCCCATTGGGAAGCGAGATCGTAAACCGAAGTCTTGGCGTGTTGTAATTCCAGTCAAGCATCGGTGTCAGATGAAGTTTGGGCTGCAGAGTGCCCGCCTGTTTTTTCTCAGCAGAGATCGTCAGGTTGTTCAGCAGATTGTATCCCGTCTTATCTGTCACATCGCCCGGATTCTCCTCCTGGATATATTTCCAGAGTGTTTCTGTGCCTTTCAGAAGGTGGGGACAGATTCGGCGGGGAGAACTGTATGGATCCACTTCATCACAGCTGCACTGAATCGCGGCGGGCCCATCATGTTTTAGCTGAATGTTGCACTTGGATAAGCTCAGCTGGTAATCAAGGACGAGTGTCTGCCGGCCGTCCTCTCCGAATTTCAAAGAGGGTTTTGCATTGATTGTACTGATTGCCGCTGTTTCCTTTTTTACTGCAGGGGTGACAATCCATCCATCAAGTGCAAGTGGAAGAGGGAAATAGAATTCCCTGTCGTTTGGAGCCTCTGAGAGAAGGTGAGATGCCACAGGGATTGACTCGGCCTTTAATTTGAGTTCCGCCTGTTCTTTTTTTTCCCGCTCCCTTGCCTCTTCAGGTGTCTCTGTAAAAGTAAAGGCATCCGGATACGTGTTCTCCAGATAAAGCCCGACGGCTGCCATATGCTTGCATTTTCCGTTGTTTTCCGCCGGTTTGCAGGTACAATAAAAAACACCGCTTTGTGAACTGGTGCCAGGATCGGAATAGTACCAGGCTTGTTTACGTTTCTTTTGGATCATACGGCTATAGGCTTCCTGGTGTTCGTTGTATTCAACGCACAGGGAATAGGAGGCGGGAATGTATCTTGCACCAACGTCACGAACACCGGAGACAGACAGGTAGAAGCTTTTAAACGATTTTTCGTTATCCCTAAGAGTCCCCCAACACCGATGCGTGTCCAGAAATTCCTGTCCCTGTTTCAGCAGCTTAGCATCGAATTCATCGCGCCAATTCCATGTTGCGGTTCTTGCTTCTTTGTTTGCCATTAATTGGTTCCTTTCTCATCAAAGCTTAGTGCGTCTGTTCCCCTGCGGATGGTTGTTCAAAGCAGGCGGGCCGGCTTGGTTTGGATGATCCCATTTTAACACAAGTCAGCTGCTCTGTGTGAACCAATCTGTTTTTAGTCAGGGCTTCTTTGCGTCAATCGTTTCGGATTTGAAACAGGCAGGTTACAAAGAGTAGCTCTGTTGCGCAGTGACAGTCAGGCAAATCCAGGCCATTAACAAAGCACCTCGGGCAAATGAGCAGAGTCAAGACCTGTAAAAGTCTCAATGACGAATAACCGGCAGTTTATCAGAGTTGGGTTTCAGATAAAGCGGCTCTGGCATATAACTAATGTGGAGAAAGGACTTGGCAAACCAGTAAAAACCAGTAAAAGATTGAAAAACCAGTAAAAACCAGTAAAAGCCGGAACCGGGCATTTGAAAGGGACTTTGTCGAAAAATGGAAGTCAGTCGATGCCTGTCTGCAGACACAGACAAAGCTGCTCAGGACAAGTGATGAAAGTTGAGGAAAGGAAAATGGAGAGCCAAAGAGAAAACAATCCTTTTACGCTTGACTTTGGGAGGGAACCAATGGAAATGATTCCCCGTTTAAATCTGACGGAGAAACTGAAACATGCCTTTATGGATGAACCGGCCTCTCAGCATATTTCATTGATTACCGGAATTCGGGGAAGCGGGAAAACCGTTTTTATGACAAGTGCCGGCAAACAGATTGCAGAGAATCCGAAATGGACAGTCATTGATCTGAGCCCGGAACAGGATCTTCTGGACTCGTTGCTGGCTCAGCTGCAGTATGATAAAACCGTTCTCCGTTTTTTGAAAAGTGCCCGGAGTAACCTGCCCTTCTCAAGCACTGAACTAAAAGTCGAAGGAACTCCGGAAATGAAACATCCGGAGATCATGCTGGAAATGATACTGGAGAATATGAAAAAACGCGGGAGAAAGCTCCTGATCACCATTGACGAGGTGACGAATAACCCGAATGTGAGATTGTTTGCCAGTATTTTTCAGATCTTGCTTCGTAAAGATCTGCCGTTGTATTTGCTGATGACTGGTCTGTATGACAATCTGAGGGCACTCCAGAATGAAAAAAGTCTGACATTTCTGTACCGGGCTCCGCGAATAACGCTGGAGTCACTCAATCTCGGGACGATTGCGGACAGCTACCAGCGTGTTTTTCAGATCGAAAGGGAACCGGCTGTCGAGATGGCGCGGGATACCAGGGGATATTCTTTTGCGTTTCAGGTTCTTGGCTATTTTACCTGGCTTTACGGAGATGATCCGGTGAAGGTGCGAACATTTTACAGACAATATCTGTACGAATATGTTTACGATAAGGTCTGGGCAGAGATGTCCGTGACGGACCGGCGAGTGCTTTCAGCCATGACACATGTTCCCGGCGGAGAAGTCAAAAAGATCCGGGATGAACTGAACATGGAAACCAATCAGTTTAATCCGTACAGGATGCGCCTGATTCGCAAAGGCGTTGTGGATGGAACGTGTTATGGAAAACTCAGATTTACGCTCCCGCTTTTCGAGGATTACATCAGGGAAAACGGTTATATGGAAGATGTGGAATAAACTCGGAAAACCGAAACCGGATAAAGGGAACAGTCCTGTAACAGTCCCGGTGAATGCGTTCCCCGTATCCGCGGGGCGATTGTGTATATCAAAAATAAGTATTATTCTTTATAGGCATATGACGAAAAGTTCACGGCTGCATCGCTGTTATACTTGCATCCTTTATGAAAAAAGAGTAGAATTTGAACAATCATTTTATCCACAATGGAATATTCACAAATAAAGCGCTCTGGAGAAACTCGTGGTGGAGTGCCGAAGGTGTAAGCGGAGAAATCCGCGATCTCTCAGGCAAAAGGACAGAGGATTCATTAAAATTCTGGATGCGCTGTGCGTGTCTGTTTTTTAGTGGAGAATCTGAAATACCTATTCCGGATCGGAGATGGAGGGCGAAAATGGTTGAGCAGATTACAAACATTAACGCGGCGGTAAATGATTTCGTGTGGGGTTGGCCGGCATTAATCATGCTGGGTTTTGTCGGAATCCTGATGACGGTTCTGACAAGGTTCTTTCAGGTGACGCATTTTCCCCACTGGGTGAAACATACGATTGGTGCAATTTTTGTAGACAGGCATGTAACCGGGCATACAAAAGATCTGTCGATTTCCCAGTTTCAGTCGCTGTGTACGGCGTTGGCGGCAACTGTGGGAACAGGGAACATTGTCGGCGTGGCTGGAGCCATTGCCGTCGGCGGTCCCGGAGCGGTTTTCTGGATGTGGCTGATCGCGTTTTTCGGCATGATGACGAACTTTGCCGAAAACGTGCTCGGCATCCTCTACAGAAAGAAGGGAACAGATGGCGCATGGCATGGAGGTGCCATGTATTATCTGCGGGATGGTCTGGGAACCCGGAAGGGTCTGGGTCAGCTGGGCAACATACTGGCCGCGCTGTTTTCCTTTTTCTGCCTGCTGGCCTCATTTGGCATTGGGAACATGAGTCAGGTTAATTCCATGGTCTCAAATGTTCATTCAGCTTTCGGCATTCCGAATATCGTCACGGGGATTTTGCTGGTGATTGCCGTGGGTGCCGTTATCCTGGGCGGGCTTCAGCGCGTGGCGGCTATTACGGAAAAGCTGGTTCCGTTCATGGTTATTCTGTATCTTCTTGGTACACTGGTGATTATCCTGACGCACCTTTCCGTGATTCCGGCTGTCTTTGTGTCGATCTTCAGGGGAGCCTTTTCTGTCCGCGGCTTCGTTGGCGGCGGTGTTGGCGCGGGAATCGCCACGGCCATGAAAATGGGCTTCAAGCGCGGCGTCTTCTCCAATGAGGCGGGTCTTGGCTCCTCGGTTATGGTGCACTCCTCCTCAAATGTCAAGGAACCCGTCCGTCAGGGAATGTGGGGAATCTTTGAAGTGTTTGCAGACACCATTATTGTCTGTACGCTGACCGCACTGACGATCCTTTCCTCAGGTCTGGTCGACCTGACCACCGGAAGCCTGACGGCGGCCGGTGAGGCAGTCGGATCCAGCTCGCTCATGAGCGAAAGCTTTCGCCTGACCTTTGGCCCGGCGGGGGCGGCTTTTATTGCCATTGCGATCCTTCTTTTTGCCTACTCCACGGTTCTTGGATGGAGCCATTATGGCGCGACCGCGTGTCATTATCTGTTTGGGGATAAATCGGTTCTGCCGTACCGGATTGCCTTTACGGTCATTGTTTTCCTGGGCTCCGTGATCACCGCGCAGCTTGCCTGGGATATTTCGGATACCTTTAACGGTCTCATGATGGTTCCCAACCTGATCGGGCTCCTGATTCTCTGCCCCATGGTGATGAAAGTGACGAAGAATTACGTCGACAGGAAAATTCATCACCTGGAGGTGAAGCCGTTCCTTTCGGTATGGCCGGACATTCAGGAAATGCAGGAGGCAGCGATTCGGAATGCAACCTGCGAGGAAGACGCTGAATAACGGCGAACAGATAGTTGAAAACAGACAGGCCACAGGGCAATGCCCTGTGGCCGTTTTTATTGGTGCCGGCGGCGAATCAGAGACGATGTAGATATTCATCTGAGACGACGGAACGAAAGTACGGCTGCCAGTGATCAAAGTCTTTCAGGATTTCAGCGGCTTTTCGTGAACCGGTGGCCTGAACATGCCGGTCAAGGAGATGCCGCAGTTCACTGGCCTGGTCCGTGCTGAGAGGGTGGAGGCGTACCAGGCCGGTGTTGATGTGCTGTGCCAGTGTTCCCTCCGTGTCCAGAACCCAGGCGATGCCGCCGGACATTCCCGCGCCAAAGTTATCGCCTACCGGGCCCAGGACCGCCACGCGTCCGCCGGTCATGTATTCACAGCCGTGATCACCTACCCCTTCCACGACAGCCCATGCACCGCTGTTGCGGACGGCAAAGCGTTCACCGGCAACACCGGCGATAAAGGCAGTGCCGGAGGTGGCGCCGTAAAGGGCCACGTTG
>JAGAHV010000099.1:0-25541 GCA_017626895.1 Clostridia bacterium | reverse complement strand
TCAGTGGAAATTATCATATGACGACATTCAATTCTGAACATATAAGAATCTGTGATGCCTTTGGGATTACTCCACCGACGGAATGTATGACCAACACCGCAAAAGAGCAATGGAGAAGGAAATACAATCCGAAAAAACGCGATCGTAAGCCAAACGCTACCAATAAGGTCGGATAATCAATTCTGAGTATAAAAAAACGCAAAATTGGGAGTAAGACGTATTGCACTTAATCAATTATCCATCTTCCACCCTTATCCGGACCTTCCCGATGGAGTCTCCCACTGCTCTTTAGGCTATCTAGAACTGTTCTGACCTGTGATTGACTAATCTTTAAGCGTTTTGCTATCTTTGCTCGGGAGATGTTCTCGTCCTCTCGTATTAGTGCTAACACCAAATCAGAGCGAAGTATAATCTCATCTGCTTTTTCTGGCTGTTTTTCTGGCCGTTTTTCTGGCTGACCACCAGAAACTATACTCCACCCTTCTCCACAATGTCGATGGAATCTAACTGTAAATCCATATTCTTCTTTTATAAACTCGTATTTTACTCCTGCTTGAGTACATTCGAAATTGATCCTTTTAAAACCTGTTGCAAATGCCTCCATATCTCTGGAGTAATACAGCGTTTGCGTAATCAGAGGATTGCGTCGAGGCGGTCTGATCACTCGATCGATAAACTGCTGTGGTTCCAAATTTGGCGGAAATAATCCATAGCTATAGATATCAATAAAATTCCGAAAGATAGTAATCTCCACAGCCTGCCTGGATTCTATGATTCGGTGTGCAAAAGCATTAATAACTGCTTCTCTAATAGCATTTACTGGAATCTCCGGAATCTCATTTCTTCTGGTTTTTCCTTCAAACACAGCGCGCCAATCCATAGCATCAGAAATGTACAAGACTGCCTTTTCTGCTAAACTAAGGATGCTTCCAGTATATCTTTTGGAATCTATGATGGTCAACTTTTCGTCTGTGGCAAAACGTGCTATTTGCAATTCGTTTATTCCACTTTCCACAAAGATTGCAGCGCCTGCGTTAAGTAATCTTTTCCCATCGGCAATTTTAATCGAATTAAGGACATCCTCTGGTTCATCACTTTCAATTGTTATTCTCCCGGCTTCCCTCGCCTTCTTTAGATAGCTTTTGAATTGTCGTAGATTGATATCATCAACACTATATTTTGAATTCCGAATCTCCCAATCATCTAATGGATTTGAGTTCTCAATTAGCCGCTTAAACAGAGCCGTTTCCCGTTCTGGATATCTTTTAAGCATCTCCTTGCTTGAACCAATTCTGATATACCGTATATTCCTATATTCAGTTGGTACTTTCCTAGCCGCTGGTATAGATAGAACTACAACCCGGTTTTTGTCTATAACATCTTCATCAAAATGAAAATATATAGATGGTGTGATGTTTCTACTTAAGAAATGTTGGAACGGTTCTGGTCCACCATTCTCAGACTTTATGTCTTTCTGATAGTTGAACCCTGTATTTGTGAATGCATGTGTACTATTATCAATTCCCCAAATCAGGTAACCGAAGGGTTCTCCTGCCATCACAGCAGCATTTGACAAGGCTGAAATATACTCTCCAATATCATCTGGCTTAAAAAGGCTGTCCTTATACTCAAACCACTCCGGCTCGTCTCCATAAGAAAGGCATCTATTAACCACATCAATGACTTCGCTCATGGCTACGTCCTCCTTCCATTAATCTTAAATATCGGAACTCTGTCCACTTTTTACCCATTCGTCAAGTTCTGATAATTTAAACTTCCACTGCTTGCCGATTTTATTTCTGGGAATGTTTATGTCTTTTCTGATCCAATCACGAATAGTGCTGACCTTTATATCAAGATGTTCAGCAGCCTCTTCTATGCTGACCCATTTTTCAGTAGCATTCTCTGTCATTGTCTCCACTCCTTTGCTGCAAAACGCCTAGTTCCACAAACTGTAGTATAGCAAATCTCCGTTTGCTCGTCAATCAGTTTTTTTGTGATTTTCTGCCATTTCATGCTATTTCATGCTATTTCCATGCTATATTTATGTACACAACAAACCTCAAAAATGCCGGGAACACAACCGCATCAGCAGCCATACTCCCGGCACTCCCTCTTCCTTTCTTCTATTGTCCGAGCTCGTATCACTTTCTCCTCTCCTGCCACCGGTCCCAAAGGATGATGCCCGCGCCGGCCAATGCCAGAATAAGCACAACCGCGCCGATGCTAATCAACACCCACCTCATCCGACCACCGTCTCCTCAATCATCTCCTTCTCAGCCTTCAGCTGGTCAATCTCCTACTGGCAGCACTGCCTCACAAATCCGTTCTTGCCAGCGTTCATCCTCGTCCTCTGCATCTCGATCTCATGCTTGTATGAGGACCCCATGAAACACAAACCCGATGTCTATCTGCTCTATAAGATCGCGTATACCGTTCGGATAAAAGTGACGCTCAGGGAATCGGTAGACAGTACAATGCTGAATCAGGCCGCGCAGGAGGCGATACGTCGTTTTCCCTACTTTGCGGTCAGCCCGGGACTGGATGAGGGCGAGAATATTGTGCTCCGGCCCAACGCCAATCCCATTGCCGTTCTGCCGGGGGAGAATGCGCGTCTGGTGCTGGGATCGGACAAGGCCGGCGGGCATCTGTTTGCCATCACCTGGCGGGACAGGAGCATCTGGTTCAATTTTTCCCACAGTGTCTGCGGTGCCTACGGCGCGATGTTCTGGGTGAAATGCACGCTGTACCAGTACCTGACGCGGAAACACGGTGCGATGAAGGCACCGGGAGATCTGAAAGCGGCGGATTCACCCGTGGACCCGGAGGAATATGCCTATCCGGAGGCCGATAAACTGCCCACAGATGAACCGCTCAGCCGGTATACCGGGGGAAACAGCAAGGTAGGACTGCTGGGGCCTTTCCTCCGGTACCTGCTCAATCCCTTTGTGAAGAACAATTATTACTACGAGATTGAGATCCCGTCCAGGGAGTTCATGGAGGTGGCCAGACGGCTTGATGCCAGTCCGAATTCGCTGGTGACGGCCATGCTGCTCCGCGCAGCAGGGGAGCACTTCCCGCGCAAAAAGGGTGAACACATTTCCTGCAAAATTGCCGATGATTACCGGGCAGATGTGGGCTGCCCCAAGGCTTATCGGGATTTTGTCCGGTTCATCCATGTCAGGTATGACTGGACACAGGGACAGGAAACCGTTGAAAAGCTGAACATGCGGGCGCGGGGCGCAATCCTTGTCCAGAAGGCGCCGGAGCTGAGCTATGAGGTCTTTCGCACAGCGGCAAAAGCCCATGAGGGAATTGATGCCCACCCGGATCTGAAAGCGAAAAAGAAATACGCGGCCGCACACAGCACCTTCCGGACCGATGTGCGTGATACCTGCACGGTCAGTTACGTGGGCCAGATGGACTGGGGCGGCATGCAGACTATATCGATTCGGTCTACACCATTACGGATGGAAACCTGGTCGTTGAAATCAATGCCCTTCCGGATAAGTTCTGTCTCAGTTTTCAGATGATGCTCAGCGGCGACCGCGGCGCACTGGATGTGTTCTGCAAAATCCTCAAAGAGTATGGACTGCCCTTTACCCTGACGGAGCAGATGCCCCGTTATCTGCCGGATATCCGGCTTCCATAAACAGACAGGCAGCACAGGCACCGGATTAACCGGTTCCTGTGCTGCCTGTTGATTTGTGGCTGTGGAGGGGATCAGTTTTCTACGCGGATGATGTTTTCGACCTTTACCAGATCCGGATTGAGCGAGGAAACGGCTTCCTTTAAGGCATGTTCGTTTGCCTCATGCGTAATGAGGATGATCTGGGCGCGTCCGCTGACTTTGGAGGGACGCTGGAGCAGCGAGGCGATGGAAATGGATTTGCCGGAGAATGCACCGGCCACGCTCCCGAGGACCCCCTGTGTATCGGCCGCATCCAGACGGACAAAATAACGGCAGCGCCAGTTGTCGGTAAAGAACATGGACGGGTCGGGCTCGGCGGTGTTGGCAAAGGAGGGGACAATGGGGGTGCCCAGATGATTGGCGGCATAGAGAATGTCGCCGCAGATGGCACTGGCAGTCGGCTTGTCTCCCGCGCCGCGTCCCTGGAGCATCATGTCCTGACAGTATTTGCCGTGAATATAGATGGCATTCAGGGAACCATCCACGCGCGCCAGAGGATGATCACTGGGCAGGAAAGTGGGATGCACCCTTACCTCAATGAAATTGTCGCTGCGTTTGCCGATGGCCAGCAGTTTCAGGGTATAGCCCATTTCCCGGCCATAGGCAATATCATCCGGGCTGATGCCGGTAATGCCCTCCCGATGTATTTTTTCATAGGTGACACGGGTATGGAAGGCGATGGAGGAGAGAATGGAAAGCTTGTAAGCGGCATCAAATCCCTCCACGTCTGCCGTGGGATCCGGCTCGGCAAGGCCAAGCTTCTGCGCCTCGGCCAGAACATCTGAATAGGAGCGGCCCTGCTGGCTCATCTGAGTCAGAATGTAGTTGGTCGTTCCGTTGACAATGCCCATGACCTGGTCGATGTCATCGGCGTTGAGGGAAACGGTCAGGGAGCGGATAACCGGAATGACACCGCCGACACTGGCCTCATAATACAGACCGGCATGATGCTCAACGGCGGCTGCCTGCAGCTTATGCCAGTTCAGGGCCAGCGCCATTTTGTTGGCCGTGACAACGGTTTTTCCGTTTTCCAGTGCTTTCTGCATAAAGGCGGCGGCAGGCTGCTCCCCGCCCATGAATTCACAGATGATGTCAATATCGGGATCGCTCAGCACCTCATCCGCCTTTTCGGTCATAATGTCCTTTGGAACATCCGAACGGGCCTCGGCGATGCTTTTGACCAGCGCGCTTTTGATACGAATGTCGATGTTTTCGCGTTTCAGAATTTCTTCGTGCATCTCTGTCAGCAGGTGGTATACGCCTCCGCCGATGTTTCCGCAGCCGAGAAATCCGAGATGAATGACTTTTGGCATGATGTCGGTCCTTTCAAAGTAAGAATGATGCCCCGTGAACCGGAGGCTGTTATTAGGATCAATTTCAGACCGTCCTATCATAACACACTTTCCTGCACGGGTACATGTTAACTTTTTCAGAAAACCGAAATTTCCGGCGGATGCGCGGGAGAGAAAGGGAAAGTGTCATCCGGCTTGACGGATGAGCGGTTATTGCCTACACTAAAACGGAGGACAGCCGGAAGATGGAGAATGACAGAAGATCGCGGAAGGAGAAAAACGGGGATATGTCCGGGGAAAGACAGAGGCTGTCTGCTGAACCGGCCCGAGCCCTGCCGGGGATAAATGGGATGGAGGAGGAAAAATGAGGATGCTTGGAAAGGTGTTCCTGCTTGCGGGAATGATGACCCTGGCTTTGTGGATGAGTGCCGCTGCACAGGGGGAACTGGTTCTGGGGGATGAGCGGTTTGATGTGTATCTGCCGGAGCTGGAAGGGAAAAGGGTTGCACTGTTTTCAAACCAGTCGGGAATTGTGGGAAACCGGGTCATTGATGCGGCAAAAGCGGGCAGCACGATGGACCCGACATTGATTCCTTTTGGCAGGGATGCCGAAGGAAAGGATGTGGTCTACGGGGAACATATTCTGGATGCACTGATTGACAGGGGCGTGCAGGTAACTGCCGTGTTCTGCCCGGAGCATGGTTTCAGAAATATGTCAGATGCCGGAGCGCGGGTGAATGATTCCGTGGATGAGAAGACCGGAGTTCCGCTGCTTTCTCTGTTTTCAGGGGATACGGACTATCCCAGTGAGGAGGACATGCAGGCGTTTGATGTTCTGCTGATTGACATCCAGGATGTGGGTGTCAGATTTTACACCTACTGGCTGTCCGTGTCCTACCTGATGGATGCCTGCGCCTGGCATGGGAAAAAGGTGATCCTGCTGGACAGACCCAATCCCAACGGCTTCTGTCTGGACGGTCCGATCCTGGAGGAGCGCTTTGCCTCGGGAGTCGGAAAGTATCCGCTGCCCATGGCATACGGGATGACACTGGGTGAACTGGCAGGGATGATCAACGGAGAGGGATGGCTGCGGGCCGGAAAGGATGCCTGTGATCTGACGGTGATCCCCTGTCTCAACTATACGCATCAGACCAGAGCCAGTCTCATTAAAGCCCCCTCCCCGAACCTGAAGGATATGCGGGCTATCTATCTGTATCCGTCGATATGTCTGTTTGAGAACACCTCGGTATCCGTGGGCCGCGGAACGCAGATGCCTTTTGAAATCTATGGCAGTCCGCTGTTTGAGGGAAATGAGGACTATCCCTTTTCCTTTGTCCCGGAGAGCATGCCGGGGGCAAGTGATCCGCCGATGAGAGGACAGACCTGTTTTGGCAGGGATCTCAGGCAGAAACCGGTGGAGGAAATCTTTGCGGAAGGGATTCAGCTGAATTACCTGATCGATGCCTATCATGCGGTGAAAGAGGTCTTTCCGGAAGTTTCTTTCTTCGGCAGGCGGGATAAACAGGGAAGGTACTGGATCGATAAACTGTGCGGAACGGATAAAGTCCGCCTGATGATTGAGGATGGATATACCTCTGAGGAAATTCGTTCCACATGGGCGGTTGGACTGGAGGAGTTCCGGAAAATCCGGAGCCAGTATCTGCTTTATGCAGACTGACAGGAACTGCCCTGAACCTGTTCAAAAGGCAGCTGGACTGAACAAAAGAGGAGCTAAGGAAACTTCTATTCCTGACCATCTTGTCAGAAAATCCGAAAAATACTTTTGAGAGCTTTCATTGTCTGCTTCGTACGGATCATCTGCTGTGCCAACCTTGCAGACAAGTCATGCATTCCGGAAAAGGCCTGTTGCAGATGGAAATGAAAAAAGGCTGCGATTGGCGGAACCGTGGGTTCCGCTTTCGCAGCCTTTATTCTAGGAAATCAGGAATTCATGGCATCCAGCATGGCTTTCAGCTGCTCATGGGTGACGCCGCCGAAGCTGATCATTCCCCGCAGGGGCATATAGCGCATCATGGCGAGGCTCATCTCATTGGAGACGGCTTCCTGTGCGGCTGAAGCCTCTTCTTCCTCTTTGCTGGGCTGGAAGATGGCCAGCGCGTCTTTCATGGAATTCTGCAGGATGGCAGCGGCTTTGGGATTGGCCATGATATCCATGACGATGGAATCCTTGGTAAAGGTGACCGGAATCGCTGTCGTGCAGGTGACCTCAACACTGGCGCTCAGCACGATGTCACGGCTGCTGCGGCCGATCTGAATGTCAAATTTGCCGGATTCCACATACCAGTCGTGAATGTCCGTGGACCAGTAGGCAAAGGAACGCTTGTCAAGGGTGAACGAAACGGTCTTTGTTTCGCCGGGGGCCAGCTCGACTTTTTCGAACCCTTTCAGTTCACGCACAGGACGGAAGACGCTGCTTTCCGGATCGCTGACGTAGAGCTGGATGACCTCTTTGCCGGCCCGCTTTCCGGTATTGGTGACATCTACGCATACGGTCAGGGTGTCCGTATCCTGAATGTGGTCCGCGTTCAGCACCAGATTGCTGTAACTGAAGGTGGTGTAGCTGAGGCCGTATCCGAACGGATAGAGGACATCTGCCTTCTTTTTATCATAGTAGCGGTAGCCGACGAAAATGCCCTCGCTGTATACGGCCGTATTGCCCTCTCCGCCGAAGCTGAGATAGCAGGGTGTATCCTCAAGACGCAGCGGCAGGGTTTCCGGCAGGCGGCCGCTGGGATTGACCTCACCGTACAGGATGGCGCGGTTGGCGGTGCCAACGTTCTGTCCGGCCAGATATCCTTCGATCAGGCCTTTGACCTGTCCGTTCCACGGCATTTCGACCGGTGAACCGTTGTAGAGCAGCACGATGACGTTCGGGTTAGCTGCGGCCAGCTTTTCAATCAGGAGATTTTGATTGGCGGGCATCTGCATATGGGTACGGTCGTATCCCTCGGATTCAAAGCTGTCCGGCAGACCGGCAACGATGACGACCTTATCGGCAGCAGCGGCAACGCGGAGGGCTTCGGCAGTCAGCGCCTCATCCTCTTCGGTGCTGTCAATGCGGTAGCCCTGGGCGTACGTGACATTGGCCTTGTCTGCGAGCGCGTCCATCAGGCTGGTGACCTTGAAACTGTTGATGTGGGAGCTGCCGCCACCCTGGAACCGCGGCTTCACGGCAAACTCACCGATGACGGCGACTTTGTCGGCATCCGCCAGAGGAAGGAGATTGTCTTCATTTTTCAGCAGAACCAGGCAGTCCGCGGCGAGACGGCCGGCCAGCTCATGATCAGCCTCTTTATCCCACGGCGTGTCGGGCCTGCGGTTCTTCAGATAGCGCTCATGGACGTTCAGAATGTGCTCGACGCAGAGATCCACATACTTTTCATCGAGCCGTCCTTCCCGGACTGCTTTGACCACCTCGGCGTCGTTAATGCCGTTTGAGCCGGGCATTTCAAGATCCAGACCGGCTTCAACGCCGCAGGGACGTTTGGAGACGGCGCCCCAGTCGCTCATGACATAGCCGTCAAAGCCCCATTCGCCCCGAAGCAGATCGGTCAGGAGCCATTTGTGTTCCGAGGCATAGGTGCCGTTCAGCTTGTTGTAGGAGCACATGAAGGTCCAGGCTTTTCCGCGTTTGGCAAAGGCCTCGAAGGCGGGCAGATAGATCTCACGCAGCGTGCGTTCATCCACCACGCTGTCCGAGGACATGCGGCGGTGTTCCTGATCGTTGGCGGCAAAGTGCTTGACGCTGACACCGATGTTTTTGCTCTGAACACCGTTGATGAGATCGACGGCCATTTCACCGGCCAGATAGGGATCCTCACTCATGTACTCAAAGTTCCGGCCGCAGAGAGGGGAACGCTTGATGTTGATGGCGGGTCCCAGGTTGATGGCGACCTCCTCGTGCTGGCATTCCTCGCCGATGGCCTCGCCCAGCCGGTGAACCAGGCTGCGGTCAAAACTGGCGGTGCTGGCGCACGCTGCCGGGAAACAGACAGCCTTGATGCTGTCATTGATGCCGAGATGGTCTGCGGACTGATCCTGCTTGCGCAGACCGTGCGGTCCGTCAGAGACCATCACGCCTTCAATTCCGAGACGGGGGATGCTTCTGGTATGCCAGAAATCGGCGCCTGAGAGCAGGGATGCCTTTTCTTCCAGCGTCATCTGAGCGATCAGCTCTTTTACTGAACTCATTGGGAAGTCCTCCTTTTGGACGTTTATTTGGGGCATTTTTCAATACAAATTACCGGAACACAGGGCTTGAACAGACTGCCGCATTGCGAAAGACGTACTTTTTAAAAAACAATGGCTGAAATGGGTTAAAGCGGCATAAAAATACTATCATGGGTTGACCACATAGTCAAGATGATGTGAGAATCCGAATAAATTTGGATTAATTTTTTTGAGCGTATTGACAGATTTTTGGGAAATTGCTATGATATGGCAAAAGCGAAAACGTTTTACACGCTTATTCTGGTTTTAAGGCAGAGGCCTTGAAATATATTTTACAAGGAGGAAATACTTATGAGGAAAATCTTAACTCTCGTTTTGGCACTGGCCATGCTGGTCTCCGTAGTCTGCATTGCCACCGCTGAGACAGCAACGGATCTCCCCCGCAATGAGACGCTGTATTTCGGCGGCCAGCAGTGGGGTCCGGTCAACGGCTTCAACGCACTCAGCTCCAACATGAATAACGCGATGGTTATCGCGTCCAACCCGCGCGGCTCCCGTACCATTATGTTTGAAACCCTGTACATGTACAATTCACTGGATGGTGAACTGTATCCGCTGCTCGCAGACGGCGAGTATGAGTGGAATGAGGATCTCACGAAGATGACCGTGAAGATCAAGAAAGAAGCCAAGTGGAGCGACGGCACTCCGGTAACGGCGGAAGACGTTGCAGCCACATGGGATGCAGCTGTTCTGACCAAGAACAACACGTACAGCGGCTATTCTGCTTACATCGACAAGGTTGAGGCCGTGGATGGCAACGTCGTCATCACCACTACTCTGACCGATGCCGGCAAGCCCACTAACCCGCTTCAGGTTCTCAACTTCCTGAGCGCTACCTATATCCTCCAGAAGGATTGGCTCGCCACCCTGGCTGCCCGCAACGACAATGACGCAGCCAAGATGCTCGAGGATCCGGCACAGGATATCGTCTATTCCGGTCCGTATCATGGCTATTTCGCCAATGATCAGCTGGTTGCCTTCGTCCGTGATGACAACTACTGGGGTGCCTGCGATGCCATGTGGGGCGCTCTCCCGGCACCGAAGTACATCGGACATGCCATTTACAGCGATAACGACGCGGCTCTGGTTGCCTTCAAGGCCGGCCAGATCGACGTGAACCAGCAGTTCATCGCTAACGTGCAGAAGCTGTGGGAAGAGCAGGATCTGCCGATCGCAACCTATATGAGCGACGAACCGTACAACATCTGCACCACCATGCCCACCGCCTGGTACAACATGGAAATCCCGGTTCTCCAGGTGAAGGAAGTCCGCAAGGCTATCGCCATGGCTGTTGACTATGACCAGATCATTGAGAACGCCATGACCAACCAGAGCCCGAGCTTTGCCGCTGTCCCGCGTTCCGTCATGAACCCGACCGACGGCGAGCAGGCCCTGTATGATCATGATGCCGTGAAGGATCTCCAGTGGGTAGGCAAGGACATCGAAGGCGCCAAGAAGCTCCTTGACTCGGCCGGCATCACTGATTCCGATGGCGACGGCTATCGTGAGTACAATGGTGAGAAGATCACCCTGAACGCCTGCTGCCCCAATGGCTGGACCGACTGGCAGGCCGCAATGGAAATCGTTGCTGCTGCCGGACAGGCGATCGGACTGGACATCACCACCAACTATCCTGAGTGGAGCATTTATCAGACTGTCTTTACCAAGGCCTCCCAGACTGAATATGACATCTTCATGTACAGCCCGGCAGGTGCCGAGCCGGCCGCTCCCTGGAGCCGTGTCCGCTCTTTCATGAGCTCCGACTTCCTTGGTGTTGACAACAACTGGTCCGGTAACTTTGGTCATTATAAGAATGATCGCATTGACGAGATCATCGCGGAGATTCCGCTGACCACTGATGATGAGAAGATCGAAGCGCTCTATACCGAGGCGACCAAGATTTATCTTGACGAGGTTCCCAGCTTCTCCCTTATGTATCGTCCTGATTACTTCCATGCTGTCAATGAGTCTGTATGGACCGGATTCCCGGAGTACGAAGACGGAGATAACATCCCGCCTGCTGACTGCACCGATGGATATGGCATCGCTGCTCTGTACAACCTTGAGCTGATCAAGTAAGAGCCTATAATTAGCGGTCATAACCACAGGGTTATGGCCGCCCTTTTTTATAGCAGGGAGGTGATACCGTGACGAAAGGCATGAAGAAATACTTCAAAAAGAAAATTGTCTGGTTTTTCATCACGTTTGTTGCGGCATTGATTCTGAATTTTATTCTGCCGCGGCTCATGCCGGGGGATCCGGTCAATGCCATTGTCGGAAAGAGCATCAGTCCGGGTGCCTCACAGGAACAGGTTCAGGAGCAGATGGCGTTTTACCGGCATCAGTTCGGTCTGGACAAGAACCTGTTTGGCCAGTTTATGGATTTTGTTAAAAATGCGTTCAACGGAACCTTTGGTGTCAGTTACAGCCAGTATCCAAGAAAGGTTTCTGACATTATCGGCTCGGGTATCTGGTGGACGGTCGCGCTGCAGCTGCCGGCCATTCTTGTCGGCTGGCTTCTGGGCAATGTGCTGGGGGCGGTTGCGGCGTACAAGCGGGGCTTCTGGGATAAGGTCCTGATGCCCGTCAGCCTGTTTATCAGTGCCATTCCCGCATTTGGCGCGGCCGTGATTCTCCTGGTTGTCTTCTCCGTTAATCTGGGGATTGCGCCGGCAAACGGAGCATACGATCCCGGAATGATTCCCAACTTCAGCTGGAGTTTCATTCTCTCCGTGATTGCGCATTATCAGCTGCCTTTCTGGTCGATTGTTCTGATTTCCATCGGCGGTCAGGCAGTGGGCATGCGCTCCATGTCGATTTACGAACTGAATGCGGATTATGTCAAATATTCCCGGTTCCTTGGCATCAAGGATTCCAAGATCGTTCGTTACGTTTTCCGCAACGCCATGCTCCCGCAGGTCACCGGTCTTGCCATGAGCATCGGTTCCATGGTCGGCGGCGCACTGGTGGCAGAGACGATCTTCAGCTATCCCGGACTTGGCATGGCGATGTACAGTGCCATCACGCAGTCGGACTATCCGGTGATTTCAGCGACGACACTGATCATTACTATCATGGTGCTCCTTGCATCCTTTATGCTGGATATCATCTATGCGTTTATTGACCCGCGCGTCAAGGCAGCGCAGTTTGATTAAGGAGGAGAGAGCATGAAAAGCACGTTTAAAAACATTCTTCATTCTCCTCGTTTCATGGTCGGCTTCATTATCTTTGTGATCATGCTGCTGACGGTACTCATTTATCCGTATTTTGTTTCGCGGGATCCGCTTCTCTCTCTGGGAAAGGGATTCCTTGCCCCCGGCACCTATTTCTCTGTCTATGATGCCAATAATGCGCCGATGTACCGCGTGGAGCTGCCCGAGGCAGCGGCCAACCGTCTTCAGAGCGATCTGCCGGAATCAGACCGGAAACTGATCCTGGACTTCCTCAAGGCGAAGGGCGCGGACACGACAGGTCTCAATACCAGCAATGAAGGAATCGATGCTCTGCTTGAGGCCTGGAGCGCCAATTATGATGAAGCGGATGTCAAAAAATCCAAATATGACGGGTTTTCGACTCAGGCAAAGCGCCGGGCTCTGTCCAGGCTGGATGCCAAACTGAAAAGCTTTGCCTCGGGCGTCTCCATGAATGTCACCCGCGGGGATGAGGAGGGGGCAGAGGCAACCAAGGTCTCCGGTGCAGACTTTGCACGTGTGGATCAGGTAGCCAATACCATTTCTCTTCCGCTGGGCACGGACAACTTCGGACGGGACACCCTGACGGAACTGGTGAAGGCGACCGGCGTTTCCCTGCTGATCGGCCTCATTGCCGGCACCGTGGCGACCTTACTGGGCCTCACCGTCGGTCTTCTTGCCGGTTATATGGGCGGAATCGTGGATGATATTCTGATGTTCATTGCCAACATCTTTACCGTCATCCCCGGCTTTGTCCTGCTGATCCTGATCTACTACTCGGTGGGACAGGAAGCGCGCGGTGTGGTCACCTGCGCACTGGTCATCGGCCTGACCAGCTGGGTCTGGACGGCCCGTTCGGTCCGCTCGCAGGTCATTTCGCTGCGCAACCGTGACCACGTCAATCTTTCCAAGCTTTCCGGACATTCCCTGCCCCGGATCGTGACCACGGATATTCTTCCGTACATCGCCTCTTATGTCGTCATGGCGTTCATCCTGCAGGTCAGCAGCGGTATCCTGGCAGAGGCACAGCTTTCCCTGCTGGGCCTGGGACCGAAGACCACGGATGTTCCGACCCTGGGCCTGATGATGAACTGGGCGAAACTGTTCGGTGCCTATACCTCCAGCAATGCCTGGTGGGCGTATTTCCCGGTCATCCTGGTCATCGCCCTCACCTCTTTCTCTCTGAACCTGATGAATACCGGTCTTGACCAGGTGTTCAATCCGACCCTGCGTGATTAAGGAGGTGTGAACGTTGGCAAAAAAGATGCTGGAGGTCAGACAGCTGACCACAAAATACATCACAAGGCAAGGCGAGAGTGTCTACTCGGTGGACCACGTTTCACTGGACATTGAGGAAGGAAAAAGCCTGGGCATTGCCGGTGAATCCGGCTGCGGCAAATCCACCCTGGCACTCAGCCTGATGGGATACTATTTCCCGCCCCTTCATTACACCAGCGGTGATATCATCGTCGACGGAAAGACGATATCGGGTCTGGATCCGGATGTAGTCCGCAAGACGGTTCTTGGATCGGATGTGGCCTATATTCCGCAGGCGGCCATGAACGCACTGAATCCGACCCGGAAAGTGGGCAAGTTCATTGAGGATGTGATAAGGGCACACGAACTGCCCATGGACAGCAAGCAGATCCGCGAAATGGCGGAAAAGCGGTTTGCCCTTCTGGGTCTGCCGGTGGAGGCACTGGACAAGTACAGCGTGGAACTATCCGGCGGCATGCGTCAGCGCGTGGTCATTGCGGTTTCCACCATTCTGAATCCCAAGGTGCTGATTGCCGATGAACCCTCCTCTGCACTGGATGTCACCAGTCAGAAAATGGTCATCAAGATGATGAAGAACATGATGGCCAAGGGTCTGGTGAAGAGCATGATCTTCATTACCCACGAACTCCCGCTCCTCTATAATGTGACGGATGATATCATGGTCATGTACGCCGGTCAGATTGTGGAACGGGGAAGTGCGAAGGAAATGGTGTTCGATCCGATTCATCCGTATTCCCGCGGCCTGATGAATTCCATTCTGGTGCCGGAGGAAGGAACGCGCGATGTGAAACTGACCGCCATTCCCGGAACACCGCCGAACCTGAAACATCCGCCGGCAGGCTGCCGCTTTGCCGAACGGTGCCGTTATGCCACACCTGCCTGCAAGTTCAATCAGATGCCGATTATCGACATCGGCGGCGGACGTCAGTACCGCTGCGGGATGTCCGTAGAAAAGCTGAGGGAGGTGTATGCAAGTGAGCAGCAATAAGGAACAGATGCAGACGCCGGCGGATACGCGCGAGAGCGTAACCTTTGGCGCAAACCGGAACAAGGATTTTTCCAAAGAACCTCTCTGTCTCTCCGGAAAAGATGTCACCCGTGTCTTCCATACCGGCAAGACGACAACGACCGCCGTTGACCATGTGAACTTTGAGTTTCACAAGGGCGAGCTGATTTCCATCGTCGGTGAATCCGGTTCCGGAAAGACCACCCTCTCCAAGATGCTCCTGGGTCTTCTTGAGCCCAGCGCGGGGGAGATCTTTTACCGCGGGGAACCCCGGCTGATCAAATCCGGGAAACAGAAACGGAAGTACTGGAAAGGCATTCAGGCCATTTTCCAGGATCCGTTTTCCTCCTACAATGTGTTCCACAAGATCGACAACGTGCTGCTGGACTGCATTAACATGCGCGGCGGACGCAATCTTTCCAAAGATGAAAAGATTGCCATGATGACCGAGGCCTGTTCCTTTGTCAATCTGAAATTCGCTGAGCTGACGAACAAGTATCCCTTTGAGCTTTCCGGCGGACAGATGCAGCGCCTGATGATTGCCCGGATTTTCCTTCTGAAACCGGAAATTCTGCTGGCGGATGAGCCCACGTCCATGATTGATGCCTGCTCAAGGGCCACCATTCTTGACATGTTGCTCAACCTGCGCAATGAGACCGGAATGACCGTCATCTTCATTACGCATGATATCGGTCTGGCGTATTATATCTCGGATTCCATCTACATCATGGAGCATGGAAAATTCGTGGAAAGCGGGAGAGCAGAGGACGTGATCCTCAATCCCAAGGCGCCTTACACCAAACGTCTGATCAGTGATGTGCCCAAGATTCATGAACCGTGGGATCTTTCGACTGTCGGCTAACCAAAAGCTCTCCGCAGGGAGAGCTTTTTACGAATCAGCCTGCTGCGGGGCTGAGCAGTATCCTGTGCGAGACAGAGGAAATAGAGAAGGAGGAGACAGAATTGCCTGAAAGAAAAGAACTGCCGTACTGTACGCTGATTATCAATCCGGGCGGGCCGGTGCTGGGCATTGCTCCGAAAGCGGCCGGGGCGGATTCGCTGTCCCTGATTGAGCAAGACGGACATGTTTTCAAGGATCTGGCCCGCCAGGGACAGCTTCTTCCGTACGAGGACTGGCGGCTCAGTGCGGAGGAGCGGGCCCGTGATCTGGCCGGGCGGCTTTCCCGTGAGGAAGTGGCCGGCCTGATGCTCTATTCCAGCCATCAGCGCGTTCCCTTTGTCACAGATGATCAGTTCCAGGGGCACTATGGCGGGCAGCCCTATGATGAAACCCGAAATGAACCGGATGAGCTGACGGATGAACAGATTCAGTTCATCCGGAAGGATCATATCCGGCATATTCTGCAGATGCGTGTCAGGGATGCCCGGACCTCGGCCAGATGGAGCAACCGGCTGCAAAAGCTCTGTGAATCGGAGCGGTGGGGGATTCCCACGGATATTTCCACCGATCCGCGGCATGGTGCGGCCCGGGCCACCGCCGAATTCCGTCAGGAAGGGGGCGATGTGTCCAAATGGCCGGAGGGAATCGGTTTTGCGGCTGCGGGCTCTCCTGAACTAGTGGGCGAATTTGCCCGGATTGCATCCACCGAATACCGGGCGCTCGGCATTACCACGGCACTGGGACCGCAGATCGATCTGTCCACCGAACCGCGCTGGATGCGCCTTGAGGATACCCTGGGGCACCGGCCGGAGCGGGTCATTCCCCTGGTGCGGGCCTACTGTGACGGGATGCAGACCACGGAGGGATCCGCGGATGGCTGGGGACGGGACAGCGTGGTCACTATGGTCAAGCACTGGCCGGGCGGCGGAACCGGGGAAGGGGGACGGGATGCGCACTACCCGTATGGCTGCTTTGCCGTCTATCCCTCCGGACAGTTTGAAACGCATATGCGGCCGTTTACGGAGGGAGCGTTTCACCTGGACGGACCGACAGGCTGCGCGGCGGCCGTGATGCCCTACTATACGGTTTCCTGGCTTGAAGGGAAACCGCATGTCGGCAACTCGTACAGCGCCTATATCATCCATGACCTGCTGCGGGATCGGGCCGGTTATAAGGGCATTGTCTGCACGGACTGGGGGATTACCGGGGATCCGGACCCGGAAATGGACAGCTTTGGCAGCCGGTGTTACGGCGTTCCGGAACTTTCGGTGGCGGAGCGTCACCTGTTGATCCTCATGAACGGGGTGGATCAGTTTGGCGGGAACGACTGCGCCGAACCGATTCTGGAGGCGTGGCGCCTGGGAGAGGAACGCTATGGCGCCGAATTCATGGAACGGCGCATGCGCGAGAGTGCCGAGCGGCTGCTGATTCCGTTGTTCCGGCTGGGGCTGTTTGAAAATCCCTATCTGGATCCGGAGGAAAGCGCCCGGATCGTAGGCGCACCGGAGTTTGTCCGCAAGGGACTGGAGGCCCAGGCCCGCTCCGTGGTTCCGCTTAAGAACCATGAGGGCACGCTTCCCCTGGCCAGAGGCATGCGGATCTATGTGCCGGTCCGGCCGCTTCGCGCCTCCAAATCCTTCTTCCGGTCAGAAATCCGTGCCCATACGGAGGATCCGCTGGAAGGATTTGATGCATCTCCCTGGTTTGAGCGGGTCAATACGCCGGAGGAGGCGGATGCGGTTCTGGTGTTCATGGAGAGCCCCCTTTCAGATCCCTATCAGGCGGATGAGGGAAACGGGTATCATCCGCTGATGCTGCAGTATCGTCCCTATACCGCCACGGAGGCGCGCAGTCCCAGCATCGCCGGCGGTGATTTCCGGGAACCATCAGCGAACCGGAGCTACCGGAACAAGACCAATGTCGCTGTCAACGAATGCGATCTTCAGAATGTCGCGGATGCCGCGGCGGCCGGGAAAAAGGTGATTGCCGTCATTCATATGCACAATCCAACGGTGCCTGCGGAATTTGAGCCGCTGTGTGATGCCGTTCTGGTGCACTTCGGCGTCTCACTGCCCATCCTTCTGGACATCCTTTTCGGTGAACGGGCGGCGGGCGGACATCTGCCTTACAGCCTGCCGGCCAGCATGGCTGCGGTTGAGCGGCATGCCGAGGATGACCCGGAGGATCCGGAACCTTATCAGGCCAGCGACGGGGCCGTTTACGCCATTGACTATGCCTGCAAATAGCCGGTTACTGAGATAATGTGATACCATGGAAAAGCGTTTCTGTGCAGAGTGAATGAAAAAATCAGAATAATTTGAAATAATGTATTGACAGAATCCGCCAACTCCGATATAATGCCCTCAAAATTGAACAGCAAACCGATGAGGTGGAAATCAAACCGGAAAACGTGTTCACAGAGAGTCTGGCCGGATCTAGTCCGGGTGGAAGCCAGACAGCGGCGAGCCGGCAAATGGCCCACTGAGGGAAAGGTGAAAGGAAACCCGAGTAACCGGACCGTATGCCTGCGTGAAAGGCGGGGAATGTGTTGGCATTCCTGCAGAGAGGATTCCGTTTTTGCGGGATCAATTAAGGTGGTACCACAGAGTTTTTCAGCCCTGTCCTTTATTGGACAGGGCTTTTGCGTTTACAGGGCCTGGATTCGGCCATGACTCACAGGAGGGAAAGATGAGACATATTGTGATGATGCGCCTCAAACCGGGAATCTTCGATGAGGCCGCGGAGGCGGAATACCGGGAAACGTTTGATGCGCTCAGGGAGGCGCTGCCGGAGGATATCCTGGGGGTCCAGGTGATCCGCAACATCGTGGACCGGCCGCAGAACATGACGGTGATGATTGAGATGCAGCTGAGGGAGGAGGCCTCACTGCCGCGGTATCTGAATCATCCGCTTCATCAGGCGATCGGGAAGAAGTATAACCCGTTTGTCGAGGCGATTGCCTCCTTTGACGCGCCGGACTGAGAAGTGACAGTTACAAATCCAGGCCTCGTGTAATCCCACTCCAGGAAGTGACAACGGTGAGGCCTGATTAGGAGGAACAGATGGAAGCATCCATGCAGAATTACTCGATTTCCCTGCCGTCGTACAGCATCGGGGAATCGGTGCTTGAACGGATCGGAGAGGTCTGCAGCCCCTGGGGCCGCCGGGCGGTCCTGATCGGCGGCGAACGTGCGCTTTCGGCAATTGCCGGAAAACTGACGGAATGTTTCCTCAGGGATGGACGCATCGAGCTGAGCGGACCGCTCAAGTACGGCGGGGAGGCAAGCCTTGAGAATGTGCATGCCCTGATGGACCGTCAGGAGGTCCGCGAGGCGGATATGATCTTCGCGGCAGGCGGCGGAAAAGCCCTGGATACCTGCAAGGTGCTGGGAAATATGACGGGGAAACCGGTGTTCACCTTCCCGACCATTGCCTCCACCTGTGCGGCGACCACGGCGGTGTCCATTCTGTACCATCCGGATGGCCGGTTTGATCATCCCCACTTCCTGCCGGGTCCCGCGCATCATGCGTTCATTGATACCACGGTGATTGCCTCAGCGCCGACCCGTTATCTCTGGGCAGGGCTTGGAGATACCTACGCCAAGTACTTTGAATCGACCATGTCCTCGCGCGGGGATGAACTGAACCACTATCATGCGCTGGGCGTGGTAACCAGTCAGGCCTGCCTGACGCCCCTGCTCCGGTATGGCAGATCCGCCATGGAGGCGCATGAGCAGCGCCTGGTGACGCCGGAACTTGAGCAGGTGATCCTGACGGTCATCGTGACAACGGGCATCGCGTCCATCCTGCTGACGGCGGACCGGATCATTGATTACAACACCGGACTGGCACATGCCGTGTTCTATGCGCTGACGGGTTTTCCGGAACTGGAACTGGAGCGAAATCACCTGCACGGGGAGGTCGTCGGCTTCGGTGTCCTGATTCTGCTGCTGGTGGATGGCCAGCGGGAACGGTTTGAGGAACTCTGGCGCTTCAACCGTTCCGTGGGGCTTCCCACCTCGCCGGAGGAAATCGGCGTCAGCAGGGAGATGCTGGCGCGGGTCATTCCCTGTATTCCCCGTATGGCCGATGTGGCCCATAACCCGTACTCCATTACCGAATCAATGCTCATCAGCGCGTTTGATGAGCTTGAGAAATACAACACTGCCAACCAATAGGAGGTATCCCATGAAAAAGTTCTTTGTTCTCTCACTCGCGCTTGTTCTGGTTCTTCTCTGCACGGCCGGCGTGCTTGCCGACAACACCAAAGTAGGCATTATTCTCCTGATCGAAAATGGCGCATTTCTGGATATGAAAGACGGAATTATTTCGGGGCTTGCCGCCAATGGTTATGTGGAAGGCGAAAACCTTGAGATTGACTACAAGAACGCACAGGGAGATGCCACCAATCTGGCAACGATCTGTCAGGCCATGGATGATGGAACCTATGACGTGGTCTTTACCGTGGCCACGCCGGCAACCCAGTCCTTTGTCAGCCTTGAATCTGAGACACCCTGCATTTTCTGCTCGGTGGCGGCACCGGTTGCGGCCGGCGTCATGAGCGCGCTGGATAAACCGGACATGAATGCCACCGGCACCAGCAATGCCGTGCCGGCAGGGGATATCCTCAGCCTGGGCCTGAAAATTACCCCCGATGTCAAGACTTTCGGCCTGATCTACTGCACGAATGAGATCAACGCGGTCAATACGATGGCCAATGCCAAGACTTATCTGGAGGAAAACGGGTATAAGTACGTCGAAACCACGGTTTCCACTTCCGCTGAGGTACAGACGGCGACACAGGCACTGCTTGAAAAAGGCATTGATGCCATGTTCGTGGCCAATGATTCCACCGTCCAGGCGGCGGTTGATGTGCTGGCCGAGCTGTGCACGGAGGAAGGCGTGCCCACCTATGCCTGCTCCGCGACGACGGTTCTCTCCGGCTGCCTTGCCACCCTGGCCATGAGCGATACCTATATCGGCGAGCAGACGGCTGAGATTGCCGTCAAGGTGCTGAAAGGGGAAAAGGTGTCGGATGTGCCCGCGGTTGTGGTGCCGGCCAACATCGTTTCGGTCAATGAACGCACGTTGAACGCACTGGGCATTACCCTCCCGGATTCGCTTTCCGAGCTTGGAGAGGTTCAGTTCCTGGGCAAATAAATTCCGGAAAAACATCGTCCTTCGGAGCAGTCCGAAGGACGTCTTTGGAGTGTGACGATTGTGAAATTAATCATTGGTTCCCTGCAGCTGGGCCTGCTTTACGGCATTCTTGCCCTGGGGATTTACATCAGCTTCCGGATTCTCTCGGTGCCGGATCTGACCACGGAGGGATCTTTTGCGTTCGGGCTTTCGGTCTCGGCCGCCGTGACGGCGATGGGTCATCCAATTCTGGCCATTCCGGCCGCCATGCTGGCCGGAGCGCTGGCCGGAGGGATTACCGGTATCCTTCAGACCACCTTCATGGTTCATCCGATTCTCGCCGGCATCATCACCATGAGCGGACTGTATTCGGTGAATCTGTTTATCATGGGCGGGGCGAGCAATCTTTCCCTGGTTCGGATCGATACCATTTTCAAACTGATTCCGGGACTTTCCAAGCAGGATACACAGACAGTCCTTTCGTTTGTCGCCTGTCTGCTGGCGCTGGTTCTGCTGATCCTCTTTTTCCGGACACACATCGGCATGTGCATCCGGGCAGTGGGGGACAATGATGAGATGGTCCGGGCCTCCTCCATCAATGTGGATGCCTGCAAGGTGCTGGCGTTCTGCCTTTCCAATGCGGTCATTGCCCTTTCCGGCGCCCTGATTGCGCAGTATCAGGGGTATGCGGACATTTCCTCCAGCTCGGGCATTCTGGTGATCGGTCTGGCCTCGGTGATTATCGGGGAGGCGGTGTTTGGACGGAGGAGTGTAACCATTGGCTTTATCTCCAGTGTTGTCGGCTCCCTCATTTACCGGATCATTATTGCCCTGGCCACCAAATACAGCCCGCTGCCCGCGTACATGCTGAAACTGCTTTCGGCGATTATCGTGGGATTTGCGCTTTCGCTGCCGGCCATCCGGCTGCGTGCCTCTATCCGGCGCCAGAAGAGGGGGAATCCGAATGCTTGAGATCAAAAATGCGGTCAAGGTGTTTGAGCGTGGAACCATGATGGAACATACCGCGCTGGATCACCTCTCTCTCCATCTGGATGACGGGGAATTTGTGACCATACTCGGATCCAACGGGGCCGGAAAAAGCACGCTGTTTAATGCGATCTGCGGGTCCTTCTACCTCGATGAGGGAACCGTTTCCCTGGGCGGCATCAACCTGACCCTGATGCCGGAACACCGGCGGGCACGGCATATCGGCCGGGTCTTCCAGGATCCCATGCGGGGCACGGCACCCAACATGACCATTGAGGAAAACCTTTCACTGGCGCATTCAAGGAGTACGGCAAGTCCGCTCTCCTTTGCCCCCACCAGACGGGAAAAAGCCCTTTTCAGGGACCGCCTGGCGGAATTTGGCATGCAGCTTGAGGACCGGATGAAAACCAAGGTAGGCCTGCTGTCCGGCGGTCAGCGCCAGGTGGTGACGCTGCTGATGTGCACCATTGTGACGCCCCGGCTTCTTCTTCTGGATGAACATACGGCGGCCCTGGATCCGGGGACAGCCGCCAAGGTGATGGAGATCACGCAGAAAATTGTCGCGGAAAGCCACTTGACGACCATGATGATTACGCATAACATGTCAGCAGCACTGACCACCGGAACCCGGACCCTGATGATGGACAGCGGACGGATTCTGTTTGATCTCTCCGGTGAGCAGCGGGCAGGCATGACGACGGATACCCTGCTTGAGATGTATTCAACGACGACACATGAAAAGCTTGACAATGACCGGATGCTCTTTGAAAAAGCCCATCAGGGCTGACACGGAAACCATCTGGGTGCGGAGGTTTTGAGCAGCCGGAGCGAAGCGGCCCGGGCCAGACACCGGCGGGGAAAGGAACACGATGAGCAGGAAACGAATTCTTGTCATTTACACGGGCGGGACCATCGGGATGACCAGAACCGATCACGGGTATGCCCCACAGAAGGAAGCCTTTCATGCCCTTTTGCAGCAGATTCCGGAGCTGTATGCGCCGGTGATGCCGGAATGGGAAATGGTGGACATGGATCCGCTTCTGGATTCCTCCAATATCACGGTTCTGGAATGGAATGCCATCGGTGAACAGATTGCCCGTTACTATCCGGACTATGACGGGTTTGTGATCCTGCACGGAACGGACACGATGGCCTATACCGCCTCAGCCCTTTCCTTCATGCTTCGGAAAAACAACAAGCCGGTGATTCTGACCGGTTCCCAGATTCCGCTTTGTGAGGTGCGCAATGATGCCCGGGACAATCTGATCACGGCGCTGCTGATTGCCTCCGGCAATCTGGTCCATGAGGTGTGTCTGTATTTTGGCGGCAAGCTGCTTCGGGGAAACAGAGCCATCAAGTATTCGGCAGATGACCTGATCGCCTTTGAATCGCCCAATTATCCCGTCCTGGCGGAAGCAGGAATTGAAATCCGCTATCATCAGGCGGCCCTGATGTCCCGGTGCAGGGGGGACTTCTCCCTTCAGCACCTGATGAATACGCCCATCGGGGTCATCAAGGTTTTCCCGGGCATTCAGTTTGAGCTTTTCGATTCCATCATGACAGAAAAGCTGAAAGGCATTGTCATTGAAACCTTCGGCGCAGGAAATATTCCCCGGCATGTGGATTCCCTGCTTCCGATTATTCGCAAAGCCAGTGACAACGGAACCATTATCATCGTTTGCTCCCAGTGCCCGCACGGAACCGTATCCCTTGGGGCCTATGAAACATCCAACACCCTGAAAGAGGCCGGGGCGATCAGCGGATACGATATTACCACCGAGGCGGCCGTGGCAAAGCTGTATTATCTGTTCAGCCGCGGCTTGAGCGATCGGGAAATCCGGATAAGAATGGAACGAAGCCTTAGGGGTGAGATGACGATTCCCCGATGATCAGGGGACGGGAACAGGACGGTGCCCAAAGGGAAGAATCCGTTTGTCCCGCAGTCTTCATTTCAAAGAAGCCCTGCCGTCCGTTTTCATTTGAAAGCGGACGGCAGGGCATTTTCATACGGTTGCCTCAAACAACACTTTATCGCCGAACATGACACGTTCAACGGCATTTTTCTTATGCTGGGTGAAGTTGAAGCTGACCATGTATCCTGTGGTGAGTCCGAACCGGTCCAGATAGGCCATGATCTGTTTTTCACCTTCTTCATGAACTCGCTCGCCGCGCCAGATCTTCAACTCGACGATATACCGATGCCCTGCATAATGAATGACCACATCCATTCGCAGCTGATCGCGGGTTTGCTCCTCAATGCTGAAGGTGCCGGTGCCGTTGATGATGGGGGCAATATAGGTCAGGAACCGCTCACGTCCCTCGTTTTCGAGAAAGTGTTCATCCTCTCCCTGATGAATCTGCCTCTGGGTTTTCACAAAATGTTCCAGAATCAGCGGCATATTCAGCGAATGATCGTCGTTGATGAATTTCGGTCTCATCAGCAGAGCGTCCTGACGAAACGCATCATTTTTGCTGGTCTCCAAAAGAAAGTACTGGTATAGCAGCATTTCAAAGATCCGGTTTGAGATGGCCACGGTATGTTTGTTGTTTCGAATGAAGCCGTACATCCGCAGCTGTGCCTGTTCGCTGTCAAACGGATTCCAGGAAATCGTATCACCCTGCATCAGAATTCTGCGCAGCTGGGACTTCAGGCTGGGGCAATGTTCCAGCTTTCCCATCAATGAACCGAAAAGAGGATTGTCACCATCAGCAAGAAGAAGCTTTATTGTCTCATCAACGCCTGCTTCAGTCCAAGCTTCGGACAGGCTCGTAAACTTTACTGGAATAAGCGATGTATCAATGAGTTCACAAATGCGTGAGACGAGATAAGGATATCCGCTGGTATACGTTTCAATGTACAGGGAGAGGCTTTTTGTGTTCATTCCTGTGTGATGATCTGTTTCGTATTCATCCAGCATGCCCTGGATGCCGTCCGCACTCAGACTCATGTCAATCGTGAAATCGGTGGCAATATTCCATGGACTGATTCCCTTATGCACTGCATCCGGTCGAATCTTCGCCTTCAGATGCTTTACATCCGTTACACCGGCGAGGATGACTGAATGAAAAGCGGGTGTCCCTTTATCCGCACGATTCAGGTATCCGTTTCTCAGCAGGCCGAGGAAATCCAGAAATACCTGATTGTTTGTGGCGCTGTCCACCTCATCAATCATAAGAATGATGGGTTTTGCCGCTGAGGCGCACCAGAGAAGGAAAACATCCGTTAATTCATCCAGTTTTGCAAGATGGTCGGTTCGCTTAAGAATATCCTGAAAGATGTTCAACGGGCGGAGCATACTGAACACCGGCCAGTTTTCTCTGAGCAGAATTCGGCAAAAAGCTTTGACAAAACTTTGTTCATCTTCAAACCCTGCGTTTCCGATACTCTCAAAACTAATGCTGACAACGTCATATTCGTGAGCCAGGTACTTTCTCAGAGCGGAAAGTGTGGTTGTTTTTCCATACTGACGTGCACGGTTAATGGTAAAATACGCGCCGGCATCCACCATTTTCTTAATTTCTTTCAGACGGGCGTCCAGATTCACCATATAGTGTATCGCGGGATTGCATAGACCGGCTGTGTTGAATTTTTTCACCACGCTTTCTGAGAGAATGTGTCGGCAAGGTAATTCTTCGGGGGAAGGAAGCGGAAAATTGTCTTTCATTTCGGAACCACATCTATTTTAACGTAAGTGATTCCGTGGATGCAAGTGATATTCCAAGCCTGGCATTGTCCCGTGTTGACAAGAACCCTGTAAAAGCTTAGAATGATTTCAAAGCAGAAGGTGCTTTCCCCTCCGGCTGC
>JAGAHV010000098.1:0-9346 GCA_017626895.1 Clostridia bacterium | reverse complement strand
TACATTCTGGCACATGAACCGTGTCCGGTCCTCCAGCATAGGCCGAAAATAGGCGATCTGTTCGCCGGATTCGAAGGAATATCCAAAGTATTTCGGTACAGAGCCGGCAATAATCGTTCCTGTGTCATCAAAAATATGGATTTCATCAATGGACATCAGGCCGGCTATCCGTTCCAGTTCCCGGACATCACGCTCCAGTTCAGGACTTTTCTCCAGCATATAGGCCACTGTTTTCGCCTTTGAAATGTAGTTCTCCTTCAGTTCCTCCCTCAGCAGTTCTGTCTTTTGCAGGTTGGATTCAAGAATAGTCCCCACCTGATCAGCCAGAATACTCTCTGTCCTGAACGCGTGAATCCGGTTGTTACCGTTCAGAATCGAATATTCAATTCCAAGCAGCGCTGCAAGTGTCACAAGTACCACCGCCAGCATGACTGCCCGTCTGAAATGTTGTCTTTTGCGGTTTTCATTCATTCCTATCGCACCTCAGGTAATCCTATAATGTCCGGATAAATGATTCATCCGGTCCTGTCCCCTATACGATACTCCATTTGAATTGTCTGTACAAGCGATGAAACGTTGTGAAGCGTCTCACGTGCCATGTTGTCAAATGACGAACGTTTTCTCCGCTTCGATATAAAAACGATCGGATGACGTGGTAAAATCGCTCTTGCCTTCACAAGAGCTTTGCTGTACAATGCACGCTACATCTCCGTTTGCAGGATCGGCCCTGTGTTAAACCTGGTCAGGAAAACGGCTCAGGAGAATGGCCCATGTGAGACATGAAATGGCCGCGCATCGGTCTGTCCGATCCGGAACGGGACAAAGATACTCTGGCAAAGCACACTCGGGAGGCCAGGAAAAGAGGATCATATACCAATGGAAATAAACAACCGAAACAATCTCACCGAAGGAACCATCTGGAAGCAGCTCCTCTGGTTTTTCTTTCCCATTATGCTGGGCACCCTGTTCCAGCAGCTCTACAATACCGTCGATACGGTCGTTATCGGACAGTATGCCGGAACCACCGCGCTGGCCGCCGTCGGCGGATCCGCCTCGCAGATCATCAATCTGCTCATCGGCTTTTTCGTCGGCCTTTCCTCCGGTGCAACGGTCATCGTTTCGCAGTTCTTCGGTGCACGAAATGAGAGCGGTCTCTATAAAGCGATTCAGACTGCTGTGGTTCTTTCCCTGGCTGCCGGTGCACTCATGACCGTCCTTGGCATCGCCCTCTCCCCCTGGCTGCTGTCCCTGATGAACACCCCGGCAGAGACCATGCAGGATTCCATCCTCTATATGCGGATCTTCTTTCTCGCCATGATCCCCTCCATGATCTACAACGTCGGTTCAGGCGTTCTGCGGGCGCTGGGGGATTCCAGGCGGCCGCTCCACTTTCTGATCATCGCCTGTCTCGTCAACGTCGTCCTGGACCTGCTCTTTGTTGCTGCCTTCCATTGGGGCGTCATGGGCGTTGCCGCCGCGACCGCCATCGCACAGGGCATTTCTGCCGTTCTCATCTGGCGCTGTCTCAGTCACGTGGTGGGAAAACGCGGACTGTCCATCCGGCATATGCGGATTGATCCGGATATTCTCAGCCATACCCTGCAGATTGGGTTTCCGACCGGTCTTCAGTCTGTCATGTATTCCCTGTCCAACATGATCATCACCACCACCATCAATGGATTTGGCACGGCCACGGTCGCCGCATGGGTTGCTCTGGGCAAGGTGGACGGCATGTACTGGATGATCAACAACGCCTTCGGGGCATCCGTCATGACCTTTGTCGGACAGAACTATGGCGCCAGACGCCTGGAACGTGCCGAAAAGAGCATTCTGGTCTGTTCCGGCCTTTCCTGTGTCAGTGCCTGGCTGTTCAGCTTTGTATTCATTACATTTGCCCCTGTCATTTTCCGCCTGTTCACGAAGGATCCCCAGGTCATGGAATATGCCCTTCGGATGGTCCGGAGCCTTTCCCCGTGGTATTTTCTTTTCGTCCCGATCGAAATGCTCTCCGGCGCGCTCAGGGGCATGGGCGATACCCTGATTCCAACGCTGCTGACCGCCCTTGGCATCTGTGTATTCCGCTCTGCCTGGATGTTTCTGGTTATCCCCCACTGGCATGAGATTGAAGGAATCACCATTTCATACCCCATTTCCTGGGTCATTACCGGCATTGCCTTTATTCTGTATTACCTCTATCGCCGCCGGAAACTCGGCTTCCCTTCTCTTCCTTTATCAGGCCGCTGATCGATGCTCGCCGGAGCCGGATCGACCGGAAATTCCTTTCAGGCGGTTCCTGATCCGTAAAGGCCAAACGAAAACGCTGGTGCACAGAATCTGTGGACATCCACATCTTCTGCGCACCAGCGCTTTGTTTATGCTCCCCCTGCTGTCTCAGAGCGACGGTCTGTCATTTCTGCCGATGCATCGGGGGTCTTTCTCACTCCAGCGTCAGCTGTTCACCGTCTGTGTGAACGCCCAGGACACCTTTCTCCCGGACCGTCATGACGTTGGCTCCCCAGGTGCGTGCCCGTGAAATAGCCGCCTCATCCGGGACACCTGCCACCAGCACATAACGGGGACGGACGGACTCAAGGAGGGCGGCAGTCAGGCCGGCCCCGCCGCTGCCTGCCACCAGCACATCTGCGGTCAGTTCTCTGCCCAGCCGGGTCAGATCGGATGCACCGCCGGCATGAACGGTGCCAAGGAGAAGAATCCGGGTTTTGCCGTAGTCGATGCGCAGCGTCAGCCCGTCATCCATGCTGTCTGAGTGATAGGTCGTCAGGGGGCCCAGAACGGAAACGGTGGACCTGCCCAGCTGAAAGCCAAGGCCCCGCCGAGCAGCAAGACGGCTGAGACCGTTCTGGGCGGCAGCTGCCTCCATCAGGGCATTATAGGCCTTTCCCTTTACCTGGGAATCCTGATACAGCAGATACTGGGGCTTATACCGTGTCAGCAGCGTTTTCATCCCGTTGATATTCGCATCATCTGAGCTGAGGGCGGCAAGGGCGTTGATATGCCGCACACCGCCCAACAGCATCTGACCGGAAATCCAGTTGCCGGAACCGCTGCCGGCATCTGCCACAAGGACATATCCGTCACTTACGACCAAAATGCATTCCCCGTCCCCGGCATGCAGAAGTTTGACCGTCAGTCCTTCCGATTTAACGCCGTATTTGTAATGAAACACCGGCAGCTGGGAAAACAGCTTTTGCGCCGACGTTCCAAGGGTGGAAACATCCAGCTGAAAATCGCTCAGGTCCGGTGCATGTACATTGGAAAAGGAGATAATCGGCTCACCGGTCCGCTCATCATTGGTAATGATGCCGGTCATGCACGCCCCGACAAAAAGCAGGGCGGCCAGCCCCAGCAGAACCAGGATGCGTGTCAGGCAGCCTGAGAGGCAGCCCCTTCGTCTTCTTTCAATCCTCGAATATTTTCCGCGTCCCATAAAACCTCTCCAGTACGGGTTACTCGCTGCGCCGCCGGGGGCCCGCAGGGACGGTTTTCCTGTTCAGGCCTGCCGGAGGGGGGCGATCAGAAGTAATCTGAAAAATACGGCTGATCAATCGGCAATATATCCTCAAGGATACGGACCGCCTCATCATCTGCCTCAAGGCGTTCAATCCGCCGCAGATAGGAGGGCCGGCGGTAGCCGAAAAACATGGTGGTCAGTGTCTGAATATTGCAGCGGACGGTCCGTCCCCGGGTTCCCCCACGCTCGACAATCGTTTCCCCTTTTGCATCCCAGCGAAGGGTAAAATCCCCGTTATTGCACTCCATGACGGGGTCCTCAATAATAAAGTGCAGGTCATCATACATGGAGATGATATCAAAGGGGAATTTTCGGATGAACGCCTCAAAATCAACAATGCGGGCCATCATGTACGGCTTGATTTCCTCCTGGATCTCACTGTCCTCAAGGAGAAACGCCATGGGTTCATTGGTATAGTTGTTCCCCACCACTTTGTCGATCATGGAAAAATGGGCGGAAATGTAGTTCCACAGGCCGTGGTAGGCCTCCTCATTGATGTACACAAATTCCTTGATCCGGAACACATCATTGGAAATGTAATAGACCAGATACCCTGTCGGTTCCTCTTTCAGGTTGTAATACACCGCAACCAGGACATCATCCGCCTCCCAGCGCCAGTATTCCTCCCATTCAAGGTCGTTTCGCTTGAGGGCCCCGTGCCGCTTCGCCGTAAACTGATCATGCACGGTCCGGATATCCTCACTGTCAATGGGCACCCGTTCCACCATTCCCTCGGTCCGGCGGCGCTTGGGCAGCTGGGTGTCCTTGATGGTATACGTCATGATATCCGTCACGATTTCCCAGCCTTTTTTCCGGTAATACGGAATAAAGTAGGGATAGAGCATGGAAATGCTCTGATGATTTTCCCGCATATTCTGCAGGGCTTCCTTGATCAGCCGGCTCATCAGGCCGTGCTGGGAATACTCCGGGTAGGTCGCCACACCGGTAACCCCACCCATTTTGTACATCCGTCCGTAAATATTGACCTGCATGGGATAGATGCTGATCTGTGAGGCAAGCTTATCACCGTCAAAGAAACCAAAGGACTCCGTTTTCTTGAGAACCGGCTTCTTGGACTTTTCCATATCTTTCTGGTCCCAGCCAATTGCCGCCAGTTCACTGTCTGTCACCTGGAAAGCATAACGAAGCAGTGCGTTGTACTGCGCCGTATCATCCGTCGTCAGCCGCCGCATTTTCAGTCTGTCTTCCAGTTTTTCTCGTTTTGCTGCCATAACCCTTTCCTCAACACAGAAGAATCAGCCCTCTGTCCCTTTGCCGGACACGGCTGAACTTCTTTCATTTTTCCCGAACCGCGGGAATGATCAGATTCCGGTGGCGCTGTGCTCCATGTTCGGCTCACAGACATACTCCGGAAAATACTGTGTAAACTCCGTCACGATGGTCTGCCTGAGCGAGTCCATGGAGACGGCCGAACCAAAAGGCACCACACAGTCAAACAGAACACGCGATTTGGTCTCTCCGGGAATGATCCGGAGATCGTGGATGTTCAGTTCAATGCCGAGTGTCCCGGAGACCTCATTCAGAAACGCTTTCATCTTTGGAATCCGTTCATCCCTGATCACCGGATCACAGTGCAGGACCATCTGAATGCCGGTCTCCTCCTGAATCTTCTTTTCAATGCCGTCCGCAATCTCGTGCATCCGGAGTGCGGACAGGCTGGCCGGCAGTTCCACATGCGCGCTGGCATACTCCCGGCCCGGCCCATAGTTGTGAATCATGAGATCATGCATCCCCAGAACCTGGGGATTTGAAAGAACCATGGTCCGAATGCGTTCCACCGTCTCCTTTGAGGGAATTGCCCCCAGCAGCGGGCTGAGCTGATCCTGCACCAGCTGAAAGCCGCTGAACAGAATATAGCAGGACATGAGCAGTCCGACCCAGCCATCTGCCGGAACATGGAAGGCGGTTTCAATCGCCGCTGCCGCCAGAATACCGCCGGTCATGAGCATGTCATTGCGTGCATCGAGTGCGGCCGCGTTCATGGCGCCGGAATGAATCCGTTTTCCGGTCCAGTGAAACAGCATATACAGACCGCCCTTGACCGCGATGGACAGGGCCATCAGCAGCTGCATGAATCCGCTGACTTCAATCAGGGTCGGATGCATGCACTTTCTCACGCTGGTGACCAGCAGGTTAATCCCGATGGCCATGACCATCAGGGCAACACAAAGACCGGAAAGGTATTCCATGCGCCCATGTCCATACGGATGTTCCGCATCCGCCGGACGGGAGGCCATGTGAAATCCCCAGAGCGTGATGATTCCGGAGGCAGCATCCGACAGATTGTTGACCGCATCACCCAGAATGGCAATTGAACCGCTGAGGATTCCGACGGCGCCCTTCACCAGCACCAGGAGGACATTGGCCAGAATCGCCGTCAGGGAAACCCGCATCCCGATCCGTTCACGCTGCTTTTCCTCGTTTTCATGCGCTGACATTTTCCCGCTTCCTCTCCCGAGATCTGCAAAAGCTATTTTTCGTTCACTCCGGCGGTCGCTTCATTTTCAGGGCATGTGATCTCGACCATGCTTTCAATCATGTGATGCAGCGTATCGGCAATATGCGTCTCTGCTGCACGGTAATAGACCTCTTTCCCCTCACGGCGGGAGGCGATGAGGCCGCTTGCCTTCAGCCGCGCCAGATGATGAGAGACCGCCGGGGCCGTCATCTCCATGATCGCGGAAAGATTTGTTACACATTCCTCGCAGTGACACAGCAGCCAGAAAATCCGAATCCGGCTGCTGTCACTGACTTCTTTAAAGACATTTGCCACAATTTCCAATTCCGCACAGTCCGGAATATGTTCAAGCAGCCGGTTCAGGTTCTCATCATGATGATGATGAGGCGGCAGTATTTTTCTGGCCATTCTCTCTCTCCATGTCTCTCTTCCGTCCGTCCTGCCGACATTTCCGGCAGGGCTCAGCGGTCCTCTTATTATCTCACAGCTGCCTTTTTTTTGCAAATCCCTTGACAAAAGAATCCAAAAGCTGTATATTTCACCCATCAATTAAACAAACACTTAATCGTTTAATCGACGTGCCTGGCGCAATTCGTTTCTCATCGTGTGCCTGTTCCCTTTCATTGCAAAAGGCAAAGCGTATACAAGAAAGGAAGATCATCATGAAAAAGACCTATAAAATTGAAGTAGACTGCGCCAACTGTGCCAATAAGATGGAGGAAGCCGCCCGCAGGACCTCCGGTGTCAAAAACGCCACCGTCAATTTCATGACGCTGAAAATGATCGTTGAATTTGAAGAGGGAGCAGCTCCCTCCGCGGTCATGCCTGTCGTCCTTGAAAACTGCAGAAAAGTAGAAAGTGAGTGCGAGATCTTCTACTGATTCCCGCAAAGAGGGCATCGATATGAATAAAAAACAGAAGAAAACCCTTCTCCGTATTCTGACGGCTGCCGCTCTGCTTCTCGTTTTGCTGATTTTTCGTCCCGGCCAGCCGCTGGCTTTCTTCCTTTACCTGATCCCCTATCTGATTGTGGGCTATGATGTCCTGCTCAAAGCGTTCAGGGGCATCACCCGCGGTCAGGTAATGGATGAAAGTTTTCTCATGGCCGTTGCGACCATCGGTGCCTTTGTCCTGGCACTGACCAAAACCGGTGACTATGTGGAAGCGGTTGCCGTCATGCTGTTTTATCAGACCGGTGAACTGTTTCAGAGCATTGCCGTGGGGCGCAGCCGGCGCAGCATTGCCGCCCTCATGGACATCCGCCCCGACGAGGCGTTCATTGAGCGGGATGGTGCCTTTGTCTCCGTCGATCCGGACGAGGTGGAAATCGGAACGGTCATCTCCGTCCGTCCCGGCGAGAAAATTCCTATTGACGGAATCATTACAGATGGCCGCTCCGCCGTAGATACCGCCGCCCTGACGGGCGAAAGTGTTCCCCGGGATGTCCATGAGGGAGATTCCGTTCTCTCCGGCTCCATCAACCTCTCCGGTCTCCTCCGCATCCGGACAACCCGTGAATTCGGCGAATCCACCGCCAGCAAAATCCTGGATCTGGTGGAAAACGCTTCCTCAAGCAAAGCCCCCTCTGAAAACTTCATTGCCAAGTTTGCCCGGATTTACACGCCGGCGGTCTGCATCAGCGCACTGATTCTGGCCTTTGTCCCGCCTCTGATTTCCCTGGTCATGGGACAGCCGGCCCGGTTCGACCAATGGATCTACCGTGCCCTGACTTTCCTGGTCATCTCCTGTCCGTGTGCCCTGGTCATCTCCATCCCCCTCACCTTCTTTGCGGGGCTTGGCGGTGCCAGCCGCGCCGGCATCCTGATCAAAGGAAGCAATTACGTGGAAACGCTTTCCAGGGTCCGCACCGTCATCCTGGACAAAACCGGTACGCTGACCCGCGGTGTGTTTGAGGTGACCGATATCCTCAACGCCCGCTGTCCCCGGGAGGATCTCCTTGAAATTACCGCCCTGGCGGAAAGTGCCTCTACGCACCCCATTTCCCAGTCCATTCAGCGGGCCAACTGCCGGCCGACGGACCTGTCCCGGGTCACCGACATTCAGGAAATCAGCGGTCACGGGGTAACCGCCACCGTCGACGGAAAACCGGTTGCCGCCGGAAATGACCGCCTGATGGAACGTCTCGGCATCCCGACAGAGGCCTGCACCAAGAACGGAACCATTGTTCATACCGCCATTGATCACCAGTATTCCGGTTCCATCGTCATTTCGGATCAGCTGAAGGAAACCTCTGCGCAGGCCATCTCCGAGCTCAGGCAGGCCGGAATCACCAAAGTGGTCATGCTGACCGGTGACACAAAGCAGGCTGCCCAGACCATTGCCTCACAGCTCTCCATCTCCGATTTTCGCAGTGAGCTTCTCCCTCAGGATAAAGTCCGCTGCGTTGAAACCTTCCTGGCTGAAAAGCCGGCCGGCTCAACCCTGGCTTTCGTCGGTGACGGCATCAATGACGCACCGGTTCTCTCCCGTGCCGATGTGGGCATCGCGATGGGCGCCCTCGGTTCAGATGCCGCCATTGAGGCCGCGGATGTTGTCATCATGGATGACAATCCCGTAAAGATCGCAAAAGCCGTCCGGATTGCCCGGAAATGCATGCGGATCGTCTATGAGAACATCTTTTTTGCCATTGGCGTCAAGGTGTGCTGTCTCTTGCTGAGCGCCATCGGGCTTGGCAACATGTGGCTGGCCGTTTTTGCTGACGTGGGCGTCATGGTGCTGGCTGTCCTCAACGCCATCCGTGCCCTGATGGTCCGCAACAGCTGATCCGGGGCTGAAAGGGAAAGAAAACCTTCGCAGTCAGCCCCGTAGCTTATCAGATCCAACCCCTGCCTGGCTGCCCCGCCAAAGGTTCATGAAGAAGATCCTTAAGGTATCCGGCTCGCTGAACAGAAGATGCAACAACTCTGCAGGCACTGGCTTGCAGAGTTGTTTTCCATTATCGCCTGAGCCCGCTCAAGCTCCGTCTTTGTGGCGATGGTTTGCTCTTCGGCTTATCAGGCAACGTCATCCTTAGCAGGCATAACCCAAAATGAATCGACGAATCTCCACCGGGAGAGAAAAGCCGCGAAAGCGGCATTTTGTTGTATTCAGGCTCAGACAGCGTCATAGCAAAAATACCGCCCGTCAGCCTTCTTATTCCTGTCATTGGTCTGAGCAGCTTAGTCTGAAACCTGGATTCAAAAGAAGGAACTCCGGAAAAATCCGGAGTTCCTTTGGAATCGGTTCAGTGCTTACAGAACGCTGGCATAGGCAGCCTTGGCACCCTTTTCGCGAATCATGTGGAGATCGCTGACAACCGCTGCCTCAAGGCCCTC
>JAGAHV010000097.1:0-11880 GCA_017626895.1 Clostridia bacterium | reverse complement strand
TGTCTGTTGTGACGGGAATCTTCTTTTTGATATTGGCGTATCCGCAGCTTTCTGCAAAGCAGGTCTCATCGTTCCGGACAATCATGGCCGTATATCCGGCAATCTGGCCGGAGGTGACAAAGCGGTTCAGCGTATCATGTAAAAGATGCATGGCAAGTCCTCCGTTTCATCAGCAGTGGGTGAAATGAACCCGGGCCTGACGGAAAGCGTCAGGCTCGTTTTTTGGTTAAGCGGTGAAGGGTCTGCGGCACGGGGGGGATTCAGGGCCTGGAACTGGTTTCCTCCTGAGGTTCCGCGGCGGCCTTATAGGCCCCCAGAAGCCGTCCGTTCTCACAGAAGGTGCTGAGGGATTTCAGGAGAATGGCGAGGGTATCCTCGGTCACATTTCCCGTGAGGTCGACATAGAACTGGTATTCCCAGTTTTTTCCCTTGATGGGACGGGATTCAATGTGGGTCAGGTTGAAATTGAGCGCCACGAAAGAGGAAAGGGCATGATGCAGTGTACCGCGCTCGTGCCGGAGGGTAAATGTCAGCGTGGCCTTGTCCGGCACCCCGATGGATTTCTGGCTGGCGCTGACGATGATAAAGCGGGTCCGGTTAATGTCAGAGGACTGGATGCCGGGAACCAGTACCTCAAGGCCGTAATGCCTGGCGGCGAGTGTTGAGGCGATGGCCGCATAGGCCGGATTTCCGGTATCCTTCACGTATTTGGCCGCGATGGCCGTATTATAATACGGCGTACAGGTCCATTCCGGGTGCTGCGCGAGAAAATCCGGGCACTGGGCAAAGCCCTGTTCATGACTGTAAACCGTCGTGATATCTTCCATCCGGGTTCCCGGGAGAACGAGGAGGTTCTGCTCGACCGGCAGGAGGGTTTCGCCGACGATGTGACAGGAATATTCGCCCAGCAGGTCATAGACGTCATTGATGGACCCTGAGGAGGTATTTTCTACCGGGACAACCCCATAGCGGACCTCCTGATCGGCCACAGCCCGAAAAACATCCCGGAAGGTGCGGCAGCTGTGCCGTTCCGGTTCCTCACCGAAAAAGCCGACGACAGCGCTTTCGCTGAAGGCGCCGGGAACCCCCATATAGGCGATTTTCCGGGCGTGGATCTGTTCCTCAAGAAAGCGGAACTGTTCCTGCCGGGACAGCGACATCAGGGTCTCAAACAGTTCCACAATGCCATTATCAAACGTGTGGTCCTCCAGCTGTTCGACCCGGGCTTTGAGAACCTGCTGTTCCCGGGCCGGATTCAGGATGTCCATGTGGTGCGCCTGTTTGTACAGGGCAATATCTCTTGAAACACGCATCCGTTCCTCAAACAGACGGACAATCTGGGAATCAATCCGGTCAATGGATTCGCGCGATGTGGCAATATCAGGTACTTGCATAGATGTTCCTTTCCTTAAGGCTTGAGAGGTCTGGTGGCTGCGTCATCCATGGACAGTTCCAGCAGGGTAATGGCCAGGATGCTCTCGATGACGACGGCGGCACGCGGGACGATGCACGGATCATGACGGCCGTGAATTTCCAGAGTGGTGTCATTTTTGGTGTTCAGGTCAACGGTATGCTGAGGCCTTGAGATGGACGGCGTCGGCTTGAGGGTAACCCGGACCAGAACGGGCATTCCGTTGGTAATGCCGCCGGTCACCCCGCCGTTGTGATTGGTGAGGCAGATGACACGGTCATTTTCATAGGACATGGCGTCGTTGGCCTGACTGCCGGTGAGATCGGCGATGGCTGTGCCGTCACCGAATTCCACGGCCTTGACGGCCGGAACGGAGAAGGCGAGGGTGGAAAAGACACTTTCTACGGAACCGAAAAACGGGGAGCCGATGCCGGCGGGAACGCCGACGGCGGCACACTCAACGCATCCGCCCACACTGTCAAGCGCGGATTTGGCTTCTTCCACGTGTTGCCGCATTGCCGTCTCAGCGCTGGGATCGATGAGCGGGAAGGAGGAGGCAGCCAGACGATCCAGCAGAACCGGATCGGGGCGGACACTGTCCATGGGCGCATCATGAACGGGCCCGATGCGCGCAATGTGTGAGCCGATGGTGATTCCCCGCTCACGCAGAATGGCCCGGGCGATGGAGCCGGCAAAGACCAGCGGCGCCGTCAGGCGGCCGGAAAAGTGTCCGCCGCCGCGGGGATCATTGAAGCCGCCGTACTTGATCTGTCCGGCGTAGTCCGCATGACCGGGACGCATGCGCCCGATCAGGGAGCGGTAGTCACCGCTGTGCATGTTGGTGTTGCGGATGAGGCCGCATAGCGGCGTTCCGCAGGCATGCCCGTCCAGGACGCCGGAGAGAATTTCCACCTGATCCGCTTCCCGGCGGGCCGTGGCCGTGGGATCCCTGCCGGGTGCGCGCCGGGCCATGAAGCGGGCGATGTCGTTTTCGTCGATGGGTGTGCCGGCGGGAATTCCGTCGATGACGATGCCGATTCCCGGTCCGTGGGATTCGCCGAAAATAGTGAGGCGAAAGTGCTCGCCAAAATTACCCCTCATGGATGATTCCTCCAAGATGTGCAAACTCTTCCCAGAAAGCCGGTGCGGACTTGGCCACGCATTCCGCGTCCGTGATGGTGACGGGATCCCGGGCCAGTGCCGCGGCAATGGCAGCGGCCATGACGATCCGGTGATCATGACAGCCATCTACCGTACCGCCGTGCAGACGGAGGCCGCCGTGGATGACAAGGCCGTCATCCTCTTCATAACAGATGGCTTTGAGGGACTGAAGGGCCATGGCGACGGCGCGAAGACGGTCGCTTTCCTTGAGACGGAGGCGACCGGCGCCGACAATCCGGCTTTCCCCGCCGGCGGCGGCCATGGCAACCGCCAGGGCGGGAACGAGATCCGGACACTGGCTGACATCTGCCGTGATGCCGTGTAGCTGCGAGGGGGTAACCGTGACAAAGTTTTCCGCCAGGCTGATGCGTGCCCCCATTTCCCGCAGGAGGGAGAGAATGACAATGTCCCCCTGGGTCGTATCAAAATCCAGTCCGGAAAGGGTAATGCCCTGACCGGCAATGGCGCCGGCCACCAGGTAGAAGGCAGCGTGACTCCAGTCCCCCTCAAGATGAACGGAACCCGGGGAGCGGGGCTGCTGGCGGCCGGGGATGATCAGGTGCTGGCCATCCTCGGTCCACTTTGACTGGATGCCGAACTTGGCCTGTGCCTTGCGGGTCAGCTCCACATAGGAACGGCTCTCAAGGGGGGAGAGGCATTCAATTTCGCTGTCCTCCGAAAGCCCCGGGAGTGCCAGCAGGAGACCGGTGAAGAACTGGCTGCTGATATCCCCCGGAAGGGCGTAGTGGCCCGGATTGAGCTGCCCGTCTACGGTCAGCTCATTGCCCCGCAGCTGCCAGAACATGCCCTGTGCCTTGAACAGATCCTCGTAGACGTTAAGAGGACGCTGCATGAGCCGGCCCCGGCCGAGGAACCGGACCGGGCCGCGGCCATCCAGGGCCAGGGGAAGCATAAAGCGAAGGGTTGAACCGGATTCACCGCAGTCAAGGGTCCGGGTATTTCGCTTTTCTTCGTTTTTGGACCGGCCCATGATCCGCATCCGGACATAGCCGGGACTGGCGGGTGCCGTAGCGCTGCCCCGGGTCAGGCCCAGCTGCTGGGTGCAGGCCAGGGTGGCGCTGATGTCCTCGGAGAGCTGAAGGGGTTCAATGACGGTTTCCCCGTACGCCAGGGAGGCGAGGAGGACGGCACGATGGGCTGCGGATTTGCTGGGGATGATGCCAAGATTGCCCGAAAGGGCGCCGGATACAGTCTGATTCATGATGATTGCTCCATAAACGCTTTCAGTTTGGCGGCGGGAACCGGAACGGTTCGGGCTCTGCCAATTTCCTCTAGACAGACAACGCGAATGTCTTTTCCAATGGATTTTTTATCGAGGGTCAGGCTGGGGAAAAGCTTTTCCGCCGTAAGACCGGCGGGAACCTCCGTGGGAAGGGCATAGGCAGTAAGTACCCGGCGGATACGGGCTTCCGTATCCGCGGGGGTAATGCCCAGACGGGTGCCCCAGGCGGCCGCGGCCACCATGCCGATACAGACGGCCTCACCGTGCAGCACCTGTCCGTATCCGGCCGCATTTTCAACGGCGTGCGCCAGAGTATGGCCGAAATTGAGGATCATGCGAAGCCCGCGGTCATACGGGTCCTCAAAGACCACCTGCCCTTTGAGCTCAATGCAGCGGGCGACGATTTCCGGGTAATGGGGCGCCAGATTTTCCCGGCTGCCGCAGGACTCAATCTGCCGGAAAAGTCCGGCATCCAGGATGCAGCCGTATTTAATGACCTCACCCAGTCCGGCACCGACCTGCCGCTGATCCAGGGTGCGGAGGGTATCGATATCGATGAGGACCAGTTCCGGCTGGTAAAACGCCCCCAGCAAATTTTTGCCCCGCGGATGATTGACGGCGACTTTCCCGCCGACGGAGGAATCAACCTGGGCCAGCAGGGTGGTGGGAAACTGGATAAACCGGACTCCGCGCAGATATGTGGCGGCGGCATAGCCGGTCAGGTCGCCGATGACCCCGCCGCCCAGCGCCAGCAGCGCGTCCATGCGGGTAATGCCGCTGTCCAGGAGAAAATCGTAGATTCCCGCGAGCTGTTCCATACATTTGGTGGTTTCGCCGGCGGGCAGAATGCGCAGAAACGGCTGTGCACCGGCAGCCTCAATCGCTGCCGTGATCTGCCCGGCATACAGCGGGGCCACATGTTCATCCGTGATAACGGCGATTTTCCGTCCTTCAAAGGGTTTAAGGCAGGGGGTTATGCGGGAAATGAGTCCGGATTCAATCATGACGGGGTATTCCCCGGGCGTGCCGGGAATCCGGATCTTGACATCAGGCATGGACGGTCTCCTCTCCGGCAGATCAGGTCTGCCTCAGATGTGGTCCGCGTCAGGGAACCCTGACACGCGTTATTTGTAGAGCGGGGAATGGAGATGTTCAAGGCCGCGAATACGGTCAAACTCTTTTTTCCGGTCACTGGATACGCGAAGCTGCTCAAGCAGTGCCGCGCGGTCTCCGCTTCTGAGAAGGGTCGAATAAACCTCCAGATTTTCTCTGAGCTCATCGATCAGGCTGGCCAGTGTTTCCCGGTTGGCCCAGAACAGCTCGCACCACAGATCCGGATCCAGTGCCGCTACGCGCGTGGCCCCACGGAAGGAGCCGCCCTCAAAGCCGTAACTCTCAAAGAGCAGGTGCTGGTCACACAGGGCCAGCGCCATGACGTGCATCAGCTGACTGGTATAGCCGATCCGTGCGTCGTGTTCCTCCGGGGTGGTGATGATGGTGTCTGCGCAGCCGATAAACTGAATGAGCTGCTGCATTTCATGGACAGCCTCCTGCGGAACATCCGCATCCGGGACCAGAATGTAGTGAGCCCCCCGGTACAGGTCGGGGGTGGCATTGGCAAAGCTTCCCCGTTCCTTTCCGGCCATGGGATGACCGCCGAGATAATGGAAGGGATGTCCCGGCAGGGCGTCAATGGCCTCTTTCAGCGGCCGCTTGACGCCGCAGACATCGGTCAGAATGGAACCCGGACGCATGCGCATGGCATGGGTCCGGATAAAGTCGACACAAGCATCCGGCGGGAGACAGAGCATGAGGATGTCCTGGGATTCAATCGGTGCATCCTCGGGCACTGCCCAGGCACTTCGGATAATGCCGAGCCGCAGTGCCTCTGCGCGGGTAACCGGATTTCTTGTGATGGCGGTGCATTCAAGTCCCGGATAGTTTTTGAGTGCCATGGCCATACTGCCGCCAATCAGTCCGAGACCAACAATCATGAGTTTCATCTGCATCTGACAGGGCGTGGCCCTGTATCCTCCGTTTTTTATTGTCTGAGCGGGGCCAGACAGCTGTGACTCTGTGCTTTAACAGGGGATCTGGTTCCTGTTCCTCTCATGCGTATTCTAAAGACAGAAAGACAGATTGTCAATCTTTCCTGAAAAACGCCGGTCTGTCATAGAAAAAACGCAGAGAAACCGGGCAGGAAATGTCCGGAACGGTTGATTTTCTGCCGGATGATTTGCTATATTACATTCAGCAGGTAAAAGACTGGCCGGAATGTCCGGCCAAAGACGAGAGGGGGAAATGAAATGATGTGGAGAAAGGGAATCGTCCTTTTCCTCGGGCTGCTTTTTCTGTGGGTTTCGGCCGGTGCGGTGACACTGGAGATGGCGACCGTGCGTGAAACAGGGCATCCGGCCGTGGAGGCGGACCAGAATCTTGCCGGTGAGCTGGCCAGGGCGACCGGAAATGCCTTTGAGGTCAGTGTGGGAGCGGCCGGATCCCTTTACGGAGATGAAAAAGGGATCCTGGATGCCCTTGTCCGGGGCGATGTGGCTCTGGGACATGTGTCCATGCGCGTACTGGAGGAAAAGGTGCCGGCCCTTGCGGCATTTTCGCTGCCGTTTCTGATTAACAGTGATGAACACCTTCAGGCAGTCCTCTGGGGGATGCCGGGGCAGACACTGAGGGAGATCATTGAGACGCGGATCCCGGAGGTAAAGGTTCTGGGCTGGTATAACTGCGGGGGCAGATGCTTCTATACCCTCAGGCAGGTTGCCTCACCCTTTGATATGCCGGGGCTGACGCTTTGTGCAGAGAATACGGAATCCATGCAGAATTACCTGCGGGCCCTGGGGGCAAAGCCGCAGTGGATGGCAAGGCATTCGGTCTATTCAGCGCTCTTTCAGGGGGTGCTGGACGGAGGGGAAAATGATCTGGTGAGCCTCGTCTATCTGGGGGATTATGATGCCGCCCGCTATATTTTGCTGGACCGCCATACCTATGCGCCGGAGGTGCTGCTGGTTTCCCGTGCCGTGTATGACCGGATGGGCGAAGCGGAAGGGGAGGCGCTGTGTGCGGCTGCCCGGGCGGCGGAACAGATGGAGTGGGACCATTATGCCCAGAAGGAAAAAGAGGCGGTGCAGGCCCTTCGGGATTTTGGCTGCACCCTGACGTTCATGGACGGCGGTGTGCGGGAGGCGTTTACGGAAAAGGCCACGAAGGCGGTGCCGGAACTCGGCGGACGTTCCGTCTATGATCTGGTCGGTACGGAACAGGCGGATCTGATTGATGAGATTCGCCAGATGGGCGAATCGTACCCGCCCAGGGACAGATAAAAAAACAACCAGAGGACCATGTCCTCTGGTTTGTTTTTGTCGTGTCAGTTCATCGTCCGGCACAGGAGGTGCAGAACCGGGCTGAACAACCGGAATCAGTCATCGATCTGGTGAGTGTCCAGCAGTTCAGGGCGGATGATTTCCGTCTTAAAGTAGGTTCCATTGCGCCAGAAGTAAAGCTCAGCAATATCACCCGGCTGCATGCGGCCTCTGGCTTTGCGAAGCGTGGCATCTCCCAGGATGGTGAGATTGTTGATGCCGAGCACAATATCCCCGGGCTCAAGTCCGGCATCCTCAGCGGGCGAATTTGGCGTAATGGACTCGATATAGGCACCCTGCGGGAGACCGTAGTAGCGCTGATAGATCGGGTAGACATAATGGGTGGTCATGCCAAAATCCCATCCGCCGGCAAAGTTGTTTTCCTCAAGCGTCAGATCCAGCGGCAGGGTATGCATGAGGATTTCATCGGGACAGGAGCCGACAGGGAACCAGACCAGCTGGTCATCATCGATGTGATAGGTGCGGCCGCCGGAGCGGAACCAGCAGACGGCGATCTGAGCACCGCTGAAGTATTCCTTGTAGGCGACGCAGAAATGGTGCGGCCAGGTGTATTCCCAGTCAGCGGTTTCATTGGTTTCAAAATCGGAATAGATATAGTTCGGTGCAATGGAGATATTCTTGATGTCGAATTCTTTCAGAATTTCCGATTTGAAATCATTGGCGTATCCGCAGGGGGTTCCGTCGGTGCGGTTCGGAATGACCTTGATGGCAAAAGAGGATACGCGGCTCTGCGTCTGGTTCTTGACGCTCAGCTGAATGGATCCGTAGAAATCATACTGTGAGGTCTCTGCGCGCATAATGCACAGCGGCTGACGCTTGTTTGAAAGATAGCCGTTTTCGTCGCTTTCAATGACGGATTTCGCGGAGGGAATGCGGTCATCAAAGAGAAGACAAAGGGTGAACGGATCACAGACGCCGGTGGGCTCCACGCCGACATTGCGCTGGAAATTGCTGATAATATCAGAGGTGGAACTGGTATACAGCGGATTGCTGACGTTGTCGGAATTCCGGTAATAGCCAAGGTCATACAGGCGTTCCTTGATTCGGACAACCTCCGTGCCGCGGTCTCCCTGCTTGATCGTCTTGTAGCGGCTCATCTCCTCCTGTGAATAAGAGAACATGGGTCCTCCCGGATCGTTGGTATTCAGGGGATCGGAGGAGATCAGGGGGAAACGGGTCAGAATTTCCTGTCCGGTGAGTTCCGTCAGCACGACGGGACGGATCTGCTCCAGCATATCCGAGGAAATATAGCCCTCGGGATGGTCCTTGTCACCCAGCACATGGAGCCAGATGACATCTTTAAACCGGACGGAACCGACAACCGAGACTTTGGTGTGGGTTTTGAGAGAGCCGAGACGCTGACCGTTGGGGATTTTCCGGATGTTGGTATTGACTTTGGTGCGCATCAGCTGCGTTTCAGGAAACTTGTATTCCGCGGCCTTGAACTCCTCAGCGGTTTTGGGAATCGGCGAGGGCGATGGTGTCGGTGTTGGCGTCGGCACGGGTGTCGGTGTGGGAACCGGCGTCGGCGTGGGGACCGGTGTCGGCGTGGGAACCGGCGTCGGTGTCGGAACCGGGGTGGGAGTCGGCGTCGGAGTCGGTGTGGGCGTAGGCGTGGGCATAGGTGACGGTGTCGGAATGGGTTCAATGAGGTTTGACATCATCCAGCCCAGTTTTCCGCTCTTCTGTATTTTGACATAGAGCCATTCGCTGTGCTGTTCATCCTGCCGCAGAATACGCAGGACGGAATGCCGCGGAACCTTCTGAATAATGTCGCTGTTCTTGCCGACGTCTTTGCGCAGATTCGCATCCACCGAGGTTCGCATGACAGCCGGATCCTTTTCATCAAAAGACACGTTCGAGTAATCCGGCGTGGGTGTCGGAGAGGGTGTTGGGACCGGTGAAGGCGTCGGAACCGGTGACGGTGTTGGCGTTGGCGACGGGGTGGGAATTGGTTCAAGGAGAGACATGAGAATATATCCCTCGCGCCGGTTGTTCCGGACGGAGACCCGGACCCAGGTTTCGTTTCCAACGATAACGGTATCCAGAATCTGCACTTCCTGATGGCGGTTGAGGCGCTGCACCAGAGGGGCGTTGAGACCGGGATCCTTCCTCAGATTGGCATTCTTTGAGGTTCTGACAATACTGCCTGATCCCATCTCCGGATGTCCATATTCTGCAATGCCAAAAGAAACACAGAAAAGAACCAGAAAGAACAGGAGCAGAGAGGAAAGCCTTGATTTCATAAAAATGATTGAAGTGCATCCGGCAGATGCCAGAGAACACATTCTCTCCTTTCCGAAGGATTGTGAAAAATGAATCGGGTTCGGGATGGAACGTGCTGATTCAGATCGATCTGTGCACAGCTGCCGCCAGACCGGAAACAGAGGCCGTCTGCCTGCGGGCACAAAAAAATAACACGTTTCCCTATAAAAAGACAGTTTGATTATACCAAAGCCCCAAAGGATGTGCAAGGAAAAAATCGGAATTTCGGAATTAGCCGGCAGGGAACGGGCCTGTGTGAACGGCCTGAGGACAAACTGATCCGCAGATGGACATTGAAAACAGGTGAAATTTGTGTTACTCTTACCGGGACATCGGGCGTGGATTCAGGGTTTGTCAATTCGTGCCGGAACAAAAGCTGCTCCGGCCAAAGGTCAGCCCTGAGGCCCGGAAAGGAGTGCGTTCATTAACGCAGAGGAAAATGAAAAAGATTCTGGTTGTGACGGGGATTGTCCTTGCCGTGCTTGCCTTCATTGGAAAGAATGCTGAAAATCGGGAGAAGAAAGAAAAAGAGAATGAGTGAGGAAATGGGGAAACCGGGGATTTCGGACAGGGAGGATCTCGCCTGGGAGCTGCTCAGGACCGAGCATCTGGTCAGGGATGAGTGGATCGACTTCAGACGCTGTACCTACCGGTTTCCGGATGGAAAGGTCTTTACCCCCTATTATTCGTACAGCAAAAGGGATTATGTGGTGATTCTGGCCACGGATGAGAACGGAAAGTACATCTGTGTCCGTCAGTTCAGGCAGGGCGTTGGGCGGGTGACCACGGAGATTCCTGCGGGCGGCCTGGAGCGCACAGACCGGACACAGGCCGGCTCGGGCGGGCATTTGTTCAGCCTTGAGGATGCAACCGCGGCGGCCAGACGGGAACTGCGGGAGGAGACGGGGTATGAAGCGGATGAACTTGTCCATCTGATTACGCTGCCTGCCAATGCCACGATTTCAGACAATACGGTGTTTCTGTTTATGGCAAAAAACTGCCGGAAGGTGGCGGCGCAGGAGCTGGATGAAACCGAGTTCCTGAATGTGGAACTGCTTTCACAGGAAGAACTGGAACGCCGGATTCACTGCGGTCGCTTTGAGCAGACCGATCATGTGCTAGCCTGGTATATGGCCAGAGAGCGGATGAACGGATAAAGGCCGGCTGCTGCAGTGCAGAATTGCTGTCCTGCGGGACAGGGCATGAAGGATGGGGACCGCTCATGTCCGGTGATACCGGGAAGTGGCGGTGCCTGACGGAGGAGAATGAATCAGATCATTATGGCCTGTATGGCCTTTGGCGTCGTTCTGGGCGGGATTGACCGCATGCTTGATAACCGCTTCGGACTTGGGGAAAGGTTCGAGGAAGGATTTATGCTGCTGGGTCCGCTTGCCTTGTCCATGCCTGGAATTCTCTGCCTTGTACCGGCGTTGTCCGGCCTGTTGTCGACAGTCTTTTCGCCGGTATGTGACTTTCTTCATTTGGATCCCGGGACGTTCGGCGGAATTCTGGCGATCGATATGGGCGGATATCAGCTGGCGGAAAGCCTGGCGCGGAATCCGGCCATTGGGCGATTTGCGGGAATCATCCTATCGGCTACCTTTGGCTGCACCATTATCTTCACCATTCCGGTGGGCATTGCCCTGATCCCGCACAGTGCCCGTCAGGAATTCCTTCGCGGAATCCTCATCGGCCTGATGGTGCTCCCCATTTCCCTTCTTGCGGGCGGAATGGTGCAGGGACTGAGTCCTGCTGAGCTTTTGCAGGCCTCGTTTCCGATTCTGGTCCTGGCAGTGTCTCTGTGCCTCGGCATGGTCCGTTTTCCGGATCAGATGATCCGGGGCTTTGAGAAAGCGGCCGGTGGAATCCGGATCATTTCCACGGCGGGACTGGTGCTGGCGGCGGTTCGTTCGCTGACTGGATTTGCGCTGATTCCCGGAATGATTCCGCTGGAGGAGGCGATGAAGACGGTCTGCTCCATTGCCGTGGTGATGCTGGGCAGTCTGCCGCTGGCCGAGTTTCTGAAACGGCTCCTGATGCATCCCATCCGGGCACTGGGAAGGCGGACCGGAATGAATGCCGATGGGGCCACGGCTTTGCTGGTCGGTGCGGTCAGTGTGACCCCGGCGCTGGGGATGTACCGGAACATGGACAGCCGGAGCCGGGTCATTAACGGCGCGGCGCTGGTATCCGGTGCCTCTGCGTTTGCAGCGCATATCGGGTTCACCCTGGCCGTGGAACCCCAAATGGTGTCCCCTCTGCTGGCGGCAAAGATGACGGGAATGGCAGCAGGCATCGCGGCAGCGCTGCTGGTGACGGGACAGTAAGTTCCTAAACAAATGACGTGCAAGATTATCGACGACATATTGAAAAAGATTAAGAGCATTCCAAAACCGAATGCTCTT
>JAGAHV010000096.1:0-42704 GCA_017626895.1 Clostridia bacterium | reverse complement strand
TGCCCGAAATGATGCCTCCTCGTAATATTCGAAAGATCTTTTCATGGCAGACAAATCCGAGCCGCTAACAGGTCAAAATAGCCTCAAGACCCCTCCAAGAGCCTTCAACCCAATCTTTTGACCCTGGCATCATGATATAATAACCGCGAAAGCAACGGTCCGGAACGGTTCATTTCCGTACGGATACGCAAAGTGGGAGAGGTGAACAGGATGAAACGTATACTGATCTGCCTGATGGTTCTTCTCATGATCTGTCTGAGCGGATTTGCCATGGCTGCAGAGGAAAAGACGGCCAAACTGAATTACAAGGTTGAGGAGATTGAGAGTTTTACCGGCTATGTGCGGACCCATAGAGAAGGCACACGTCTGAATCTTCGGGAACATCCGCAGTTTGGGGCGCGTGTTCTCAAAAAGCTGGAGCCGGGAACGGAACTCAAAGTGATCGGTGTCTGGAAGAAGTTTTATCAGGTTGAGGTAGATGGTCTAACCGGTTTTGTCCAGAGCCGGTACGTCTCTACGGTCTACCCGCTTGCCACGGCGCCGCTGCATACCTACTATCCGCCCATGCGGGAACTGGCGGATCCGGTGATTGTCTCCATTTCGCCTGCCAGACGCGGCGGTCATGTCAACATGCGGACAGGCCCCTCCAGAAGTGAGCCGGTGGCGAAATATCTGTATGAGAATCAGATCCTGCTGCTCCTGGCCGTGGACCGTGTCTGGGTCAAGGTTCAGGTGCCGGAAACGGAACAGATCGGGTATGTGATGCGTCATTTTGTCAACGGACTATAAAACGCGAAAAAGCGGAACTGCAGTGCAGTTCCGCTTTTGGCATTTATCTGATCAGGTCGGTGCCCATCACCTCAAAGGCACGCAGAGACGGGAAAGCAGAGGGATCGTCGCTTTTGACCATGCGTTCAAAACGAATCCAGCGAATCGGATGTGGCGGGAGCTCAATCCACTGGCGCTCTCCAGTTTTCTCAAGCTCAAAGGCCACATCATTTCCGCCTGAATCCACCAGATGACCGCTGGTCCAGTAGGCGTCATGGGGGAAATCGGCCCGCAGTGTAAGCGCTGCCCGGCTGACCAGCACCTCGCGGCCAAAATCAATTTTGCACCAGGCATCTGTCCTGGCGCCGATGCCCCAGCTTTCATACGGCCATTCCCCGTGGGAGGTATTGAAGCGAAGACCATCGATGACATTCCGGGCGGCAAAGACGGATTCATTCCGGGTTTCGACATTGGCGGTGCAGTGCGGATTAAAGTCCGTCTCGCCCCGGAGGTCGGCAGGATTTCGCGCCAGGTCCCGGCAGGCACCTTTTTCCTCCTCGGTCATGATCCGTGCGGTGACAATGTGCCGGAGCCCGTCAAAGGTACCCGGGGCGTAGGCGAGGCGGTGTTCCCCCATGGGAACGGACCAGGTCATTTTTCCCTCCGGCAGATAGACCTCCCCTTCGGGCAGGGACACATCCATGCGAACCATGAGGGAGGCGCGGGGAGCGGTAAGGATTTCAATCCGGTCTCCCGCCTCCCAGCAGCGGTCGATGCAGAGAAATGCGGTATCATCGTGCTTCGTCTGGGCAAGCAGATCATTTTGTGCGCTCAGGACGCGTATCTGAATCATTCGATTTTGCCTCCTTCTCAGAGCCATCCTTTGGTACCGGTGCTCATCATTTGACAATATGTCAAGGCGTGAAAATGCTGATTATAGGAGTCACGGTTTATGCGTTTTCCTCCGTGCTGTCGGCGGAATCCGTGCCTTCATTTTTTGGTACGATGTTCATGTTGGGCCAGCGGTTTTTGATCAGCTCATCCGGATACTGATGGTCGATAAACCGTTCCAGATCTGTCCGGATGGCCGGGTCGCTCAGGCGATGATTGTAACGGATCAGGGCGGTCATGGTAAGGAGTCCGTCCAGTGCCAGGAAAGCAACCAGTGCCCAGGTGATGACTTTTCCGGTCACCGGCGGGATTTTTTCGATCAGCTTTGACATGGACGGATAGATGATCCGGACCCAGACCAGGCTGAGGAAACCCCAGAAGAAACAGAATAACAGGTTCGTGCGCCCGCCGATATTCAGCGGAAGATGCGCATAGGTCCAGAAAACGGTTCCAAAGACCATTTCGGTGAAAACGCTGCAGAGGTATTCGTAAACCCCGCCGATAAAGAACCCGCCGAGAAAGACGTAGACGTAGGACTTGCGGGCCAGACGGGTCAGCGTGATCGTCAGCAGAACGGCGCCGAGGCCCCAGACGAAACTGAACGGTCCGTAAAGGACACTGGAGCGATTCATCCAGTGATGATCCACCAGCCCGCAGTACAGGAATTCGACCAGATCGCCAATGAGGGCGGAGAGGACGAAAACCCAGATCAGCTTATCAAGACTGAGACCTTTGCCAAACGTAAATTCAGCTTCACTGTCATTGAGACTGGGAATGCCCGGATAGGCATGCTGAATCCGGTTCCAGATGTGCTGCTGCAGGTGATTGGACAGGCGTGCGCGGCTGGACTGTTCATACAGCTGCTGGTAGTTGCCTTTCCGGCAGGAGGTAATGACCAGAACCAGATCGACCAGTATGAGTCCCCAGAGAACAATCGTCACAATTCTGACTGGCAGAGGGGGGATAAAAGAAAGGAGCATCAGAATGGGCGGATGGAGCAGATGAAAGGCAAAGAGATAACCCGCTGCGATGAGGAAAGAGCCGACAACGCCTTTGACGTATCCGTCAAACAGACTGCGGCGCCTGGCCCAGGGAATCCCCGGACAGATTCGGTGGACGACCCAAAGACCAAGACGCTCGATGACCGAGGAAATGATCAGGGTAAAGAGATACTGAAAAAACAGATTTGTTCCGAAAGTCGGAAGGACGCCTGCCAGAATGGCCATCGTCAGGCCATGACTCAGAATAAACGGCAGCGTGAGAAACCCGGCGTTAACCAGTTTTCGCTGTGAAAACGAATAGACCAGCGTTTCAAGGCCCCATCCGATAAAACTGTAAATCAGAACAAAGAAGGCAAATTCATATGGTTCATAAAGCATCGGACCACCAACCTCTTTGAAAAAGTTTTCCTTGAATGATTGCACAGGGAAAGTTATACCCGATGAATCTTTACGTGTCAAGAATTTTATGTGCGGAGCACCCTCTGACGGGAAAGCCTTCATGCCGGACTCGGGATGGAAAGAAATGCCCAGAAACCGGAGGATTGACAGAAGCGGGAAGAAGATGTACCATAATCTCATAAATCAGAACCTTCGGGTTTTGTAAGGGCGACGCTGCGACGGCGTCCTGGCTTTTTGAACCATCGTCTATTGAGCAGTTATTCGGGTTTTATTTTCGAATAGATGGCTTGATAGGCTTTTTTTGTAGAGGGAAACAGATCCTTTGACCAGAACAGAAATTGAATGCGGAACTCATCCGGGCCCCATGAAGAGGGCTTTTCTGTCAGGAGGAACACCATGATCGTTCCGCTCATGATTCTGCTCCGGCGTACAGCCCGACGGGTGTGATGGCTGCGGCTGTCGGGGATAGCTATGGAAGGAGGCATGGCCATGGGCCTTTATGTCAACCCTGGCAATCTGGCTTTCAGGAGGATTGCGGGAAAAACTATGTGGATAAAACGAATCTGATCAGGAGAATGAATGAAAGGGTCGGAGGGAAGGAATCCCTTTTGTGCATAAGCAGGCCGCGCCGCTTTGGAAAATCATATGCAGCAATGATGCTGACAGCCTACTATGACTGTTCATGTGATTCTCACGATCTGTTTGCCGATAAACGGATTGCTGAATCTGAAAATTATGAAGAACACATCAATCAATACAATGTGATCTGTCTGGACGTTTCCGGATTTATCTCTGAGGCAAAACGACTTCAGAAGTCACTGGAAATTGTGCTGGTGTGGATGGTTGATGCCATCATGAATGAAATCCCGGAGGAGATAAAAGGGGAAACCCCTGATGAGAGATTAGTCCGTTTTGTGGAGGAGACGGGAAGGCAGATCGTTTTTATTATTGATGAATGGGATGCCATGATCCGGGAAGCGAAAGACGATCATAACGCACAGGAAGCCTATCTGAATCTTCTGCGCGGATGGTTTAAGAACATCAACTTCACGCCAAAGGTTGTGGCGGCTGCATACATGACGGGGATACTTCCGATCAAAAAGGATGGATCTCAATCTGCGCTTTCTGCGTTTGATGAATCATCCATGCTGGATCCGCTTGAGTTTGCTGAGTATCCAGGCTTTACAGAGGATGAAGTGAGAAAGCTGTGCAGATCAGGGAAGGCCGATTTTGAAGAGATAATGATCAATCCGCTTTTAGAAAATGATGAGATGAAGCTGCTGTTGCCGGACCACATTATTCAGAAACTGATAATCGCCCGGGGAAAAACGGGGGGAGAAGGATGAGAACATATACGCTTTCAGACGGGTCACAGATTCCTGCAATGGGCTTTGGGACCTATCAGGTCACCTCGGACCGGCCAATCCGGCAGGCCATAGATGCAGGGTTCCGGTTCTTTGACACGGCGTCGCTGTATGAGACCGAACGCATCCTGGGTGAGGCGGTTCGGGCGAGCAAAGTGCCCAGGGAGGCATTTGTTATTGAGACAAAGCTGTGGATTGATGAGATGGATGACCCTGCCGCGGCCCTTGACCGCAGTCTCCGCCGGCTTGGGATGGACTATGTGGACATTTACATGATTCACTGGCCGCGGGAAACGGGACGGATGGATGAACCGTGGCGGGAACGGGACATTCGGACGTATCATGCGCTTGAGGAACTGGTGGAAAAGGGAAAGGTACGAAAGCTTGGACTTTCCAATTTTCTTCCGCATCATCTTTCGAATATCCTTGAGAATTGTACAGTGCGGCCGGTGGTGGATCAGATGGAAATCCATCCCGGGTATTCCCAGGAGGCCGCAACGGCATTTTGCCGGGCAAACGGTGTTCTGCCCATGGCCTGGAGCCCGTTTGGCCGGGGTGAGCTGCAGGCAGCAGCAGGGAATGCCATTATCCTTGGACTGGCCGAAAAATACGGGAAGAGCCCGCAGCAGATCAATCTGCGGTTCCTGCTGCAAAAAGGCATCCTGCCGATTCCAAAGGCCAGCAGCGAGGCACATATCAGGGCCAACCTGGAGGCATTTGATTTTGAGATGAGCGAGGAGGATGTGTCGCTGCTGACCTGTATGCCTCAAACCACCTGGCTGGGGGAACATCCGGACTTTTCCATCCCGAAGGCGAAGAGCAATCCGGCCAATATTTAAACGGATGTGAACTGAGCGGCCCTGACAGGGTGCAGTCCGGACAGACTGCACCCTGTCAGGGCCAATTAAAATGGGTTCGGACAGAGCCAGCCATCCGGATCCGTTGCTTTTGCCGGATTCCGAAAAAGGGGTTGAAAAGAACGGGCCAAAACTTTAAAATGAGAGAGTCGGTGCGATGCACCGGAAATTTGACAGACATTAGAAACAGCAGTGCCTGAGGACACTGCGTTTTTCATGAAAGACAGGCCCGGCGAGGTGCCTGGAGGAGAGAACATCAGCGGCACCCGGAATCGGGCGGCTGCTTATGAAGGGGTAGCGGAAAGATGGCATATCAGGCATTATACAGACGGTATCGTCCGGCTAAATTCCAGGATTTTGTCGGTCAGGAAGCAATCATAAAGACTCTGAAAAGTCAGGTGATGAGCGGCAGAATTGCGCATGCCTACCTTTTCTGCGGGACCAGAGGAACCGGCAAAACCTCTGCGGCAAAGGTGTTTGCCCGGGCGATTAACTGTGAGACGCCGGAGGACGGGGAACCCTGCGGCCACTGCGCCATCTGTCAGTCCCTCCAGGAGGACAGTACGCTGGACGTGCTTGAAATTGACGCGGCCAGCAATAACGGCGTGGAGGAGATCCGGGACCTGCGGGACAAGGTAAAGTATCCGCCTGCGGTCGGCCGGTACCGGGTGTATATCATTGACGAGGTGCACATGCTCTCCCAGGGCGCGTTTAACGCGCTGCTGAAAACGCTGGAAGAACCGCCGGCACATGCCAAGTTTATTCTGGCAACGACCGAACCGCAGAAACTGCCTGCCACAATTCTCTCCAGATGTCAGCGCTTTGATTTCGGACGGATTCCGCTGGTGAAAATCGCGGCACGTCTGGAGGAGGCCATTCAGACAGAGAAGATTCCCTACGAGAAAACCGCTGTGGAGCGGATTGCCCGGGCCGCGGAGGGCGGCATGCGTGATGCCTGGTCCATTACCGATATGTGCATGGGGTATGCGCTTGAAAACACGGAGGGGCTTTCGGATTCACTGGTCCGGGAAATTCTGGGTTCATCTGACCGCAGCACGCTGTTTGATTTTGCGGAGGCGGTGATTGCAGGTGACAGCGCCGCGGTGCTGGCGAAAATCGATGACGTCATGCGGAGCGGCAAGGAAATTCAGGTCTTCCAGAAAGATGTGAGCAGCCATTTCCGGGCACTTCTCATGACCTTTGTTTGCGGAAAGGAGGCCTGCGCCCAGGTGCTTGAGGTGACGCAGGAGGATGCGGATGCCTATTATGCCCAGGCAGCCAAAACGACGCAGCTTCGCCTGATGCGGATCATGAATCTGTTCCTTCAGGCGGAGGCGGATATGCGCTGGTCCTCGCAGCCCCGGTTTGCGGTAGAGAACGCGGCCCTGCGGGCATGCCTTCCGGAGGAGAGCCTCCAGCTGGAAGCGATGCGTGAACGGCTGGATGAACTGGAACGGAAAATTCAGTCCGGGGAGATTGCGGTCAGTGCCCGTCCGGCGAAGGCTTCGAAAAAAGCGGCAGCGGAAAATGAATCGCCGGTCAGCGAGAAGGCGGTCAGTATGGATCCGGGCGTTGAACCGACCACAGAGGCGATTTACAAGGCGATGATGCAGGAAATCCGCAAATCCATGCCGATGCTGTATGCCCTGATGGTTCCCGGGCGTCTGGCGCATGAGGAAAACGGTCTGTTTACGGTGGTATTCAATGCGAAAACGGGCGGACTGAATGTGGGAATGCTGAATTCCAGAGAACGGAACGAACAGGTGGCAACTGCCCTGAGTGTGGCAGCAGGCCATCCCTGCACATTTAAGGCGGCGCTTGAGGGAACGGTGGAAGAGAAGGATCCGCGGATTCTGGATGCCAAACAGGATGCAAAGCGCCAGGCACAGGAGAATCTGCAGAAAGTCTTTGATTTTTTCGGCCGGGAAAATGTTCAGATTAACGAGACGGAGGAATAACCCCTGGCCGATGAAAGCGCGGCAATCCCCGGAATGTCGTCCATTGAAATGCTCATCCTCAGCAGGATGAGCATTTTTCAGCTTGCAGAATACAGAAAGCGGCACCAAATGGTGCCGCATCTGTTTTAGCCGATAATGGCTTTATGGAAGACTTTCTTGCCCTTGCGGATCTTAACGCCTTTGACGAGATCCTCTGCCGGGACCAGGGTATCAAAGGTGGGAACGGGATTCCCGTCAATGGTGACGCCGCCCTGTTCCACGAGCCGGCGGATTTCGCTTTTGCTCTTGGCCAGGCCAAGCCGCATCATGAGATCGACCACGGTCATGCCATCTCCGACTTCCTCTTTGCTCAGCGTGGTGGTCGGCATATTGGAATCATCGCCGGCACCGGAGAACAGTGCCCGTGAGGCCTCGCGTGCTTTTTCCGCCTCCGCGGTGCCGTGCACCAGGGCGGTCAGTTCAAAGGCCAGCAGGTCTTTTTTCTCATTGATCCGGCTGTCATCCCAGTGCTCCATCTCCTCAATCTGCTCAAGCGGGACGAAGGTCAGCATACGGATGCATTTCATGACATCCGCATCGTTGACATTGCGCCAGTACTGGTAGAATTCGAAGGGTGAGGTCTTGTTGGGGTCAAGCCAGACAGCGCCTTTGGCGGTCTTGCCCATCTTCTTGCCCTCACTGTTCATCAGCAGGGTGATGGTCATGGCATAGGCATCATCGCCGGTCTTCTTGCGGATCAGCTCGGTGCCGGCCAACATGTTGGACCACTGATCATCACCGCCGAACTGCATATTGCAGCCGTAGGCCTTATGCAGATGCAGGAAGTCATAGGCCTGCATGATCATGTAGTTGAACTCGAGGAAACTGAGTCCGCGTTCCATGCGCTGCTTGTAACATTCGGCGCGGAGCATGTTGTTGACGGAGAAATGCGGACCAACCTCACGGAGGAGTTCAATGTAGTTGAGGGAGAGCAGCCAGTCGGCGTTGTTGACAATGATGGCTTTCCCGTCACCGAATTCAATGAACCGTTCCATCTGTTTTTTGAAACAGTCGCAGTTGTGCTGAATGGTTTCAGGTGTCATCATGGAGCGCATGTCGGTGCGGCCGGAGGGGTCACCGATATAGCCGGTGCCGCCGCCCAGCAGGACAATGGGGCAGTTGCCGGCCATCTGCAGACGTTTCATGAGGCAAAGGGCCATAAAGTGACCGACGTGGAGGGAATCCGCGGTCGGGTCGAATCCGATATAGAAACGTGCACCGCCATTGTTAATCAGTTCGCGGATTTCGGGTTCATCTGTGACCTGCGCAATGAGGCCGCGCTTTTGCAGTTCTTCGTAGATTTGCATGTTTGTTCATCCTTTCCTGTGTCATCCGGCAGTCCGATACGAAAAAAGCCTCTGTCCCAAACGGGACAGAGGACGAATTTATCGTGGTACCACCTCTGGTTCGGGCAAAAAGCCCCTCCAGGCAGCTGTAACGGGCATACCCGTCATCGCCTACTGGGCCGCGGCCGTTCGGAATGATGCTCCGGAATGTATTCAGTCTGCGTCTCTGTGCCCTTCCACCAGCCGGGCACTCTCTTTAAGAGATTTGACAGGCCTACTTCTTTCCTTCTTTGCAGGTGGCCGTATTCTAACACAACTGCAGCAAAAAAGGAAGATACCTGCCGTATAAAAAATCGCAAAGGGCATGTCCGGGGAGGAATGGATCAAAAGGGTTCCTGTGCCTTGATTCTTCTGCCTCAATTCGTTATAATCCAGATCATTCAGGTGCAGTTCGGGATTGGTCCGATGCGTGCATCTTTGGTTAAATGGAAATTGAACTTTAGGAGGCAATGGGATGGATATTGAAAAGAACTATCTGAGATGGTGTGAACGGGCAAACGGAGATCCTGACCTGAGCGCGGAACTGGCTGCCATGGCCGGAAAGCCGGAGCTGATCGAGGATGCCTTTTACCGGGAACTGGAATTCGGCACAGGCGGTCTGCGCGGGGTGATTGGTGCCGGCACGAACCGGATGAATATCTACACGGTTGGGAAAGCTTCTCAGGGACTGGCCAATTACGTCATTGCCCATTTTCCGCCGGAAAAGCGCCGGATTGCGGTCAGCTATGATTCCCGGATCAAGTCGGACCTGTTTTCGCAGGTGGCTGCCGGTGTTTTTGCAGCCAATGGCATTGAGGTACGGATTTATCCGCAGCTGATGCCCACTCCGTGCCTGTCCTTTGCCGTCCGTGAACTGGACTGTGCGGCCGGAATCATGGTGACCGCCTCGCACAATCCGTCCAAATACAATGGCTATAAGGTCTACGGACCGGATGGATGCCAGATTACCACGAAGGCAGCCAAAGCCATTCTGGCAGAAATTGACCGGATCGATGCCTTTGATGATGTCCGCTGCATGGAATTTGAAGAAGGTCTCCGGGAGGGCCGGATTCGGAAAATCGGGGATGAGGTGCTGACCTGCTTTATTGCCGAGGTCAAAAAGCAGAGCGTTCTTTACGATGCGCCTGCGGACCGCAGTGCTGCCATTATTTATACCCCGCTCAACGGAACCGGTCTGGTGCCTGTTTTGAGGACCCTGCGTGAGGCGGGCTATTCCAACATCACCGTGGTGGCGGAACAGGAAAAGCCGGATGGCCATTTCCCGACCTGTCCGTATCCGAATCCGGAAATCCACGAGGCCATGGCGCTGGGCATGGAATATGCCCGGCGGGAACAGGCAGACCTCCTCATGGCCACCGATCCGGACTGTGACCGGATCGGGATTGCCGTGCGGAATGCAGAGGGGGAATATGTCCTTCTGACCGGCAATGAAACCGGAATGCTGCTCCTTGATTACATCTGTCAGCGGCGCCTGGCGGCCGGGACCATGCCCAAGGATCCGGTCATGGTGAAGACCATTGTCACCATTGATATGGCGGAGCGGATTGCCGCGCATTACGGCGTGCGGACCGTCAATGTCCTGACCGGCTTCAAGTTCATTGGCGAGCAGATCGGGCTGCTGGAAAAGAAGGGCTGTCAGGACTCGTATATCATGGGATTTGAGGAGAGCTATGGGTACCTGACGGGCACCTATGTGCGCGACAAGGACGCGGTTAACGGTGCGTTCATGATTGCCGAAATGTTTGCCTATTACAGGGCCAGGGGCGTCGGGCTTCTGGATCGTCTTGCTGAACTGTATCAGGAGTACGGCTACTGCCACAATACCCTGCATTCCTATGAGTTTGACGGTTCTGCCGGCTTTGAACGGATGAAGGCGATCATGGCGGCATTCAGGACCTGCGGTGAACGGATCGGGAAATTCCGGGTAACAGAACTGCTTGATTACAGCCAGGGAGTGGACGGACTGCCGAAATCAGATGTTCTCAAGTTCCGTTTTGAGGGGAACCGTTCTCTGGTCGTGCGGCCCAGCGGCACAGAGCCGAAGCTCAAATGCTATCTTTCGGTCAGTGCGGCAGATGCAGAGGCAGCCGAGGCCGTGGAAAAAGAGCTGCATGCCTGTGTCAATACGATCATTGAAGAGGCAGGATCCCATTCAGGCGTTCACAGGGCAGAACCGAGCCTGAGCTTTGATAAGGAGGAACATGACGATGATAGCGCCAATTAAAATGACGCCGAGTTTTCGCTATGGAGCGGCAACCCCCTGGGGCGGAACGGGACTGCGTGCACTGGGCAAGGAGATTCCGGATGAGCGTACCGGGGAGAGCCTTGAAATTTCCGTGCTCCCCGGACTTGAGAGCAGAGATGAAAAAGGCCGGACATTGACGGAACTGCTGGCAGATGGCGGGACGGAGATGCGGGGAACGAATGTCGGGGAGACGTTCCCGCTGCTGCTCAAGTTTATCAGCGCGGCAGATAAGCTCTCCGTACAGGTCCATCCGGATGACCGCTATGCGGGCGAACATGAGGGAGGAAAGCTTGGAAAGACCGAAGCGTGGGTCATTCTGAGCGCGGAACCGGACGCGGAGATTGTTTACGGCGTTCGTCCCGGCGTGACGAAGGAACAGCTTCGGCATGCCTGTGCAGCCGGCGGCAGGGAACTGCAGGACTGCCTTCATACGGTGAAAGTCCAGGCGGGTCAGGTGTATTATATTCCGGCAGGAATGCTGCACGCCCTTGGCGGCGGCATTTTGGTGGCGGAAATCCAGCAGTCCAGTGATGTGACCTACCGCTTTTACGACTGGGACCGGGTGGATGCCAATGGAAAATCCAGAGAACTGCACATTGAAAAAGGCCTGGATGTGGTCTGTCCCGATCTGCAGATGACAGCGGTCAGCGGCACGGCGGAAAAGAATGACCGGTACACGCTGATCCGGTATATCGATGAACCGGCGTTCACTCTTTGCGAGGTGACAGTGCCCGCAAAGACGGGAAAATTCACGGTTCCCGAGGATCCCACCCGTTTCAGAATTCTCTGCGCACTCAGCGACGGCAGAATTGCTTACGGAAAGGAAGCCATGACGGTGCGGAAAGGGGATTCGGTCTTCATTCCGGCGGCTGCGCCGGAACTGTCCCTTGAGGATGGCCTGCATGCCCTCCTGATGGCCCCGGGAAAGTAAAACAGGAAAAGAGCGGAGATACTCACCGGAGTATCTCCGCTCTGTGCGTTAATCAGGGCGTCTCATTTTACTTTTCTGGGATTGGTTCCATAGAGGAGCCACTGGGCATTAAACCCATACAGTTCCTGCATTCTCATCGCGACAGGGGCCGAGAGCGGCTGGTCATCCCGCTCCATCAGACCAAGATACATGGCACTGATTCCGAGCTGGGCAGCCATGTCTTTCTGCTTGAGCCCCAGTTCATCTCTTGCCTGCCGCAGGCGGCTCTTTTCACCCCGCGGCGTGCTCCCAAAGAGAAGCCAGCGGGCGTCCGTTCCGTAAAGTGACTGCATTTTCATGGCAATGGGCTCTGAAACCGGCTGCCGATCTGTTTCGATCAGGCTGAGATAGGCGGGACTGAGTCCCAGGACTTCTGCAAGCTGTTTCTGTGTCAGGCCGGTTTTCTTCCTGGCTTCTTTGAAGCGGGCGCCTCCTCCGTATCTGGTTGGCATTTTTGTCTCCTTTCTTGTATTCCATCATACTCTACTGCCCGGACTGCTGCGTAAGGGGTCCAAATTTGACACTGTATCGCTTCACGATAATCTTTATCCGTTGTTCTGCTGAATGGTTCTTCCGTGAAAAGCGAGCCGGAATTGATTCGAACTTGTTGTTCCCTCCGAGAAAATCGGGGAAAGAAGAGGTTATTTTTTGCCTTTGGGATTGCCGCAGGCATATTCACAGAGCTTCTGAAGCGGACAGTCCGCGCAGGCTGGATTTCGCGCATGGCATACCTGGCGCCCATGAAAAATCAGCCAGTGGTGTGCGCGGCTCCACTGATTCTTTGGAATATTTGCCATGAGCTGTTCTTCAGTTTTCAGGACATCCGGGGCATCTGCAAGGCCAAGCCGGTTGCTGACCCGAAAAACATGGGTATCCACCGCAATGGCATCCTGACCGAATGCGCAGGACAGGACGACGTTTGCCGTTTTCCGGCCGACACCCGGAAGTGCCTCCAGCGCCTCGCGTGTATCCGGCACCTCGCCGCCGTATTTCTCTGTCAGAATGGCTGCCATGGCAACAAGATTTCTGGATTTGGCGTGGAAGAGGCCGCAGGTACGGATGATGTTTTCGACATCGTCCGGGGAGGCGGCAGCGAGTGAGGCTGCGTCCGGATAGCGGGCAAACAGTTCCGGGGTGACCTTATTCACCTTGACATCCGTACACTGGGCAGAGAGAATAACGGCAGCCAGCAGCTGATACGGATTATCAAAGTTCAGGGCCGGACGTGCATTCGGGTAGGTGCTTTCAAGAATGGACAGAATCTGCGGGATGCGTTCCTCATTGCGCATAGGCTTCTCCCTTCTCCTCAAGATAAGCCGCAGCCTGGTCATTCGGCACCGCGACATTTCTGGTGCTCAACTGTATCAGACTGCCGCCATGTGGCAGGCCCGGTTCTCAGGCCTTTTCATTCAGTTCAGATTAAATGTGGCGGCAATGTCATTGATCTGGTCCCGAAGAAGGGTAAACTGTTCGGTCAGGACATTGCCGGCCTGCATGCGGACAGTGGCCAGATCAAGTGTTGCCATGCAGGTATTGAGCAGTTCCGGATTGACGACAACGGTGCCGGCACCGTAGATGTTCCCTGCCAGTGTGTTCAGACATTGCAGACAGTAGATATGCTGGCGGACAGTGGCCAGGAGAGCGGCAGAACTGGTTCCGCTGGACTGGGTCAGGCGATAGACGGTTGTCTGTGCGTCCCCGGCCTCTGAAATGGCTCTGGTGATAAGAACATCACGGGTGGTTCCCTCAAAATTGCGTGATTTCAGCAGGGTATACGTGACACCGATGAGGAGAACCGCCAGAATAAATATCAGCAGAACCAGAATCTGAGTACGACGCTTATCCTTTCGGCTGCGTCTGTTGACATCGAATGAATACATAGATCATTGCTCCTTTGTGGTCCTCAATCTTGGTCTTTTGCCGGACTGGCTTGGTTCTGGCCCAAATTTGACTGACTGTCGCTGCGCGGCAGGGCCATTCCTTTGTGGGCCTCAACTTTATCATTGGCCTGAGCTGCTGCGTCAAAGGCCAGGATTAGACTGACTGCCGATTTACGGCAGAGGCACTCTTTTTTCCTCCCGCAGGTTCAGGACCGAAGCCGGATCTGCATCTGACGGCTGACGGAAAGCGGCCGCAGCCGGAAGGATGGGTTTACCTGATAAATTGTTTTTGGGGAACAACAGGGTTCTGACGGCTGTTGGTATTATAGCACATGGGTATATGGTGGGGCAAATAGTTTAAAGAAGACTTTATTTTTGACTGAAAGTGGAAAAGCTGCGCCTGGAATAAGCAAATATGGATGGGAAAGTGGATTCTGGAGGAACATGAGGAAACAGAGAGAAACGGTGCAGCCGCATGTTTCTTTCTGTCATGGAATGGGGGAATGGAATAGAAAGGAACGCGGACAGAAGCGATTTCCGGGCCGGATGGAATTTTGACAGCGGGATACTCTTTCTTCTCTTTTGGGTGCGTGCTATAATAGCCCCTGTTAACACCCCATTGAGCGCCTTGCGGAAGACGCTGCGGATGCACAGCAGTCTATTTCACCGCTATACCTGTTTATACGAAGCTGTTTGGCTCATGGCTGAACGATCCGGGAAGCAATTCTGAATAAGCACAGAGGTTTTGTGCTCACTTAATGGTAAAGGAATGAGAACAGATGGCAGGAATAATAGCACAATTTGCCGCGAAACATCCGGAATTTCCCATTGTGGATTTTCTTGAACTGTCCTCTTTTGATGAACTGATTGCCGTCAACCTTGAAGAGGATACATACAGGTTCATTTTCAATGTGGATCAGAAATACCAGGTTCCGTCCATGGAAGGCAGATACAGCTCGTTTTACACCCATGTCGGAAACCGCATCGTGCATCCGGAGGAGAGTGCCCTCTATCTGGAGATGATGAATCCGGATACCCTTGTGGAACAGCTCCGCGATGGAAACGGCATTGTGAACTTTGAATTTCGTGCTCAGAGCCGCAGAGGAGACTGGCGTTGGTGTGAGCAGTTTGTGATCTGCGGCGAGAAACACGGTGTGCCGCATGGGCTCATCTACTGTTATGTGTTTGACATCCAGACACGGAAGGACCGGGAAGAGGGGAAAATGCACGTTTCCTATCTCAGTTCTGCCAGCCTGGATGCATTGACCGGTCTGCCGCGGGAAAAGGATTTTTATGCAGCTGCGAATGAGATGCTTGCAGACACTGGGGTAAACTGGCTGATGATCGCCATTGACCTGCAGCATTTCAAGCTTCTCAACGAATGGTACGGGCGGGAATTGGGAGACCGGATTCTCTCAGGGATCGGACAGGAACTGGCGAAGACGGCAAAGGTGCACAAAGGATTTGCCGCGTACATGGGCGGGGATGACTTTGCCCTGCTCATTCGTGCGGAGGAATTCAGCACGGAGGATCTGTACAGCCGCCTGCTGGCCGTACTCTCCGATGCGGGGGTTTCCATTGGTTTTCTGCCGGCCATCGGGGCCTGCTGCTCAGGCGGCGAACCGGTTGCCTATACCTTATATGATGAGGCAACGCTGGCCTGCCAGGAGGCAAAGAAGGATTACAGAAGGCGGGTGGTATTTTACTCGGCATCCCTGACCCGCCAGTCAGCAGAGGATTACAAAGTTCTCTCGGATTTCAAGAAAGCGCTGGCCGGCGGCGAAATTACATTCTATCTGCAGCCGCAGTGCCGGGCCGTCAATGGGAAAATTGTGGGAGCTGAGGCACTGGCCCGCTGGGTGCGGGCGGATGGCTCGGTGGTTCCGCCGGGTGTGTTTGTCCCGACACTGGAAAAATATGGATTTATTCCGGATCTGGACCGGCATATCTGGGAGCAGGTCTTCGCGTTCTGCAGGAGATCGCTGGACAAGGGAAATCCCATGATTCCGATTTCGGTGAATATCAGTCCGGTGGATATCTTTACCATGGATGTTCCGGCATATCTTGAGGGACTGGCGGAAAAGTACGGGATTCCCAAAAATGCCGTAAAGGTGGAAATTACGGAATCTGCCTACGGGGAGGATTCCGATCAGGTCCGAAACACCGTGCAGACGCTGCGCAGCATGGGATTCATGGTCCTGATGGATGATTTTGGAAGCGGCTTTTCTTCGCTGAACATGCTGCGTGAACTGAATGTGGACATGATCAAGCTGGATGCCTATTTCATGCGGCTGGATGAGGCGACCATGAAAAAGGGCATGCACATCATTGAGTCGGTTGTGAATATGGCCAAGACGATGTCCATGCCGATTATCGTGGAGGGCGTTGAAACCACGGAGCAGTGTGCGTACCTGATGAGCCTTGGCTGCCGGTATATTCAGGGGTACTATTTCTACAAACCCATGCCTCAGACAGAGTTTGAAACACTGATCCGGGATGAACGGAATATTGACCTGCAGGGATTTACCTTCAAGTTCAATGAAGAGTTTCACATCCGCGAGTTCCTGAACCGGGATGTGTATTCCGATTCCATGCTTAACCAGATTATCGGGCCGGCGGCCATTTACGCATGGGACGGGGAAAAGGTAGATATCGTCCGTTTCAATCAGCAGTTCTATCAGTCGGTCAATGACGGAAAGTTTACAGGTCGTCTTACGGATATTCAGCAGTATATGCCCGCGGGTGAAAAACAGGAACTTCCGGAGATGCTGCAGAAAGCCTATGATGACCGCCTGAACGGATCCCAAGGGGTTCTCTCTTTCCGGAAAGTGGATGATACCATGGTTCGTTTTCTCATTCATTTCTACTATCTGGGAACGGAGGGCAATAATAAACGGTTCTATGGTGCGGCAAGGGATGTGTCGGATATTGTAAAGATGCAAAGACAGATGGATCTCCTGTCCCGCTTTGTCTCAAGGACCGTCCTTTTTCTGAATGCCAAAGAGGACAAGTATGTGTTTGAAGTCGTGGCGCATGGTCTTGAGAGCGCCATCGGCATGACCCGGAAAGAAATGGAGGAGGAACTGAATAACGGAAAGTTCTACCGGCATCTGGTTCCCCAGAACGAGAGTGTTCTGTGGAAAATCGCACTCAAGTGCATTGAAACACAGCAGGGAGCCACACAGCATTTCTGGATGCAGGGCGAGGACGGCGGAAAAATTCCGCTGGTTGTGGATGCAGATATCGTGAAAGACCCCTTCAGCGAGGTCCGCTGCATTCTGTCCATGCGCAAGGCGGACAATCCCTGAACACAAAAGGCCTGCCCCGGGGCAGGCAAAATCACTGAAACAGAACAGAATTCCGCCGACATCGGGCGGGAACATGGAAAAGAGGATAAAAATGAAAATTGCAGTAGCAGGTACGGGATATGTGGGACTGTCACTGGCAGTGCTGCTTTCGGTTCGGCACGAGGTAACGGCGGTTGATATCGTGAAGGAAAAGGTCGATAAAATCAACCGGTGGGAGTCCCCTATTCAGGATGATACCATTGAGGAATATTTCCGGGATCATGAGGCAAAAAATCTTCATCTGCACGCGACAACGGATGGGGATGCGGCGTATCAGGATGCGGACATCGTGGTGATTTCAACGCCCACCAACTATGATCCCATCAAGAACTTTTTTGACTGCTCGGCAGTGGAATCGGTGATTCGTCAGGTCCTTGACTGCGGGTCAAAGGCGGATATGGTCATCAAGAGCACGGTGCCGGTGGGATTTACACGGAAGGCGAGACAGCAGTTTGGCGTCGAAAATCTGCTTTTCAGCCCGGAGTTTCTGCGGGAGTCCAAGGCGCTGGATGATAACCTGAAGCCCAGCCGGATTATCGTCGGGTGTGATGGTGATTCGGAGGTAGCCAAGCGCTTTGCCGGTCTTCTTCGGGAGGCGGCGCTCAATGATCCGCCGGTGCTGCTGATGGGGACCACGGAGGCAGAGGCGGTGAAGCTCTTTGCCAACACGTATCTGGCTCTGCGTGTGGCTTATTTCAATGAACTGGATACCTATGCGGAACTGAAGGGACTGAATACGCGGTCCATTATCGACGGCGTATGCCTGGATCCCCGGATCGGGTCGCATTATAACAACCCGTCCTTCGGTTACGGCGGATATTGCCTGCCGAAGGATACCAAGCAGCTGCTGGCCAATTTCCAGGATGTGCCCTCCAACCTGATTTCCGCGATTGTTGAATCCAACCGGACCCGGAAAGATCATATCGCGGACCGCGTGCTTGAAAAAGCCGGGTATTACGTGGGCAGCTCCATGTGGAATATGGAAAAGGAACGCCCGATTACCATTGGGGTTTTCCGCCTTACCATGAAATCACACAGTGATAATTTCCGACAGAGCTCTGTACAGGGAATCATGAAGCGGCTCAAGGCGAAGGGGGCCACGGTTATCGTGTATGAACCGACGCTGCCGGATGGAACCACCTTCTTCGGCAGTCTGGTTGTCAACAATCTGGAACGCTTCAAGCGCTCCTGCGATACCATTGTGGCCAACCGGATGGATCCGTCGCTTGATGACTGCAAAGAGAAAGTATATACCCGTGATCTGTTTTACAGAGACTGATGTGGATTGATGAAGTGCCCGACAGTGCCTTTTTCCGATTCTGATTTTGCCTTCTTCCTGAGGAAAAAGAAAAGGTCAGACGGGAGTGTCCGGAAAGGAGGGATGCGTTGAATCAGCTGTTCAATATCCGACAGGTGAAAATCCTGGCGTCTATTATGGCAGGAATGTTTCTTGCCATTCATGTTTTGCTGCTTGCGGTTTTTCAGTCCTGCGGTGTGATTCCAATGTCCCGGATCAATGTCGTGAGCATTCTGTTTTACCTCGTCATGCTCGGTCTGATCCACAAAGAACGGCTTCTTCTGTTTGTTGTGCTGACGTTTTTTGAAATCTGTGTACACATGTGTGCTGCGATAGCATTTGTGGGTTTTGATTCCGGTTTTCAGATCGTGCTTATCGGCATCTGTGTCCTTCTGTTTTATTCTGAATACATTGCCCGTTCGCTGAAACTGAAATTTGTGCGGAGCATCATCCTTGCACCTGTGGCGATGCTGTTTTATCTGGCCGGCTACCTGATCAGTATTCACAGAGAGCCGCCTTACCTTCTGCCGCCGGAGGTAAAGCATTTTTTCCAGATCATCTGGTGTGTTGTCGTCTTTATGGTTGCCATTCTGATTCTGCAGCTGTTTGTCTATGTTTCTACACGATATCAGGAAAGCCTCTCCAATGAGGTATTTCATGACAAGCTGACCGGCCTGCCGAACCGATATGCCATGGCGGAATATTTTACGCGTCTTGGCAGCGGAACATCTGCAGAGAGTCACTGGCTTGCCATTGCAGATCTGGACGATTTCAAGCACATCAATGATACGTATGGACATAACTGCGGTGACTATGTCCTGAAAGAAGTGGCAGCCATTCTGCGGAAAATCTGTGAAGGGATCTCCATCTGCCGCTGGGGCGGTGAGGAATTCCTGATGGCCGGGGTCAATGAGGAGGAAACGGCGTTGCTGGAGCGTGTCAGGGAGGCCGTAACGAAACATGCATTCGTTTACGAGGGCCGGCACCTGTGCATGAGTGTTACCATTGGCATGGCCATGTTCAGACAGGGCCAGAGCATTGATGAGTGGATTGATGCCGCGGATAAAAAGCTTTATGAAGGGAAAACGGCGGGAAAGAACCGCCTTGTCAGATAAGATCCGCCGGTGCGGAGGGAGAACCGTAAAAGAAACAGGCAGAGCAGCCGGATTGCTCTGCCTGTTTTCATATCGGATTTTCGGAGGAAACCGGCGGAAAGGGGAATTTCACGGGAGGGGCGAGTGCGAGAATCAGGAGGGCCAGAACGAAAAGCAGCATATACACGGCATGGATGACCGGGTGACGCCCGGTCACGATAAACAGGCCCAGCAGCAGATCGGAAAGCAGAAAGAGGGCGGCACTCAGACGGAGGCGAAATGGCTGGCCGGCAGCACTGAAGGCGGTGAGAATCAGAACCGGTGCGTAAACAGCAACCGCCAGAACGGGTGTTCCGTGTTTTTTCAGAAAGAATCCGACCAAAATGGCTGGAACAGCCGCGGAAAGGATTGCCCAGAGAATCCAGCGCTGCCGGCTCATCTTATGGCTGCGCTGGAACAGCAGGATGAGGGAAAGGTGGAAAAACAGAAAACACACGACGCCTGTCGTAAAATGGATTGAGATAATGATGTCTGCCGCCAGCCCCAGAAGGAGCGGCAGGAAACGGCTGGCACTCACATGAAAGCGGGGGCGGCGGAACGCGGCCATGAGAAGGAGCAGACAGATGGCACCTGAGGCTTTAAAGAGCAGACGCCAGAGAGGGGGATCCGGGAACAGCCAGTAAGCGATTTCCGACTCGAGCGCGGAGATTCCGTAACAGCAGAGGAGCGGCCAGGTGACAAAGGAAAGGCGCCGCCCCGGAACTATTTTTACTGCCGCCAGCAAACAAAGAGGCGCACAGATGAGGAGGCCGGCCAGGGCGAAAAGGAAAATCAGAGACATTCGCCAGCTGGGGAAAGGAACGTTCAGCCCGAGAAACTGAAGGATCTGCACGGGCGACAGCGCAGAATCAGCCATGATGGCAGCAGTGCGGTTGTCTGCTGGCGGGACATTATCCGAATCCTGAACGGATAAACTGCCGTATTTGGCCGGATCCCTGGGATGATACAGACCGGTTTCGCCGGCAGAGACGGACCGGGTAAAATGGTCTAAAACCGAATAAACAGACAACGGATTCGGGGCGGCTTCAAGGAAGAAGAGCGTGAGTTGTCCGTCGCGCTCTGCCTGCCACCGGATGTCACAGGAAAGGCGTTCCGGAAACGTGACCGCGATGCCCTCGCCCAGATGTTCGACAGGCAAAAGGAATTTTGACTGGTCTCCGGACATCTCCGCAGCGGAAACGGTTACCGGACCCCGGAAAAGGAGATAACGACGGAGGCCATTTCCGGCAGGCACTGCACCGTAAGTGACCGAACCGGACAAATCACTGCTGCTTTGTCCTGCCGCGATGGTTTCGCTCAGAGGCAGAGGATGACCGGCTTTTCGGGACAGGGAAAGACGGACCAGAAATTCACTGAGGCGGTCCAGACGGCGGACATCCTCGGGACTTTTTGACGGATGGCGCAGCTGGAGTTCCCGTGTGCCGGAAAGGAAACGGAAAGGGGAATCGGCTTTCAGAACAGGCTCCAGATCTTTTAGAAGTTCCTCCTCCGGGCGTGCGAGTCCGGATGCCCAGTCTGTGACAAGGTACCGAAAAAGGATTGCTGAAAGGGCCGGACTGGGCTGGGCACTGGCGATGCCGGAGGCGGAAAAAATCGCCAGGATGAACAGAAAAAGCAAAGCTTTGCGGCAGAAGGACAGGGCGTGCATGTCAGATGAACCTCCTCCTCGGCGGCGGTTTTGCCCGGGTAATGACTCAGCAGCCCGTATTTGACAAATTGTCTCTGCGCGGCAGGGACATTCGCAGACTTCGGGGCCGGGCAGTTGGCTGAGCGGCGCTTTCAAAAGATTCAGTTGTAAAGCAGAATGAAAAATACTATAATGTGTCAAATCCGCTGGAGAATTCCCGGATGGCGGACAACAAGTAAAACGACAGAAGGAATGAGAAAATGCCGATTAACATAGCAATAGACGGCCCGGTTGGAGCAGGAAAATCCAGTATTTCGGATTCGGTTGCGGAGCGGCTGGGCATTCTGCATCTGGATACGGGAGCCATGTACCGGGCGGTAGGTCTTGCCCTGCTGCGCATGGGGGTGGATCCCGCCGATGAGGCGGCCGTTTCCTCCAGAATCGGAGAGGTAGAGGTCAATGTCCGTTATGAGGACGGAAAACAGCATACCTATCTGGGACAGGAAGATGTGACGGGACTGATCCGGACAGCCGAGGTATCCGCTGCTGCCAGCAGTTCCTCCAGGTGGCCGGCGGTTCGCAGGGCCATGGTGGCCGCGCAGCAGCGTATGGCCGCTGAGACGGATATGCTGATTGACGGACGGGATATCGGCACGGTGGTTCTCGAGGATTCACCGGCGAAAATCTATCTGACGGCATCTGCCGAGGAGCGGGCAAGGCGGCGGTATCAGCAGAACCTTGAGGCAGGGGATGATACGCCTTATGAAAAGGTCCTTGAGGCGCTCAATGCGCGGGACTATCAGGACATGCACCGTGCAGCGGATCCGCTGCGGCGGGCAGAGGATGCGGTGCTGGTAGATACAACCAATCTTGATTATGAGGAATCTGTGGAAGCGATCCTCCGAATAGTGGAGCAGGCATATGGAATCTGAGATAAAAAAGCATAGTATTCTCTATACCATCATTATAGTGATCTATTTTATCATTGCCAAACTGTTTTTTTTCATCAGCTTTGTGGGGCGTGAGAATATCCCCGCAGGGAAACCCCTTATCCTGATGGCGAATCATCAGTCGTTTCTGGATCCGCTGACCTTGGGCATCTGTGCACGTGACCGGCAGATTCACTTTATGGGCAAGAAGGAACTGTTCAAAAACAAAATCATCGCCTGGTTCCTGACCCGTCTGCATGCGTTCCCGGTGGACCGGGGAAACATTGACATGACCGCGATCCGCACTGCCCTGAATGTCATCAAATCCGGAGAGACCCTGGGCATCTTCCCGGAAGGGACGCGGTCCAAGACCGGTTATATGGGTCCTCTTCTGGGCGGCGCCTCCCTTCTGGCACTCAAGTCCGGCTGCGATATCCTTCCAGTGTACATCGACGGGCCGTACCGGATTTTCCATCCGCTGCGCGTCATTGTGGGGAAACCGATTGAGATGCAGGACCTGCGGGCAGGACGCATGAACAAGGAAACCTGTGATATTCTGACCCATCGGATGGAGGGCGCGTTTGCCCATTTGAGCGGCGGGAAGGCGCTTCCGCCTGCAAACCCACAAGAAAAGCATGCCTAAACACACTTTTCAGAAAAAAAACTCCGGTTTTTTAAAAAAGAGTGTTGATTTTTTTAAACAAATTCTTCATAATACTACGACGAGAGTTTTTTGTTGCAATAGGAATGATGGACGGGCAGAGGCGGACGAGGATGAAACTTGTCATTGGAAAGCATGCCGGGTTTTGCTTTGGGGTGAAGCGGGCGGCGGAGGAGGCATACAGATGCCTTGATGCCGGGATTGCCTGTGTGACCCTGGGACCCCTGATTCATAATCCTCAGGAAGTGGAACGCCTCAGACAGGCAGGAATCGCCTCGGTCGACAGCCCGGCGCAGGTAAAGCCCGGGGAAACCCTGATCCTTCGTTCGCACGGTGTGGCGCCGGAGATTTATCAGGAAGCCCGCGAGCGGGGAATTCCGGTCATTGATGCCACCTGTCCGCATGTGGCTGCGATTCACCGGCTGGTACGTGAATACAGCGAAAGCCGGGACGCTGTCATTATCGTGGGCGAAGCGGACCATCCCGAGGTCAGGGCTATTGCCGGATGGGCGGGGAGTACGGTTTATATCTTCAATGAGCCGGAACAGGTCCGCCGGACAGCACTCCCCGGCCGTGCACTGGTGGTGGCGCAGACGACGATCAAACGGGAACGGTTTGAAAGCGTCCTTGAGGAAATCCGTCTGAAAGTGCCGGACCTGACGGTGAGGAACACCATCTGTGCGGCGACAAGCCAGAGACAGGAAGAGGCCGAAAAGCTCTCGGCAAGTGCGGATGTCATGATTGTGGTGGGCGGACACAACAGTTCCAACACCAACAAGCTGTATGAGACATGCCGCCAGCGTTGCCGGAGGTCATACCTGATCGAGACCGCCGATGAGATTCCCGCAGAGGCCATCGGCGAAACGGACACGGTTGCCCTGACGGCAGGCGCATCGACGCCGCAGTGGCTGCTCAATGAGGTGGCAGAGCGGCTGAATTCCCTTTTTTCTTGAGATGTTACCGGCTGGGCCGCTAACATAAATGATGATTCAATCGGGCTTGCCCGTTTGAGATACTTTAGGAGGTAGTAACTGATGAACGACATTGAAAAGAACCCCGTTTCCGAATCCACTAATGAGTTTGAAGCATTGCTTAAGGAGGACGAGAAGACCAGCAAGATCAGTCCCAAGCAGGTCGTTTCCGGCTGCGTTGAGCAGATCGTGAGCGACGGTGTGATTGTGAGCATTCCTGGCAAGGCCGACGGCTTCATCAAGACCAGCGATCTTGTTAGAAATGATTACAAGGTTGGCGATCAGATTGAGGCCGAGATCATCAAGCTGAATGATGGGGATGGTTACGTCCTGCTGTCCGAGCGCAGAGTGGCTGACAGCAAGAACTGGGACAAACTGATTGCTGAGTGCGACGCCGGAGCATGAGTTGAGGCTGTCGGCCGTGAGGCCGTGAATGGTGGACTGATTGCGGATGTAATGGGCGTTCGTGCGTTCATCCCGGCATCCCATCTGGCACGCCGGTACGTGGACAACATCGGTGATTTCGTGGGCAAGACCATGACCGTAAAGATCATCGAGGTTGACAAGAACAAGCATCGCATTGTTGCCAGCCGCAAGGCTTTCCTGAACGAGGAGAAGAAGAAGGCCTGGGAGAACATTGAGGAAGGTCAGATCGTGACCGGTACCGTTCGCCGCCTCACTGACTTCGGTGCGTTCGTTGATATCGGCGGTGTGGATGGCCTCATTCATGTGACCGATCTGGCCTGGCATCGTGTCAAGCATCCCTCTGATATCGTCACCCCGGGTCAGGAGATCCAGGTGAAGATCGTCAGCATCGACAGGGAGAGGGAGCGCATTCAGCTGTCTCTCAAGGAACTGACCCCGCAGCCGTGGGACAACGCCGAGGAGAAGTATCCGGTAGGTTCCATCGTCGAGGGCAAGGTTGTCCGTGTAACCACCTTTGGCGCCTTCGTGGAGCTTGAGCCCGGTCTGGATGGTCTGGTTCACATCTCCCAGTGTGCACTGCGCCGCATTCAGAAGGTGGAGGATGCGGTTCAGGTCGGACAGGTTGTCCGCGTGAAGGTTCTCAAGGTAGACACCGAGAACAAGCGCATCAGCCTCTCTATCCGTGAGGCTCTGACCGAGGAAGTTGATTACAACGCCGAGGTACAGGGACTGGACTTTGATGACAATCTCGCTCCGGTAGATGAGGAAGCGGGCGCTGTTGAGGCAGAGAATCCGCTGACCGACGCTGAGTAAGAAATAAAGACGGGGATTTGTCCCGGAACAAAAGACGCTTTCAGGCAACAGTTTGAAGGCGTCCTTTTTTCTATCTGAGAATCGGTCCTGTATCCAGCAGACCCGGCGGGCCTATATCCTCTGCCCGGCACAGGCCTGCTATGCAGCACCGGCAAAAGACAACGGTAAGGAGAGACGTCATGACATGGAAGTGCCCCAAATGCGGGCGGGAATTCGCGCGAAATGAGCAGGATCACTACTGCATCCGGCCTCAGACGGTAGAGGAATACATCGGGATCCAGGAGGAGGGCGTGCAGGGGAAGCTGAGGGAACTGCGGCAGATTCTTCGTGAGGCCATTCCGGAGGCGGAGGAATGCATTGCCTGGTCAATGCCGACCTACCGGAAGGGCAGGAACCTGATCCATTTTGCCGCGTTCAGGCATCACATCGGGCTGTATCCGGGCGGCGAGGCGACTACGGTTTTCGCGGATGAGCTGACGGGCTTTCAGGTGAGCAAGGGAACGATTCGCCTGCCGTACGACCGGGAACTGCCGGTTCAGCTGATTCAGGCAATTGCCCGGTTCTGCGAAAAACAGTATGCAAAGGAAGCCGGGCGTGCCCGAAGGGCCAAAGACCAGAACGGATGAAATGGCCCGATCCTGGCTGTGCAGAGGACAAACACAGAGGAGAGGCCCTGTCGCGCAGTGACAGCAAGTCAAATCTGGGCCAGAACAAAGCTGGTCTAGCTAAAGACCAACACTGAAACCCACAGAGGAGAGAAGAATATGCGAAATCGTTTGCGTTTTGCGGCAGTGGCCGGACTAATTCTGTTTCTCCTGGGATGGAACCTGTCGGGGATGGCGGCAGAGGATTACACCGGATTACAGTACGCCTTTGGCACGCAGGGAATCCGGGTTCCGGCGTGGAATCAGCCGGGAAACCGGAATGCGGAAGGGGTTGTGGCAGCGATCCTTGATTCCGGCGTTGATGTGAATCATCCGGACCTCAAAGAGGTAATGTGGAAGGACGGACTGAAGTATCCGTCCCTTCGTGCCCTGGGCGGAGGAATGTATGGCATCAGCGTAGATGAGGACGCAGAGGACAGCACGGTTGTCATGGACGAGGCTGGGCACGGAACCCATGTGGCCGGCATTGTCGGGGCAGCCTGGAACGGATTTGGGATCAGCGGAGGGGCGAACGGGGTTCGCCTCATGGCGGTTCAGACCGGTCTGGGAGATAACCCGCGATATGAGGCGGTGCTCAGGGCACTCAAATATGTTCTGTCGGCGAAAAAGGCCGGTGTGCCGGTTGCGGCGGTCAATCTTTCGTGGGGCGGTTCACTGGTTGAGGTAATCGGAGGTTCTGAACTGAATGACCTGGTGATGCAGCTGGGGGAAGCGGGAATTGTCACGGTCGTTGCGGCCGGAAACGGCGGAATCAATCTGGATTTCAGCAACCATACGGCGCTCTGGCTGCGCACCAATCCTTACGTGCTGGTTGTCGGTAACGCCACCCGGCAGAGAGAGGCCAGTTCAGGCAGTCAGTATTCAGAAAGAGTGGTTCATGTCTTTGCCCCCGGGGAGAACATTCTTTCCACCGTCCCCCTTGCCTGGCAGGGGCCGGATGAGGAAGAGGATGAGGACCAGGGGGATGAAACCGGCTATACCTCGTCCGCTTCAGGCGGAGTGAATCCCTGGAAGCGGGATGATCCGGACCGGGCCTATTATCCGCTCAGCGGGACCAGCATGGCGACACCTGCCGTGACAGCCATGGTGGCCGTCCTGGCCCGAAAGTTTCCCGGAGAAAGTGCTGACCGCCTGGCTGCACGCGTTGTCGGAACGGCGGTGCAGGAACCGGCGCTGCAGGGGAAATGCATCACCGGCGGAATCGCCAGCCTCGACGCGGCCCTGAGCCGTGAACCGCTGCCTGTTCTTCAGCAGGCGCTTTGCGGGAAAATGGAAATACGGATCTGCGGTCATTTTTTCGGGCAGCAGACGGGGACACTCCTGATAGATGGTCATGCGGCACAGGTTCTCACCTGGTCAGACCGTGAAATCACAGCAGAGATTCCGCCCGCATTCACCGGCAGGGACTGCCGTGTCAGCGTCCGGACGGCAAACGGGAAGGCCGGGGCACGGATCATGGATTTTACCGGATCCATTGGGAAGCTTGAGGCAGTGGTCCCGGAGGGAATGCGGGAAATGAACTACATTCGCAGTGTGTCCATGGTGGGGCTTGGCGGAAAACTGTATGTGGCCGGCAACAACGACAACGAGTCGGGCACAAGCCGGATAAGCGGACGGCTGTACTGCATTGATCCGGAAGCGGGAAGCTGCCGGCGTCTGGCAACATTCCCTGAGACGGTTAAGAACATGTGTGTGTTCCAGGATCAGCTGGTGGTGCTGGCTGACCGGACCCTGTACGTCGTTTCTACGGACGGGGATATGCGGCGTCAGGTGAGCGGTGAACCGTATCTGCCGCTCATGGCGGCCCAGGCCGGCCGGGAACTGGTCCTGCTGTGTACACTGGAAGGACAGACCAAACTGTGCGTGCTGAGGGGCAGCGGGCTTGAGGAACTTTACGGTATCGAGGGAATCTGTCAGGACGCCTATGAGTGTACAGATGTCGCCGTGGACGAAAATACCGCGTATTTCCTGTACAGGAGCGGCGGAATTCTGCAGGTATCAGCGGACCTGACCATGACCGAGCGCAAGCTGCCGGTTTCAGAGGATGTCCCGCTGACCCTGGAAATGGCCGACGGCATCCCGTGGGTGGGACTCTCCAGCGAAAAAGAAACGCTGACGCTTTGTCCTGCGGAAAAGTGGGAAATCACAAAATCAAAGGGATATGTCCCATCCTCCGAATTGTTTCTGAGGCTGCATACGGCGGTACTGGGGGATTATCTGTATCTGCTGGGCCTGACGCCCTCCCTTAAGTGGAATCTGGTTCTCCGCCGGATCCGGCTCAGAGAGGCGGCGCCTGTGGCCATATCTCTTCCGCCCACCGGTGATCCCGATTCCGGATTTTTTTTCCCGGCCCTTCTTATGCTGTTCCTCTCTGCCCTGGGAATCCGGATTGTCCGGAGAGGCAGGGGATGAGTGATTTTCTTTTAGAACCGACGTTTGAATCCGCAAATTGAACGGTTCAGGCAGTTGTGATTGACAATTCCCCCTTGCGGAGGTATGATACACCTGCCCATATAGAAAAGAAGGTCAAGCTTCGGAAAGGGAAATGTATGCACGAAAAAAAGAATCCCAATAAACCATTAATCATATATTATATTATCGCGCTGGTCGTCGTCATGCTGCTCAATGCGCTGCTGTTTCCGCAGATTGAGCGATACAGTGTGAAGAAGGTTCAGTATTCGGAGTTTATCCAGATGCTGGAAAAGGGCGAAATCAAATCTGTTCAGATTGATGATACCTCGATTGCCTTTACCCCGGTTGAAACGGCGTCCATTATTCTCACGAATAACAACAAGGTGACGTATTATACGACCAATCGGGTGACGGCAGATGACAAGCTGGTGGAGCGGCTGACCGCCGCCGGCGTATCCTTTGATCAGGTGGTTCCTGAGCAGATGTCCCCGATTCTCTCCTTCCTGATCAGCTGGGTGCTGCCCCTGGTGATTTTCTACGGCATCGGCATGTTCATGTTCCGCCGGCTGGGGGACAAGCTGGGAGGAAATGCCATGTCCTTTGGCAAATCCAACGCCAAAATCTACGTGGAGGCACAGACCGGCAAGACATTTGAGGATGTGGCCGGTGAGGATGAGGCCAAGGAGGCACTCAAGGAAATCGTGGATTTCCTGCACAATCCCCAGAAATACCGGGATATCGGTGCGCGTCTGCCCAAGGGTGCGCTGCTGGTAGGCCCTCCGGGAACCGGTAAAACCCTTCTGGCCAAGGCGGTTGCCGGTGAGGCCAAGGTTCCGTTTTTCTCCATTTCCGGTTCGGAATTTGTCGAGATGTTCGTCGGCATGGGCGCGGCCCGTGTCCGCGATCTGTTCAAGCAGGCCGGTGACAAGGCGCCCTGTATTGTCTTTATTGATGAGATTGATGCCATCGGCAAAAAGAGGGATGCATCCGGATTTGCCGGCAATGATGAGCGCGAGCAGACCCTCAACCAGCTCCTGACGGAGATGGACGGATTTGATGCCGGCAAGGGCGTGGTGATCCTGGCGGCCACCAACCGTCCGGAAATTCTGGATAAGGCGCTGCTGCGGCCGGGTCGTTTTGACCGCCGGATTCCGGTGGAGCTGCCGGACCTGGCAGGACGCGAGGCGATCCTTCGCGTGCATGCCCGCGCCGTCAAGACCGAAAGCGGCATCGACTACAATCAGGTGGCACGCGCGACCAGCGGCTGTTCCGGCGCGGAACTGGCCAACATTGTCAACGAGGCGGCCATTGCGGCGGTCAAGAACGGACGCAGTGCCGTGGCCCAGAAAGACCTCATGGAATCCATTGAGGTGGTTATTGCGGGATATCAGCGCAAGAATGCGGTGATTTCGGAGCGGGACAAACTGACCGTGTCCTACCATGAAATCGGACATGCACTGGTGGCGGCAAAGCTCAAGAACGCGGCACCGGTTGAGAAGATCACCATTGTGCCAAGAACCTCGGGAGCCCTGGGTTATACCATGCAGGTGGATGAGGAAGAGCGGCTGCTCATGACCAAAGAGCAGATTCTCGATAAGATCACCACGCTCTGCGGCGGACGTGCGGCAGAGGCGCTGATCTTCGGCCGGATTACCAGCGGCGCCAGCAATGACATTGAGCAGGCGACAAAGCTGGCCCGGATGATGATCACGCGTCTGGGCATGAGTGACAACTTTGGCATGATGGCTCTTGAGACCCAGACGGGTCAGTACCTGAGCGGAGATGCGCAGCTGGTCTGTTCGGATGAAACCACCGCCCGAATTGATACGGAGATCCGGGATACCATTGCCCGGTGCTATCAGGAAGCGTACAGGATTCTGGATGAAAACAAGGAAAAGCTGCATGAACTGGCCAAAGTGCTCCTTGACAAGGAAACACTGACCGGAATGGAATTCATGGCCATTTTGGCACCGAATCAGCTGCCTGCAGCCGGTGAGGAGCAGAAAACGGATACCGCGCCGGAAACGTCCTATCAGGTGCGGGATGATTCCGCCGGCGCATCCGATGCCGCGAACGAAACCGGTGCGGACAGTGCCGCCGAACCGGGCAGCAATTATACGGTTTCCGCGGATGAAACGGAATCTGACCAGGAACAACAATAAACAGACAGAGGAATCCGGCCTGCGGCCGAATTCCTCTGGTTTTTATAAGAGGTGAACAGCATGAAAACAGGCGATGCCTTTCGAGCCAATCAGGCGGCGCTGGAGGAGTCGCTCCGGCAGTCTGCCACGCCCGAGGAGGCGGCAGCAGCCATCCGGACGGCCTTTGAGCGGACCGCCGCCCTGATGGCCCAGGAGGAATCGGACGAGGTGACACGCCAGCGGGGACAGGCCGTTCTGGCCGTGGCAAAAGAGTCCGGTACACTCCTGCGCTCAGTCCGTGCAGAGGGAAAACTGGTGGCATCTATGCCCGATGAGGAGAAAAAAGAAAAGGGCAGCCCGAAGACGATGGCACTCTACGGCGGACTCGGGGTCATGGCGGTGCTGGCCGTCTATGAACTGATCAATGGCCGGTGGATTTTTGCCCTGCTGGCCGTGATTGCCGTTCTGCTGCTTTATATCGGAAACGGTCAGGCAGCCGGGGAACAGCAGAAATGGAAGGCGGAGGGAACGCTGCGCTTTGAACCGGAACCCATTATCCGCAGCATGCTTTCCATGTGTGATGCCATTGATATTGCGGTGCAGGACCTGGCCATCATTGATACCGAGCAGACGGTACGAAAGATGAGCGGACAAGAGGAGGCACTGCTGGACTTTGTGAGCGCCCTGCTTGAGGCGAAGGAAAGCGGAAGGGCTGACCTGGTGGCAGAGAGTGCCGCAGAGGCGGAGCAGACCCTGAGACGCATCGGCATTCAGGCCATCCGTTACTCGCCGGAAAATGGATCCATGTTTGACCTTCTGCCGACCCTAGGGGAGAGCAGGACCGTCCGTCCGGCGCTTGTCAGCGGGGACCGGATTGTCCGGCGCGGCGTGGCGGCAGTCCGGATGCAGGAGGTGAGCAGATGAAGATTCTCGGGTTTGATCTGGGAGACGGCGAAAGCGCGGTCACCATACTGGATGAAACGTCGACGGTTGAACCCCGTGTCATTCCCATTGACGGAAAAGTCAGCATTCTTTCTGCAGTGGGTGACCGGGACGGTAAAATTGTGGTAGGAGAGGCGGCCAGTGTGCTCCTTGGTTCCTCCAATACACAGGTCCGGTTTAAATCCCGCTATTTAACCGATCCCGGGGCGCATATGGAGATCCGCCGGTTTGCCCAGGGGGTCTACGGGGAACTGACACGAACCGAACCGGCCCTGATGGCCGAGGTCAGTTCGACGGTGGTCGGCTGTCCTGCAGGCTGGGGCGAGGGACGAAGGGCGCAGTATGCCGCCCTGATGGAGTCGGCCGGTTTTCCCAACGTCAGTGTCGTGCCTGAGTCCAGAGCGGCGTTCATGTACGCCCGGCATGCCCGCGGCCTGCGGGTCGATCCGGCCCTGATGCAGAAAAGCGCCATGGTCATTGACGTGGGCTCCAGCACGACGGACTTTGCCTATATTGTGGATGGCCATCAGCAGAGCCTGTCCCTGTTCGGGGATGCCAACCTGGGCGGCGGGCTCATGGATGAGCGGATTCTTGAAAAGTGTGTGAACCGGTCCGGGGACCGGGAAAAGCTGCGGGAGGTCATGGAGGAGAGCCCTGCGTGGCGCAGTTACTGTGAACTCGAGGCCAGACGGATTAAGGAACGGTATTTCCTGGATGAGGAAAAATGGAAAGATGTTCCGCTGAAAAAGCGGATTGTGGTGTGCTATAAGGAAACCCTGTCCCTTGAACTGCAGATCGATGCCCAGATGGTCAAGGAGCTGATTACGGAGCCGATTCCGGCCATCGGGGGACGGAGCTTCCTGGGCTGCCTGCGGGATGCCCTTAAGGCGGCTGTCCGGGTCAGTCAGGATAATCCGGCACAGGTGGTCATCCTGACAGGCGGCGCATCGCGCATGACCTTTCTGCAGGAGGAGTGCCGGGAAGCCTTCCATGACTCCCTTCTGGTCATGTGTCCGGAACCGGAGTGCTCCATCGCCCGGGGGCTGGCCTATTGCGGCCGGATCGATGAAAACCTCCGGGTTTTCCGGAGCGAGGTGGCCTCGCTGGCCCGGGGCGAGGTGCTGAGCGCACAGGTCAACAGCAGCGTGCATGAACTGTATGAGCCGATTGCCAAAGCCCTCTATGATACGGCTGTGGAGAGCGTGGTGGAGACGGTCAATCTGTGGAAGCGCGGCGGGATTGATACGATCAATGATCTGGATGTCGTGCTGACGGAACGGATCTCAAAGGATTTTTCCGGTGAGAAGGTTCGTGAGCGCCTGACGGGAACCATCCGGGACTGGCTGGATCGGCTGACGGATCGTCTTCAGGACCGCCTGATGAGCCTCTGTTACCGCTGCGGGATTCCGCCGGAACAGATGACGCTCAGCAATACCCATCTGGACACCGGCCTGAACCGGGTAGATCTGTCCCTGACAGATGCCATGGGAATGGATATTTTGTCGGGCATTATGGGTGTGGTGCTGGCCGCTGTCGGGGCAGCACTGTGCGGCGGCGGTGGTGTGGCCATTCTGGGTACCGGTCCGGTTGGAATGATCGCGGGCGCCTCTGCCGGTCTCCTTCTGGCGATCCTTGGAAAGTCGACACTGGAAAAGGCGCTGAGATCTGTACGGATTCCCACCCTGCTTCGCAATGTGGTGACAGATAACGCCGTGCGTCATGGACTCAAGCGGCAGGAAAAGGCGATTGAAGAGGAGATCATCCGGGCGCTGGCCGATCCCAAAAACGGATTTGCCGCCCGGCTGACGGCAAGTCTTGCACAGACACTGGGTGCGCAGATGGAAAAAATGGCCAGAAATGCCGAAATGTCCATCACCGCCTGAGCCGTCATATCTATGTGAGATTTTTGTGTTACGGTTCACGAATTGTGAAATATTTTCCCGAAAGAAACGTTGCTCAGGGACTGGGAGTATCGGGGCGGATATGGTATAATCTTCATAATCCCATTCAATGAGTCCCTGAAAATGCGGAACGGACCGGCTCTGCACTGGCACTGCCGGCAAAAACCGGATGACACGGGGACGATGCTTCAACACACAGCGGCTGCAAAGCCCGGGGGATGATATGATTGTCAAAAACGGCCTAGTATTTATTGACGGTACTTTCCATCGGAAAAACATCCGCATTCTGAACGGACGGATCGCTGAAATCGGCGCAATGGAGGCGGAACCCGGTGAGAGCTGCCGGGATGCAGAGGGACATTATCTCCTGCCGGGGTTTGTGGATATTCATATTCACGCCTTTGGCGGAGCGGACTGCATGCGCGGGGAAGCGGACGTCCGACAAATGAGCCGGGGCCTTCTTGAAACAGGAGTGGCGGCATTCGTCCCGACCACCATGAGCGAGGGGACAGAGAAAACCCACGCAGCGCTGGCCGGGATTGAACGGGTATGCCGGAAACCGGAGCGGTGCGGGGCAAGCGTCCTGGGCGCACATATGGAAGCGCCGTTTCTCTCGCCCAAATATAAAGGGGCTCAGCGCGCGGAATGTCTGCGGCTTCCTTCCATGGAGGCATACAGGGAAATCACCGGGGATCTTTCCTGCGTACGGATGATGACCATTGCCCCGGAACTGCCGGGAGCGATTCTGCTGATACGGGCACTCCATGAACAGGGCGTCATCCTGTGTGCAGCCCATTCGGCAGCGACGGCGGAGCAGGTGCATCAGGCAGCGGATGCGGGCCTTACGCAGATCACACATCTGTTCAATGCGCAGACACCGCTGCATCACAGGGAACCCGGTGTGCCCGGCGCGGGACTGGCGGATGACCGGCTTGCAGTTCAGGTCATTGCGGACGGCATTCACCTGCATCCGGATGTGCTTCGGATTGCGGCACTGTGCAAGGGAAGTCATGGAATGATTCTCATTTCGGATTCCATGGAAGCCGCCGGGCTGCCGGAGGGAACGTATGAACTGGGAGGACAAAAGGTATTGGTATCAGGAGGCGCAGCGCGGCTTGAAAATGGCGTGCTGGCAGGTTCGACCCTGCTGCTGCATCAGGCGGTAAAGAACATGATCTGCCTGGCCGGCATTGCGCCGGAATGCGTGATTCCCATGGCTACCTCGACGCCGGCAGATTCCATCGGGGCATCCGAATTTGGACGGATTTCAGTCGGTGCCTGCGGTGTGCTGGCGGAAATGAATCCGGAATGGGAATTTGTCACGACGGTCTGTGAAAGGGAATCGCTGTAATCCACCTTAAAAAAGTGAGGACATTTCCAGACGCTGACTTCCTTTCATCACCGTTTATTCGTATAAACAGGTATCTGGTGCCTGTCACAGGGCGTGGATGCCTCTGCCGCGAAAACATCGGTTTGTCAAAGGGATGCACCCGAAAACAGCGGTGTAAGACCAAGCTCTTAAAGGAGGGCCTGCCGCCACAGCGGCAGTTTGTCCAATATGAGCATCAGAAAAGCCGCGGTGCCGAAAGACCAAGCTGCGGCTCATAAAGGAGGTTTCATGGAGCACGAACAGATCCTGAGGATTAATGAACTGGCGAAAAAGAAAAAGACGGTGGGTCTGACCGCAGAGGAAGCGGAGGAACAGGCAGCACTGCGCAAACAGTATATTGCCGAATATCGTGCAAATGTAGAGGCACAACTGAAGAATGTGCTGGTGGAGCAGGAGGATGGCTCCTACAAGCCACTGGTGAAACATTGATTCGGTAAACGCGACCTTTGTCGGATACGCCGGTACCTCCCGGTTTTTCGAAATAACCCAATTTAGCAGAAAGCGAGAAAAACAATGAAAAGAATTTTCCTGATTTTTATGGCGCTTGTCCTTGTCTGCGCAGGTGCATTCGCAGAGGGCGGAATGGTTGAACTGGATGATGGTTCAACCATCACGTATAACTCGGGCGAAGACGGAAGCACCGACTTTTCAATCACCAACCCGGACGGGACATCCTCCGGCAGTTCTTATGACAGTGAAACGGGCAGTTATACCGAATGGGGAATGGATGAGGAAGGAAATACCTATTCGAAGACAACGCATGCAGACGGATCTGAATCCGGTTATACGTCCATTGCAGGCGGCAATTTTACTGAATGGAACACCGATTCGGAAGGAAACCTGATCTCCAATACCTATAATACGGACGGTTCGAGCACGGGATATTATCTGCCGAAGTCCGGCGATGATTATACGGAGTGGAATGTTGACTCACAGGGAAATACCAGCGGAACCGTATATAATTACATCACGGGTGAAACCACCAACTACTACGACCCGAAAAATCCGACGCCTACCCCGAGACCCAGCAACAAGAATACGAACACAAACAGGAACACGAACACGAACAGCAATTCGGCTCCTGCCTATTATCCGGCCGTCAGCTCTGCCACCGGTCCGGCGTATATTGTCAGCAACGGAACACCGGTGAATGTATATTCTTTCCCGTCTGCGGATGGTGCGGTGGTTGCACGTCTGGAAAACGGAACCCCGATTAACGTGATCAGTTCTGTCAGCGGCTGGGCAGAGATCGCTTTTGGAAATATGACAGGACATGTGGATGCACGCTTCATTTCCTTTACGGCGCCGGCGGTCGCTGTTACACCGGTTCCGACAGTTGTTCCGGCTCTGGTTCCTACTGTGCAGGGTGCTGTAAGGACGGCAACGGAACAGTATGTGACGATGATTAAAATTCAGCCGGTAACGGTGAGTGTCCGTGTCCCCCAGGCGGGAGCAACGGTAACGCTGCGCTGGGCACCCTCTGAAACAGAACCGGCGATCAGCAATCTGCCGGAAGGGTATTCGCTGACGGCACTGTCACTTAACACCGACTGGGTGCAGGTTTATGATCCGAAGACCAATGATGTGGGCTTCATCCCGCGTGTTTTCGTAAACGGTCTGTAATCGGGCATCCCGCCCGGAGGCAATGGAAGCTTACAAAACGTTTCTGTACACACACGACTATCTCCTTGCGGCGATGTCGGTGCTTTGAATACAGAAAACCCGTTTTGTACGCCTTCCGGATTTTGTTTCTGTGTTGCCTCATAGGTTTAAGGCAGGAACATCTGATGCGTATTTTTCATATCTTCTTTGTGGACCTCAATATTCATTTTTGCCGGACCTGCCTGGTTCTGGCCTCAATCTGACGAACGGCCGCTGTGCGGCAGGGTCCCTTCTTTGTCCGCCTCAAAATGGTCAGTTGTCTGATTCTGGAGTCGGAGATCGCGGTCAGATTGAGAATAAGGGAACGGAACGGCAAAAAATGACGAAAGTCATCGAGAATGTGAGCAAAGATTTGAAGTCAATGATTGTGCAGAGAGTCTGCCAATTGAATAAAACAGGGAGGAAAAGAAAACCATGAAATCCAATATAATCAATATCCTGAACATGGATGAGGGGCATGACAAAGCGATACGTGAGGTTAAGAAAGTTGCTGATTATGAAGGACTGGAGCATAAGGAATCCATGCAGCTTCAGCTGCTGGCAGAGGAAATGCTGGGCCTTCTGAAAAGCGTGGCAGGCGATGTGAAGGCCAGTTTCTGGATTGAGGCAGGACAAGGCTCTTTCTGTCTGTATCTGTCAACCAAAACGGAAATGGATATGGAGAAGCGGGAGCAGTTCCTCTCATCGACCACTTCAGGAAGGAACGAAGAGGCAAACAGCTTTATTGGATACCTTCGGGATATGCTGGATGTCACCCTGTATTCCCAGCCCTGTCATTCGGAAGAACTGCCGGATGATGTGCTGGCAGACATTACGAATCATGTTATCAGATGTTCGGATGAGGAATGGGACAGATACGAGCAGTCCACGCTGAAAAAACTGGCAGATACCATCAAGATTGGCATTCGTGGTGAAAATGTGGTTATGACGGTGATCAAGACATTTAAATAATTCACACATGAGCATTGAAAACCTCCCGTTTATTCGGACTGACGGAATCGATGCAAACTAAAAACCGCTCTCGTTTGAGAGCGGTTTTTTGGTTTGCGGGAAATTTGAGTTATTCGGTGCGGTCCTGGTTCTGCGCGGCGGGTGTCCTCTGTGCAGGTCTGCGTTCTCTTCACGGGGCAGAAAAATCATTTTTCATCTGGTCGGCAGCTTTGCGGACTTCCTGTCTGGTAATGCGAATGACCTGTGGATTTTTGTTCTGCACCTCAGCGATGGCCTTGTCATAGCTGGCAATAAAATAGTCGATGCTGTCCTTTACACGGAGCAGGACGGGGCTCTCATCGTTTATCGCTTTCATCAGACGGGAATTAGACATCATACCGGACTCGGCGTGATTGATCTTGTTGCGTACTTGTCCAATGTTGTAATAGGCAAACAGAACGTTTTCAAGCGTTTTTCTGCTGTCACAGGCAGTGAAACTTGTGATGAAATCGGGATCCGTGTTATCGATATAACCGACCCTCAATATGGCATACAGGCGCAGCGGGTTCATATCCCGGTTGCCCTTGAATCTGTTCCCTGCACGAATATAGTCCTTGATGAAATAATGATCAATGTCATCCATTTTATAATATTCGGAGGGCTTTAAATTCAGACGCTGTTTGGCAAAAGTGGATATGACCTGTGGCTTAAGCGCTTCGTTGTTGCAATAATAGAATATCCCGGATTTGATCAGACTGGCTGGAGCACTGGATTCAATCAGCGTCAGCGTTTGCTGATAGAACATATGCCGATAAGCCCATTTGACCAGGTCGATAAAAGGAATATCGCCGTCGCCTTCAAGTAGTGTGCCGTAATCTTCCATGATGCATTCAGCAAACGCTTTGAAAAGGGGATTGGTGTCTTCACAATGCTGCCAGAATTTTGCGTCATGGAACAGTTTTCTCAGATTAAGGATGCCACTTTCCATTTCTGAAATGTTGCACAGGGAAAGACCGACATCTACATGACGCATGGAGTAAATCATGTTGTCAATATAATCGTCTTTTTCATGGCTCTTTTCCCAGAGTCTTACAATCATGTCTGCTTTTCCATAGTTCAGGAAGGCACTGATTGCATGGAACGGCTCTGTGATTCCAAAGGCGGAAGTATTATCGTGGACGACATTGGATATCCTGCTTGGAAAGTCCTGCAGTTCATAGATCTTTTTCAGGTGAATGGAATTTATGTTCTTGGAAACAAGGATATTCAGCAAGTTCAGTAAAATTAAAGTGTCAGAGGTATCCTCACTGTTCAGGAAAATATAAAGATTAATGTCCGTATCATCAGTGATGACAGCCTCGTTATAATCATCCTCCGGGACAAAGTGAAGGCAGACATCCTGATTGACGGGCAAAAGTTCAAGCTTCGCTGAGGATTTCAGAGATCTGTACAGATAATTTTTCACCCATTGCATGCAGTTAAAGGAATTATCTTTCAGTTCCGGAAAAGTACTGAAAAGAGAAATCCAGAAGGTTTCAAGGATTTTATCATTGTTCGATAACAAATCAAACAGGCGGTTGTATTTCTCGTTTAAGTGTGCTGCATTTTTTTCCTGAAAATCCTGGATGAACGGAATCAGTTTCTTCCGAACATCCTCGGGAAGAAGGTCATTTTCATTTTTCAGATCCGGATCGAGCTCATCAGCGAACAGGGCCAGACGATACTGGAGCAAATGATAAGTAGAAAAAAGGGATCTGTCTGAGGAATACAGAGATCTTCCATGCCGAAGGTGGACGGGAGTAAGGTCTTCGTTACTGTCGGATGCGTCGGGCTGGGCAATGATGTAAATGTCATCAATGTTATGCCTGGCAAGAACGACTTTAATTCCGGCTTCCGTATCCAGTAACGCATCACAATAACTGGAATTATACTCGTTTTTAACGGAAAAATAGCGAACCGGTAATCGATTTGTTGAGCTTTTCATAGAGGTTAAAAGAATATTACGAGGCATAGTGATATCCTCCTGATGCCATATTTGGAATAATGTCAAGGGTACAGGCAGCGATGAACGATTCGTGGCTGCCTGTTGACAACATGATGTAGATTAAGACACTTTCCCGAATTTGCAGGTATTGTAACAAAAAGTTTCTAAAAAGACAATCTGGAACAGCCCAGGAAGACGGGAAAATCAGCTTCCGGGACTATTTTGGTCTGTCGTGTGCGGTGGTGGAGTTATGGCTCGTCTGTGGGACCGGCGGACGGGTTTTCATCGGTGGTGAAAGCGAGCAGATCATAGTTAATGGTTTCAAACAGATCGGAACAGGATTCAATCATGGACCTGGCACCTGTCGTCACACGGACGGCATCCTCCTGCCCGAAGCAGGCGAACAGGGAAATGTATTTTTTGATGTCGGCCGGTGTGAATGCTTTAATGCCCCGAATGAGGTGCAGGCTTTCCTCACGTGTATCCTGATGGTTAATCTTATCCTGAATCCCTCTCAGCGCTGTACTCAGAGGACCGATGGGAGCGTTTACCTGGCTGTAGGAGGAAATCTGATACCCTTCAAGTTCGCTTTCGGAGATGGAAAGATCTTGCAGAAAATCTGCGGTGCTGGCATAGACCTGATAGGTTTCGGCGACTTTCGGATCCCGGTAGGAATAGAAACCAAGCAGATAGTCATTCTTCAGGCAGTAACCGCCGTAGGCACTGTTTTTGACGCGCAGTTCGGGATACAGCAGCTTGTTGTTGAGAATTTCCTGGATCACCTGCAGGCCACCGTCATTTCTGTCAAAACCGGCCGCTTCAAGATCCACGGCGGCGATGTTATAGACGATATTTCCGCCTGTAACGATGGCGGTATGTCTGGGGCTGTCCGGCAGCATCACGGTGTAATCAAATGACTCGTGAGGGGTGCTGTCAAACCTGCCGAGCAGCTGATAGCCGAGGGCCGAGGAACGAAGGAGATTCTCCTGATTTCCCATGATGCTCAGGACGGCCCCGTTCCGATTCAGCACCAGGCTGCGGAACGTTTCAAATTTTGCCGTCAGCTCATCCAGTTCGGCATCCGTCATTTTGCTGACTTTGTCCAGATAGCGAACGAATGCATCCCCGTTCAGATAATTCACCAGTTTTGAGGAACCTGAGAACGGGGAAAAGGCAGCATAGATGCCCAGAGAGAGTGCTGAGGAACTCAGGGAATTGGTAAAGGAGGCAACCTGCTGCGCAGCGTCATTGCGGATAAACGCATAATCACTGAAATCCGTATGATACAGGATATGTTCAATCAGTGCAAAGCTCTCCTCAAGGAGATCCGGGAGCGTGTACCAGGAGGTTCTTGCCTGGACGACATATTCCCGTGTATCCTTGTCCTCAACGATAGAGGTTCGCAGGAATCCGGCTCCGGCCGAGACCCGGTCCAGTCTGGAAGGCAGGGAAATGCGGGGGTAGAGATCAGTGCCGAGCTGTCCCATGAGATGGGTGAACTCGAGATAGGCAAACAGATCTTCAAACGGGATGACATCCGAACGGGTAACCAGGTCGATGCGGGTCAGCGGGGAGTCGACCTCGGAGGTAATCAGACGGATGCCATCCAGTGAGGTTTCCGCCGCTTCTTTATAGGAAACCTCTTCCGGCAGAGAACTGACGCTCAGTGCATTCAGGGATTCCGGCATCAGGATCGCATTGCTCTCCTCGACGAACGTATGGTAGTCTTTCGTTTTTTGAATCAGTGCCTCCACTTCCTCCGGGGACATGGCGGCTTTCATGTCATCCAGCTGCCGGCGCAGGGCAGCGTCTTTCTCTTCCCTGAGACCCGGCTTCGGAACGGTAACGGCCATGACTGCGGTATCGAGATCGGACCAGTACTTTTTCGCTGCCTGGTTCAGATTGTCCACGGTGATCAGCTGATTCAGGGAACGGTTAAATTCTGCGGTCATCTTCCATGCATCCGGGTCGCCGAAAATGTACTGCGAGGAAATGATCTCATCACCGAGGGAAAGATAGACCGAGGAGTCATCCAGTTCCATGAGATCAGAGAAGCGTCTGTTGGTCAGAATGGCATCAAGAACATCCGCGTTCACGCCGCTGCGAAGGACCTCAGCCAGTGAGGTTTCACAGATGGTGAGAAATTTGTCTTTATCGGATTCATTCAGGCCGCTTGCAGCAAAGATGAGGGACATTTTCCGGTCAGGGTTCCAGGAAACGGAGGCTGAGCAGGAGGCACCGGGCAGCTGCTCCCGTGTCATCTGGATAAACGGAGAGGCTTCATCGTTCAGGTAATACGCGGCATAGTCAAGGAACGCCAGATCGTTATAGTCTGCCCGGGTGACATCAAACGGATAGGCATAGTACATGATGGCGCCGTTTTCCGTGGGTGTCCCTTCCTCTGTCGGATAGGTGTAAATCTTCTCGTGATAGCCGGGGACAACAGGGGTATAACCCGGATCCTCAAACCGAATGTCTTTATGATCATACCGGGAAAGATAACGGGTATCCAGCAGTTCAAGAATGCGCGGCAGGTCGAGATTGCCGGTCAGCACCATGGTAGCATTGGACGGGTGATAATACGTTTCGTGAAACGCCTGGATCTTTTCAAGGGTCAGCTCGGGAATATGCTCAGGATCACCGCCGGAAATACTGCTTAAATAGCTTCCCGGCCAGAGCGTGCGCATGAAATTGTAATAAGCCATGCGTTCTTTGGAGAGTGCGCCCAGCATTTCGCTGTAAACAACCCCCTGAATGGAAATCGGTTCATCCCTGTCATTCAGTTCATAGCGAAATGCCTCACGCATCATGGCATTGGGATTGGAAATGGCAAGGGGCTCTGTCAGCCCGCTCATATAGAAATCGATGTACTGGATCAGCTGGTCCTCCGAAATGGAGGCCATCTTGTAATTCGTTGAGTAGGCGGAGGTGGAGGCGTTGAGATACGTATTGCTGGTCTTGGAGGACATTTCAAAGAAGGTGTTGGCGCCGGGGTATCTGACACTGCCGCCCAGTGTGGCGTGTTCAAAAACATGGGCAATTCCGGTATCGTCATAAACCGGTGTATGGAAGGATACGGTAAAGGACCGGTTGGTATTGTCATTGGCCAGCCAGAAGAGGACTGAACCGGTCCGGATGTGCTCGAGTTTGACAACGCCGGTGAGATAATCATCCCAGTCGGAAACATCTCTCACGACGAAACCGCTTATTTCCGTTCCGGTTTCGGGAATGTCAAATTCTGTCGGCGGTTCAGCCGCTGCGGCAAGTACCAGGGAGATCATCACAAGAAGGATGATCAGGAAACAGCTTTTTTTCATCTTCCAGGGTTCTCCTTTCGCTGACCTGAATGGTTCCGGAGAGGCAGTGTGTCGGATGGTTCGTGATCGTTTCAGGTTCACTGCCAATGCTCATCCGGATTTCTTTATCAATGAGACATTTTAAACATCTGAAAGGGAATTGGCAAGCCGGATCTGACGGTTTTCTTTGCAAACTCCGGATGGCTCCGTCAGAAACGGTTTAAAAACCGGATCATGCGAAATCCCTGTTTTTTGAAAAAAATAACTGGACAGTTTGCCTGAGAACAGGTAAAATAAAATGATGCCGGGGTCAAAAGGTAAAATTTTCAAAAACTATTGACAATTCTATTTCTAAATGATATAATTAATATTATTTAGAAATAGAGAGGTTCTACTATGAAGGCTGATCAGACAAAGCACAAACAGATGAGCATTTTC
>JAGAHV010000095.1:0-7185 GCA_017626895.1 Clostridia bacterium | reverse complement strand
CCTGAGCTTTCCTCTATAATGTCAGAACCTTCTGCTCTCAGGATCTATCCATTTGCACTGAGGAAAAATCCTGAACCCTCCCTTATTTCTCTGTTTTCTGGAGATTTACATGAAAAACCACGCTTATTCATCCGAAGAGCTCGCCCTGCTTGAGCATCTTCCCGTGCCCCTGGCGCTCTGGCAGCTCTGCAAGGGCCGTCCGCCAGAAGTATTCATTCTGTCGGATGGATACCTCCGCCTTTTCGGATTTTCTGATAAGGAAAGCGCCCTGGCCTGCAGCCATCAGGACCTGTACAAATATACCCATCCCCATGATATTGCCGAAATCTCTCTGGCCTTTTCCCGTTTTAATGCCGATGACCGCCCGTTCGATGTGCTCTTCCGTGCCCGAAAGCCATCCGACTCCACATATCATGTCATTCATGCCACAGGGGAACGTGTCACATCGGATACCAGTCTTGATCTTTTGTCCATCACCTTTACGGATGAGGGGCTCTGGAGCGGGAATGGCGCGGAGCAGGAAGCGGATCTTCCGTCTTTTCTCCTCCACAGCCGACAGAAAGAAGGCGCCGCCCGTTCTGTCCGGTATGACCACCTGACCGGTTTGCCCGGCATGACCTATTTCTTCGAACTGGTCAACGCCGGAAGAGCGGCACTCCTCAAGAGCGGCCATCAGACTGCTATCCTCTATATAGACCTGTGCGGAATGAAGTTTTTCAACCGCAAATATGGGTTTGCCGAGGGCGACCGCCTTCTGTGTGCCTTTTCCGCGCTGCTTTCCGGGATGTTCGGCAATGACTGCTGCTGCCGGTTCGGATCGGACCACTTCGTGGTCTTTACAGAAGCCAGGGACCTTGAGGCACGGCTGAATCAGCTGTTTGAGGATGCCCTGAAACTGAATAACGGGCTTACCCTTCCCGTGCGCGTTGGGATCTACCTGGAAGACGCGGAGGAGATTGCTCCCAGTACGGCCTGCGATCACGCCAAAGCTGCCTGTGACAGTCTCCGCAACTCCTACACCTCCCGCTTTAACTACTACACACCTGAAATGCAGAAAAGCGCGGAATGGCGGCAATACATCATCACCAATCTGGACCGCGCCATCCGGGAACAGTGGATTCAGGTGTATTATCAGCCCATCGTACGGGCTGTGAGCGGCAAGATCTGCGATGATGAAGCCCTTTGCCGGTGGATTGATCCGGTTCACGGTCTCCTCTCCCCCATCGATTTCATCCCCGTGCTGGAGGAATCAAGCCTGATCTACCGTCTGGATCTTTACGTTCTTGAACAGGTGCTCCTCAAGATCCGGAGGCAGTCGGAGCTGGGCATGTACCTGGTTCCCCAGTCCATCAATCTGTCGCGTTCCGACTTTGAATCCTGTGATATTGTCGAGGAAGTCCGGCGCCGTGTCGACGCAGCCGGCGTCCGTCCGGAAATGATTACCGTCGAGATCACCGAGAGTACCCTCGGCAGCAATTTTGAATTCATGAAGGAACAGATCATGCGTTTCCGGGCCCTTGGTTTCCCGGTCTGGATGGATGATTTCGGTTCCGGCTACTCTTCCCTGGATGTTCTGCAGAGTATTCATTTTGATCTCATTAAGTTTGACATGGGCTTCATGAAGCGGCTGAACGAGGGAGAAAACGGGAAAATCATCCTGACGCAGCTGGTCCGAATGGCCACCAACCTCCAGATCGATACCGTCTGTGAAGGCGTTGAAACGCGGGATCAGGTCAATTTTCTGCGTGAAATCGGCTGCTCCAAACTGCAGGGATATTATTTCTCAAAGCCGGTCTCCTTTGATGCCTTCCTGGAAAAGTCCAGGGAATCCGTTCATCTCGAGTATGAAAATCCGTCGGAATCTGCCTACTTTGAAATTCTCGGGCGCGTCGACCTGTTTGACCTGAACGCAATCTCAAATACCGGCAACGGCAGGGATGCTTTCCTCAACTTCTTTGATACATTTCCCATGGCCATCCTGGAAATGAAGGATGACACGCTGCGTTATACGCGCAACAATACCGCCTTCCGTCATATGAACACCCGGTTCTTCAATTTTGATGTTCTCGCCTCTTCTTTCAATTTTGTTCCGTTCCCGTTTCCCGCTGACTCCATCCTGCTGCGTTCTCTCAGGGAATGCCGCAAAAACAGCGAGCCCATTCTCTTTGATGACCAGATGCCGGACGGCTCTTTCCTCCATGCCTTTATCCGCTGCATTGCCCATAACCCATCTGACAATACCAGTGCATTCGTCATTGCCATTCTTTCCATCAGCGAAAAGATGCAGGACGCAACCTACTCCAGCATCGCCCGTGCACTGGCGACGGATTACTACCACATCTACTACGTGGATCTTCAGAATGACCAGTATATTGAGTATTCCTCTGCCATCGGCGCGGAGGAACTGGCCCTGGAGCATCACGGAACGGAATTCTTCGGGAACATCCGCCAGCGGGTCAGCAGCCGCCTCTATGAGGAAGACCGAGAGATGTTCTTTACGGCATTCACCAGGAAGAACATCCTTGAAACACTGGAACAGCAGGGATTCTTTACGCTGGTTTATCGTCTCGTGGACACCGGCGTGCCAATGTATGTCGCGCAGAAAATCGTCTATCCCCTGCCAGATAAGCAGCATATCGTCATCGGCATCAGCATTATTGACGCGCAGATGAAACAGAAAGCGGACAATGACCGGATGCACCGGGAAATCCAGTCATATGGCCGGATGATTGCCCTCATTGACGGGCTGTTTGCCTTTTACACCGTTGACCCTGACAGCGGGCGGTACATCGAATTCAATTCCACCGCTGATTATCAGAAACTGGGCATCGGAAAGACGGGCGATCACTTCTTTGAAGAATCGCGCCGGAACAGTCTCTCCGTCATCCATCCGGACGATCAGCCGTCCTTCATCCGCCAGTTTACCCGTGAAAACGTGCTTGATACCATCCGCAAAAAAGGCAGTTTCGACCTCCGCTATCATCTGATGATGAACGGCGTTTCCTGCCCGACGATTCTCAGGGCCGTTCTGGTCAATGAAAATGACGGCGAAAAAATCATTGTCGGCCTGCGTCGGATCAGCCAGCAAAGCGGCAGCTAAAAACCCCTGCCGCCCATAAAAGAAACAGGTCCCCGGTACAGTTTCATGCTGTACCGGGGACCTGCTCTTTTGTTCTTTTCAGAAAATTCTTACTGTTTCCCGATGTACCTGGCCTTGCCCAGACCCAGCACGAGACGCGCGATCGGTCCGCACAGAATCAGGAAAAGACCAAATCCGGTTCCCTTTCCAAAGCACTTTGCCAGTTTCAGGGACTGGATGATATGAAGCACGAACGCGACAATGGACACAATAAAGAAGAGGAGCACCTGCCAGTTCGGGGTACCTGACCGCAGATTCAAAAACGCCGTACAAACCCCGCAGGCCACGGAAACGATGCCCATCGTTGTGTTCCAGGAAATTCCATATTCCACGATGACATTATAGAACGGAATCAGCGATTTCCAGCCGGCCACACCGGCCTTTGTAAAGATCTTCCAGTCAGCAATTGCCTGCAGGACAAACAGCAGGACCAGAACCATCACGGTTGCACCGATTCCAAAGCCCAGAATCGCTCCGACTGCTGCCGCCTCATCGGGTGTCAGATTCAGCTGGGCCGTGCCCTCAGCCAAGGCAGAAGCAAAAAGATCCATATTCAGCATCTCCATTGGTTTCAGTTTGTTTTGCTGCAGGAGCGTCTGCTCCTGCAGCTGTTATGCATTTACTCAGCCGTTGGAGTCAGCCAGCACTTCGTAGGGATTATCAAAGACATACTCAGGCACTCCGCCGGGCCGGTGGTTTTCCCAGACCAGACGATACTGGTCATTGATGGTAAAGACCGCCTCAACCGATTCCTCACCGGTTACCCTCTCGGTTTCCTCATTGTCGACATACGTGATGACATCACAGGTTCCCACCGCCTCAAGAGACTTGTTTTCCCTGTTGTACGTGCCGTTGTACATGTAGGACTCTACCTTGTTTCCCTCGCCGGGAACATCCAGATAGATGGTATAGTGATCCTCCGCCCAGGTGATATCCGCCGATGCGTTGACGCCCGGCCAGGTTCCCTCAAAGCGGCCGATGGGCGTAAAGGTCAGGCCATCCGCCACATGCTCCCTCATATCATCCCACACCAGCTGCCCCTGTTCATTGATGGTAAACTCAGCTGCACCGTTATCATAGTAGGGCTTGTCTCCCTCAAGGACCTCGTCATTTTCAAATTTTGCCGGCCACTTCAGTGCACCGACGCTGACCAGCTTATCACCGACGAGGTTCAGCTTGTACTCCCAGATAAACCCTTCACCGGTCTTCTCGTTATCCAGCTTTTCCACCTCTACGATGTAACCGCCCTCCTCGGAATAGACATCCAGGTGATAGCCATGGCCTACCCAGACATCATCAAAGGCCTTTCCCTGATCAGTCTGCTCCGTCTCTGCAAATGCCGCAAATACGGTAAGCATAAAAACGAGGAACAGAGCGAGCCAAAACTTCTTTTTCACGTTACTTCCTCCTTAAAAAATTCATTTGCCTGCACAGGTTCTTCTTTGCAGGCCTCAAGGTCATTTGCCTGAACGGCACAGTGCCGCTCCTGACCGCTTTCATTATACGCCATTTTCAGACAACTTCAATCCCCTGATTCCGGCAATCTGTCCGTTTCAATCTGATTCGAAGGCACTTTGGCCTTTTCTGCGTTCCTTTACTGCCAGCCCTGCGCATGCATGCCAGAGAGGGATCGGCAGTTCGGTTTCAAAGGCAATGATCACCTCATATTCCGCGGTTTTGCTGCTCTCCTCCTCCGAAAGGGCACCTGAGGCAGCCTGACCTTTCACGGCGCCGTCTGTTCCGCCTCCGGTGCTGTCGCTGTTGTTTTCGTCAGCTCTTCCGCCTCAGAGGGTGTCGCCGGATTCAGGGCTGCCAGAATCCGGGCGGCTTCCGTCTGGGCCTCCTCAAGCCCCAGCTCCGCCGCGCGCAGATACCAGTCCAGCGCCGGGCTGATGACCCCGTAATGATTCTCAATGCACCACGCCGTCATATACATTCCGTGCGGGTCCCCGGCCTCCGCCGCTTTCCGGTACCAGCGGTACGCCTCCTCCGGGTTTTCCTCCGTTCCGTATCCCTGCTGGTAAAGAAGCGCCAGATTGTACATTCCGTCCGGATCGTTCAGCTGGGCCAGCTGTGAAATCCAGTGAAAAGCCGCTTCGGCATTTTTCTCCGTTCCGATTCCCAGCAGATAACAGCTGGCCAGGGGCAGCATCGCGTCCCGGTTTCCAAGCTCTGCCGCCTGCCGGTAATAGTCAAATGCCTTTTCCGGATCTTTCTGCGTACCGGTTCCGGAGAGATAAAAGTTGGCCACGCTGACCATCCCCTGCGCGCTGCCGGCTTCTGCCGATTTCAGGTACCAGTCAAATGCCGCCGCATCATCTTTTTCCGTCCCCAACCCCAGGGCATAGCAGGTCGCCGTCTCCAGCATTCCCCGGACCTCTCCGCCCTCTGCTGATTTCAGGTACCACTCAAACGCCGTTTCAACGTTCTGCTCAACGCCCTTGCCGTGCTGATAGCAGTCCGCCAGAAACACCATGGCCAGGGGATTCCCGGCTTCCGCTGAAATCTGGAGGGATTCGATATCCCCCTCCGTAAAGCCCTCATTCTGTGCCGCCTCCACCAGCGCGCCCCCGTACGTCTCCTTGGAAAGGTCCCGGTTTTTATCTGCCATCCGGGCATTGTGCCACGCCAGAATCCCGATAATTGCCAGCACGGCGGCGGTTGCCCCGCCGATGCCCGCCGCCAGGCGCTGCATGCGCTTGCGTTCCCGGTTGACCAGACGGTCAAAGCGGACATCCAGCAAAATCGCCGTCAGGCGCAAAAAGGCCTTGTTCCGTCCCAGTTCCAGGATATTGGCCCCCAGCAGGTGCTTTTCCGGAATATTGCGCAGCTCCGGATGATAACATTCCCGCTCCGGATAATCACTCTCCGGCTCCCCTTCCACCACAAAGGGAATGATTCGGTCCTCCCGGCCCAGGGACTTGAAATACCGGATCTCATCCCCGACCCATTTGGAGCCGGCACTGGCCGTGGAGCAGATCACGATCAGGCAGCGGGACTGCCGGAGGGACTGCTCCAGCGATCCCTGAAGCTCCACCCCTGCCAGATCCGTCTGGTCTCTGAACACACGCAGATGATGCCGACGGCTGCCCCGCTCTTTGCGGATCTTCCGGGGCAGCGGAAAAGCCTCCAGCTTTCTCTGCAGCCACTTTCCCCAGTAGAGATCCCGATGACTGTAACTGATGAACGCATCATAAAGCCATTCGTCCATTTTGTCCGTCCTTACTCTTTTCCAGTGCCCGCCGCTTTTGCAGGGGCACTGCTGGTCTCTCGTTTGATCGCACGGACACGGAATGTCCGGCCACGTCATTATAGAGGGAACATCTGCCAGAATCAAGCCGAACCGGGAAAAACCGGCGGGCAGGCCGAGCCGGTCAGCTATTTGCTTCATCTAACAATGAAAAAACAATCCTCTTTTTCCCACTTTATGGATTTTCAGTCATCCCCGCTGCAAAAACAGGAAATTCGCGATTGTCCCGAAAAGAGACATCTGCTATCATTGAATCATTCGATCCTGTCTTTTGCCATTATGGCCCTGTGCCAGGGACAAAAGACTCCCATTCAGCCAACAGGGAGGAACAAACATGAGTATTGATCTGAACCGCATGCCAAAGCTCGGTTTCGGCCTGATGCGTCTGCCGGAACAGAACGGCAAAATCGACCTTGAACACGTATGCCGGATGGTGGATAAATACATGCAGGCCGGCATGAACTACTTCGACACGGCCTATGTCTATCACGGCGGCAATTCGGAGAAAATCGTTAAGGAAGCCATTGCCAGCCGCTATCCTCGGGAAAGCTTCATGCTGGCCACCAAGCTGCCGGCCTGGTGCATGGCCACTGTGGATGACCGGGACCGGATCCTGAACGAGCAGCTGGAGCGCTGCGGCGTTGACTATTTCGATTTCTATCTCCTTCACTCCATTGAGGACGGCGGCAACGGGGAAACCTATGAGCGTCTCGACTGTTTCAACTGGGGTCTGGCGAAAAAGGCCGAGGGGAAGATCCGTCATTTCGGCTTCTCCTTCCACGGGAGTCCCGCCTAT
>JAGAHV010000094.1:0-38064 GCA_017626895.1 Clostridia bacterium | reverse complement strand
AGCAGATCATCTCCGGTTGTTGGTTCCACCCCAATTTCCACCCCAACCAGGGTTTACTCAGAGTGTATGATATTGATCGATTTTGTCTGATTCGATTCCAACTTTGTACCAGATTATACAAAAAGATGCATTATTTACAGCCGCCTCCGACTTCAAGTCCTGTTTCCCGCACCAGCCGGAAACTCTGAAAAGTAAGGGTTTCCGGCCTTCTTTTTGTCTTCAGAACGGACGTTTGACTACAATTTTGACTACAGTTGAAAAATCCTCTGTCCATTTCCTGGTTTTACCAGGGGGATGAACAGAGGATTTTTTAATTATCTGGCAGCGGCCCGGAAGTGGGGAACTTTTACTTCAATTTCCTCCATGATTGCCTGCCCCTGCTGAACCAGAATGACAGCATGGGTCTGAGGATCACGCTTTTCTCGGGTCTGTCTTGTTGCAACCATGACTGGGGCGATGATCTTGATGCCTTTTTCACTGCGATTGACATGGCGTTCAAACTGATCCTTCCACTTGTTAAGGCCAGCGACCAGCGTGACGTCCGGTTTCTGCATATAGATCAGCATGGTGTTGTTGACGGAATAATGGTGGAAGTGAGACATGGTGCGCAGGTATGATGCATACCTGTCGCTGTTAAACAGGTCTTTGATTTCCTGTTCAATGCCTGTCGTGATCTCCTTCAGGCGATCCTGGGGAGATTGCCGGGCAGGCTCCGCTGCTGATCCATCAGGGTGGACTGCAACGGGGTTGGGCGTATTATCTGGCATGGGTTATGCTCCTTTCGATTGTTAGTCTTTTATGTAGATAGTGCCGGGCCATGGCTTTTTCTGCACATTCCTGATTATCGGCAAAAATTTAATTTATTGCCGATAGTCAGTTGATATCAAATGAGATATCTGTTAAAGGTGATGGCGGTCACATCGTCAATGAATCCACAGTAGAAGTTGGGCGCGGCAGCCTGTTCGCCGTAGCCGGGGGCATTGATGGAGCTCTTTACATAGGCAACCACGTCATCGGCAGTGGAAGCGCCCACTACAGCGGCGGCGTAGTCGTGCCAGTAATGGTCATATTCGGGATTCAATGTCGCGCCTTCAAACAGCGGCTGATAGTCTCCGGCCACTTGCGCCAGGAAGGTATCTCCTGTTACTGCCTCTTCTGCCTGGACGGCAGTGCCCACAGCCGTCAGCATCAGGATAGCGGCTGCCATGATCGCCAGCATCCGGGAAAGCTTTTTGAACATCGTTTTCATCCTCAAAGAAATTTTGCGGAAAGTCTTATTAGACATCGCTAACTTGTATTATAATAGCGTTGAAATGACTTGCAATAGTTTTCGGGTCATTTCAAAATTTTGTTGGAGGGTCTGCCGGATGAATGCGTTCAGCCCGGAAAAAGGACAAGCATTGAAGCCTGCATGGTCGAGGAAGGCTTTTCCATGCTGAAGGAAGGCGGGCTCAGGAATATCCGCATTGACGAAATCGCCAGGAAATGCGGCATTGCAAAGGGCAGCTTTTATTCCTTTTTCGATACGAAAGCGGCGTTCATCTACCGCATCATGGTAGCAAAACGGGAGCAAGCTAAAAGGAAATTGCAGGATCATTTGCAGGATGGAAAGCTGAGCTTTGACGGTTTGCATCAATATTTGCTTTGGCTGGCGCAAAGCGATCTGGATATCTTTGCGCATCTTTCCGAAAAGGAACAGCAGGAGTTGAAACGGCAATGGCCGGTAGCCTGGTTTAACAATGACGGTAACAATATCCTTACGGTATCCCGGATTTTGGACTGCCTTGAAAAGCCCCGGCAGGATGCGGACAAGCTGCTGTTTGCAAACTGCCTGAAGCTGATTGCGCTGGCCAAAGCCGAAAAGCAGGTGTTTGCTTCTCCTGCTTTTGCATCAATGATTGAAAGCATCGTCCGTCTTGCGTGCGAAACAGTTTGTTTTCAATCCTGTTAGGTTCATGATGATGGGAGGAACGAGAAGAGCATGAAATACGTTGGGCTCTACTGGACGGTGTTTGCGCCGCTGATGAAAAAGAGCATCAGGAAGCGTTTCAATAAGGAATTGGCTGATCAGGCGATCCGACGCGGAAAAGCCGAATATAAGGGATTACTCTCCCGTGCGGACGATCTGGGCCCAGGAAATCCCATGGCGCAGAATGCCTACTTTGCCTATGTCTTTGCGGGAGCCTGGCTTGGCAGCGGGAAGAAAATCACGCCAGATGAGATGGCATTGGTGATGACCGATGTGCTGGAGAGCAGACTGCTTCGCACAATATTTGGCATGACGGATTTGAATAAGACGCCGAAAAAGTGGGAGCACGACATGCGGAAGTATGAGGCCTGGTACAAGGCTCACGGAAAAGACTATCCCGTCAACTGGGTCGTGCGCTTTGATGAAACCCTCCATCAGGAGGGAAGCTATTATTGCTTTACCCGCTGTCCCATCTGTGAATTCTGCCGGCGGGAGGGCATCTCAGAGCTCATGCCTGCGCTCTGTTCGACGGATGAGGTGATGTTCCGGCTGCAGCATGGGAAGCTTCACCGTGAGCACACCATCGCAAACGGGGACGGCGTCTGCGACTACTGGATCGTTGGCGATCAGGTGAATAATCCAATCTAAGAGAAATTAGAAAACGTTTGGCGCACGGAAAAAATGAACCCAGGAGATGTGGGATATCAAGTGGTATAATATGGTTGCCTGGTGTTATACGATTTAATGTGCTTCTGAGAAAGACAAAGAGAAGGATTGTCAAACGTTCTGTGGTAGTAATAGAAATGTGCATCGGCCCCCGTGATGTTGAAAATATCCGCAATTACCTACTTCCTTATGCAGCTTAGCAGCATGAGAAATGTGTTTTAAGAAAAGAGAACAGAAACATGATACAGAAATTGATCATTGAGAACTTCCGCGGTTAACAACCATTCCAAATGAAAGACATGTGCAGGATCAATTTGATTTCAGGCAGAAACAATGTTGGGAAAAGCACTTTGCTTGAAGCCTTGTTTCTGTGTATGGATCATGCAGCAACAGAATCATTTATGAAAATCAATGGTTTCCGCGGACCAATTGTTAACGGACACATTTCGTTATGGGAGCCACTCTTCTATCAGATGGATAACGAAAGATGCATTAAGATTTGTGTGTCTGAAAATGATCACGAATCATGTTTGAACTATAAAAAGGATGAAAACTACCTGCCGTTTAATATGAATGGTTTATGAGTAATCTATGGGGAATCATTGAAAAAAACAATTTCGCCGGAGGTTGTACGCATGAAAAGGTTTGTTTCGTTTTTTCTTCCTCTTCTGATCATCGCAATCAGTACAGTTTCTTTCGCTGAGGGAGCGCCGTGGGTCACCATGGAAAATGTACGGGAACACAGCAGGGATGTATGGCGCGAAGAAATCCCCCGCTATAACGGAGCGGTGGAGCAGGGCTTTCAGCCGCTTGCCATGGATCCGGCGGAGGCATATCTGCAGGTGCGGAACGCCTATGACCGGGGACAGAATGAAGCGGCCCGCGAACTGCTTCAATCCTGGGGAATCGAGATGGAGCCATGCGGGGCGCCTGTGCTTCGGGAGCTTATCAGCCAGGCAAACCTTCAGCATCATGGAAATGCAGGCATTTCAACCGAGAATGTGCCGTTGGTGCAGCTTGTCAGTTTTTCCGGATGGGGCTGGGGTGAAGAAGGAACGCTGATCTTTGCAGAGCAGGGGTCCAACTGGTATCTGTGGGACTATATCCCCTTCGCGTGCGAGGGCTTCCGTCTGTGCGGAACCGATGATGGAACGGGCGTTTATCTGGAGTTCAGTGTGATCGGGCACGGGACGGGATGCTATATCCAGTACATGGATGTGTATCATCTGCAGACACGAAAAATCGAGGCAAGCTATACAACTTACGGATACGAAGTATTTCAGAATGCAGGCATTCAGGTGTACGGCTCGGCCTGCTATGCCAGGGATGGCGTGCATATTTTCCGACAGCTTTCGCCGCTGGTATTCGACGAAGCACAGAACGAATTTGTGCCGAGAGGCGCCGTTCTTGACGTATTTGATTACGGCATCGGCGAACAGGGACATCTGGAGCGGAGAGTGAACGATGATGAGTAATGCAAAGCTGCTTCCTGTCAGGCGGACTGCGACATACATTGAAGGTTTTTCGTATAAGTGAAAAAAAGGTTATATTGACGACTGTTTCCTTCTGCCGGATCACCTGGTTGACATACTTCGCATGATCACAAGATCAGTCTATCTCAATATCGTTATTTTGCGTCCTTTCAAAAAAGGCATACCGGCAATTTCATTTTATATTGCCGATGTGCATTGACCATTTGAATCGATGCGCCATAATGCATTATGGCAATATTGATTGAAATTGCCGAAATGCAGAATGGAGGTGAGTAAGCATGCAGTGGTATGAGGCGACTTCTAAAAAACTCGAAGTCGGGCATCGCTATTCCCATCAGGAATTAATCAAGCTGCTGAAAAGCGATTCCCCTCAAATGAGCGGCAGCTCTTATCAATGAGCTGTCTGCGGAATGCTTAAAAGCGGGAAACTCACAAAGGTTGAGCGCAACATATACGTGGTGCGAAACGAGCGGGAAAATCCGGTGTATCGTCCGGCCTATTCTGATATTGTCCCGTGTTATACATAAATGGCCGTTATGAACGGCCCGGCCCGACTTCAAGTCTTGTTTTCCGCACCAAAACAATATAATCCGAACCGGTACTTCTCCATAGGAGATGGGTTCGGATTATTTCTTTTCTTCAGCCAAGAGCAGCTTGCTGCATCACACCGGCGAAGGTATAATGAGCCGGTATAAAAAAGCCAGGATGCCACATTTTAGGAGACGGTTCGATTATTATTTGTCATTTTTTCTATCTTGCATCGCCTAATCAATGCATTATGTTTTATCACTCAGTTTATCACCCAGTTATCACCCGGTTGTGGTATACTACGGGTAAGTGATAAATTTGCTGGAGGCGAGTAGAATTGTTTGACGAACGACTGACAAATAAAATCAACGAGCTTCGGGGGTATAGGGCCGAACGTGAATGGTTTGAATTCAAGAAAAACTGGTTTGAGCCAACGCAACTGGGTGAATACATCTCAGCGATCTCCAGGTAGCGGCATATGAAGGCCGGAAGATGGGTTATTTCATCCGGGGCATTCACGATAATACACATGAAATCACAGGTACGGATTTTGATCAGGATCAAGAGATGGGGCATGAGACTTGAAGCATTGTCTAAGACGTCAGTTGTCACCTGATGAAGCTCAATCCGGATACCTGTCAATTTAATCCGAACCGGTACTTCTCCATAGGAGATGGGTTCGGATGATTTCTATTAAAAGGAAAATGAAGTCATGGCTGTCATTGCCAATTTAGCGGAGGTTCTATGGAGGTTGCTGTCAATCTGATCCTGTTGTTTTTTGCCTATTCCCTGATGGGCTGGTGCATCGAGGTGACGCTGAAATTTATTCAGTATCATCGCTTCATCAACCGGGGGTTCTTCACAGGTCCCATATGTCCCATCTATGGTACCGGAGCTGTACTCATCACCATTGTGGTCGGCGGGCTGCGGCCGGCTGAATATGCTTATGGGACGACCTTCGTCATCTCCTTTCTTCTCTGCGGTGCGGTTGAGTACCTGACAAGCTACTACATGGAGAAGCGTTTTCATGCACGCTGGTGGGATTACAGTCAAAAGCCGATGAATCTGCACGGACGCGTATGGATTGGCAACCTGATCCTGTTCGGTCTGGCCGGCGTTGCGATCATCCACCTGATCAACCCGTTCCTGTACCGGCTGTTTGACAGGATCCCTCTGCAAATCAGGGAAATCGCCGCATGCATATTTCTTGGATTGTTTGCAGTTGATTATGCCGGAACACACTTCATCCTTAAACTGGTCAAGTCCGGGGTAGAACACAGCCAGGCAGATGATACGGAGGCAATCCGGCAGGAAATCCGGCTGCTGCTCACCGACAGGAACATCTTCTACCGCCGGTTTGCCAATGCGTATCCTGAGGTGGTGTTCCGGACAGAGCGGATCAATCAAAGAATTGCGGAAATGCGGGAAGAAACGGAAAGAATCCGGAAAGAGGCGGAGCATCGCCTGGCAGAGCGGCACGAACAGCTGCGCGGGGCGATCCAGCCTGCTTCCGGCATTAAAAACGACATCATTGAACATCAGAACCAGCTGATTGATCTTCTGTATGATGAAAAGAAAGCCACGAAAGAAATGAAGGAGCTCAAGCACAGGATTGACCGGGATCGGGAAAGGCTGGAAGCGCACTCGCTGGCTCAGGGGATCATGAAGAAGATGAATCAGTCGGATAAGAAAGGGGAGGCATGAGGGAGGAAAATATGTCTGAAATGGAACGCAGGCTGATGCCGCTTTCATGGAAATTGTCAGGGAGCAGCACATTTCGGCATCTTTTGACCCTCAGTCTGTAGATCGACAAGAGTGATGAACAGGTTACTCCCCCGGGTATTCACAGGTTCGGATCTGACAGGCTTTGAAGCCAATTTCTTGTGATCGGGACGAAGGAAGAGGCGGACCGGAAGCTGAATGAAGCGGGAAGGATCGATTTCCTGATGGAGCATTTGGACACGCTCATCCTCCGATGGATCCAGTCGGACGATGATGTGCAGAATTGAACCGTTTCCGGACAGTTCCGGGAGCCTTGAAATCAGTTTATAGGCGCCGCTTTTACCGGATGGGATGAAGTGTATCGCAGATATAAAAAAGCTGTTGCATTTGCAACAGCTTTTGTGTTTAGCCTTTGACGGCACCGGCGACCATGCCCTTGATGATCTGTCCGTTGAACATGAAGTAGAGGATGACGATAGGGGCCATGGTGATCAGCATGGCGGCCATCTGCTTGGGATAATCCGAGGCGAACTGTCCCTTGAACTGTGTCAGGGCAAGGGGAACGGTCTGCAGATGCACGTTCTTGATCAGAACGAGAGCGAAAGAGAATTCGTTCCAGCAGCTGAAGATCTGGATGATCGCGACGGTGACCAGAATCGGCCGGCACAGCGGCATGATGATTTTCCAGAGCGTGTAGGAGAAACTGGAACCATCGATGGCCGCCGCTTCCTCCAGGGAAACCGGAATACCTTTTACATATCCCTCCACCAGGAAGATGCCCATGGGCAGTCCGAAACTGACATAGGGGAACAGGAGGGTAAACCACTTGTCCGCGATGCCGGAGTTGGTGAAAACGACGTAGATCGGGACCAGCAGCGAATGGATCGGGATCAGCATGCCCATCAGGAACATGAGATACAGCGGCCGGTTCAGTTTGAAGCGGACACGGCTGAGGATGTATCCGACGATGAAGCTGAAAAGAACAATCAGAACAATGCTGATCAGGGTGGTCCGGACGCTGTTCATCATGGATTCGGCAAGATGATAGTCCGGGTTGGAGAGGATCCGCTGATAGTTGACCAGATCGGGATGCTTTGGAAATCCGACAATGTCTGCATTAAAGACCCGTTTTTCCTTGAGGGAGGAATAGCCCATCCAGATGAGCGGGAAAATACAGGAAAGTGAGAAAATCCAGAGAACGACGTTGATCACAACGGAACCGATGACGGTACCGATACCGCGGGAGGATTTCCGTCCGGCAGGCGTGAAATTGCTGGATGCCATTGCTTTTTTCTGTGCCATTGCATTAATCCTCCAATCGTTTAGTTGCCTGCTTGACAAGGAACTGGGATCCGCCGATGACCAGTAGTGAGAGGACGAAAATGCCGACGGAAATGGCACTGCCGTATCCCATGTTGAACTGTTCAAAGGAGATCTTGTATCCGTACATGGCCATAACCATGGAAGCGGTTCCCGGTCCGCCCTTTGTCATGGTGTAGATGTTGTCGAAGGCTTTCATGTTTCCTGCGATACACAGGGTAAGGCAGACCAGCATGGTGTTGCGAATCATGGGAAGGGTGATGTGGAGGGCAGTCTGAACCGCATTGGCGCCGTCGATTTCGGCGCTTTCAAAGATCTGCTGATCAATGCCGGCGATGGCAGAGAACAGGATGACCATGTAGTATCCGATGTACTGCCAGATCAGCGGGATGGAGACGTACAGCATGATGTTGGCGGTATCGTTCAGCCAGACCTTGCAAAGATCAGGACGGCCGATGGTCCGCAGGAACCAGTTGAGAATACCATACTGATTGTGATAGACCATGCTCCAGATCATGCCAAGACAGACAGCGGAAATCGTGGACGGGAAAAAGCCGAAGGTCCGGTGGATGCTCTTGGCCACGGCAAGCTTGGAGTTGACCAGGAGAACCAGGATGAAGGCAATGCCGATCTGGCCGATCAGACAGGCGACAACCAGATAAATGTTGTTGCCAAAGGCCTTCCAGAAGGTGGCGTCGCCGAAAAGCTGGACATAGTTGGTGATGCCGTTAAAGGTTTTTGTCGGTCCGTTTTTCCACTCGAAGAAGCTGTAGAAGACGGCGGTCAGAAGCGGGAAAAAGACCGTAAAAACAAATGCGGCAATGGGGAGGAGGAGATAAAGGAAAATGGTTTTTTTACTCGGCTTGATCGCTTCGAGCATGTGATCTCATTCCTTTCCGTATTGCTGAAAATCGCTGAAAATAAAGGGGAGGGCTGCCCGAGCACCATAGGAGCAGGTGGGCAGCTCTCCCAGACATTCGTTTGTCAGAGATTTTTAAGAGGATTAATAGTTCTCCTCATAGGCCTTCTGAGTATCCTCAGCAACCTTCTCCGGCTCGATTTCGCCGTTCAGCATGGCCTGCATCTCGGTATTGAGAACGGACCATACAGCGGAGGAAATGTAGGAGTCGTAGATTTCGCAGGTCTCGGTATCAACATAGGACCAGTTGTAGAAAGCAGCGGTCACAGCGTCGAACTTGGAAAGGTCAACATCAGAAACCTTGGTCAGTCCGCCAAGAGCATAGTTCTCAGCAACGAAAGAGGAGAAAGCGGGGCCGGTGAGTTCCTGAGCCAGGTCGATCGCGGCGGCCAGCTTGTCCGGATCCTCAGCAACCTTCGGGTTGATGGCAACGGCATAGCCGAGGCCGATGTTCTGGGAGTTGGGAGCCTTGGTGGCATCTGCCGGCTGCGGGAGAACGGCAAAGCCGATGTTGTTGAACTTCTCTTCGTTGGAATCCTTCAGGACCTGTGCGATGTAGGACTCATCCCAGTTGCCGCCGATGAAAGCAGCAGCGTCGCCGGAGATGTAGTACTCACGGGCATCCTCGTTGGTAACAGCGTTGAAGTCGGGGTTGAAGATCTTGGTGTCGGCGAAGAGGCGCTTGGTCTCTTTCAGGCAGGCGACGAACTCAGGATCGGTGAACTTGGCGCCGCCCTTGGCGATCAGGCTGGCGAACCATTCCGGACCGGTGTAGCGGTTGCCCAGAGTGGAGACGAAATCGGAGTTCAGCTGCCACTGGCCGCCGTTGCCGAAAGCGATGGTGTAGATGCCCTTGTCGCCGAAGTACTTGGTTGCTTCCTCGACCTCAGCCCAGGTCTTCGGGAAGGTGTCATAGCCGGCTTCTTTCCACATGGCCTTGTCGTAGATCACGACGGTGCAGGTGCCGCCGGTCAGAACCGGATAGCCGTACAGCTTCTCATTGGAGGTGAACGGCGTGAAATAAGCGGTGTTGTAATCAGCATAGTAGGGGGAGGCCTTGATGATGTCGGTCAGATCAAGAACCAGGCCCTGGTCTGCCCAGGCGATGGTGTTCATGCCCTGGAGCAGGAAGACATCAGGCAGGTTGCCGGCAGCGGCCAGAGTAGCGATCTGGGTCTTGTACTCAGCGTTGGCCAGAACGTTCTCGGTCAGGGTGATGTCCGGATGAGCCTCTTTCCAGGCAGCCAGCGTTGTACGGAAGCCGTCGGAACCGCCGTTTCCTTCGGACTCCTCAGAGGTGGAGAAGTGCATGAGTTCAAGTTCGCCCTTGTAAGCCAGCTCGGTGGAGGCCACAGGGGTTGCTGCAAATGCAGTGCATGCGATTGCCATTATGGCAACAGTCACTAACAGTGCGAGAAACTTTTTCATAATGAAATCCTCCTTTTTTTGTTCCTTTCGGAATCTGGCTATATTCTATGCCAGTGACCTGTGTTTGTCAATACATCGTTTTCGTAAAATTGAAAAAACTTTTTCGGAGACGGAAAGCTCCCGGCAGATTCGTGCATCCGGCGCAAAGAAACGTGCCATTCTGCCCAATAAATCTTAAAATATGTATAGAAAAAGACCACATTGAACGAATCGGGTTCAATGTGGTCCGGCGGGAACGAAAACGTTTTAACCGTTCAGGACGGCCACGGTCTTCCCCTCCAGCAGCTTTCCGGTGATGTACGTGATTTCACTTCCGGCCGTATTGGGCTGCTCGATCATATCGATCAGGAGATCGGCGGCCTTTTTTCCCATCTCTTCGGTGTTCTGGCGGATGGTGGTCAGTTTGGGTTTGAGGTACTGAATCATCTGGATGCCGTCATAACCGGCAAAGGAGATGTCCTGGCCGATGATCCGTCCCTTGATGTTCGCTGCCTCAATGGCACCCAGATAGGAAACATCATCCGGGAGGAGAATAAAGGTAGGCGGTTCGGGGAGAGACAGGAGATTCAGAACCAGCTCACGGCACCGGCGGCTGTCCAGATATTTTCCCTCAAGGAAATATTCGGGCGGGACAGGAAGGGAATGGGCGGTCATGGTGCGGTAAAAGCCGGTAATCCGGTGCCTGGTTACGGAGGAGGTCGTCTCACCGTGAATATAGGCAATCCGTGTATGACCGCGCTGGATGGCGAATTCCGTCAGTTCCTGAATGCCGCGGGTGTTTTCCGAAACAACCGAGGGGCGTGTTTCGAAGACGTGGTCAATGCTGACGCTGGGCACATCGCTGTAAATCAGGTCGTGGATCTCCCGAGAGAAAAAATCCACGCCGGCAAGGCATACGCCGTCGACATTCCGGTAGCGGCAGTGATTGAGATAGGACATCTGTGTCTGGCCGACGTTGCGGTTAATGAACGTCATGTCATAGCCCCGTGATTCACATTCATTCTTAAACGCGTTGATGACCTCGGCGAAAAAAGGATGGGTAATGCCGCTGGAGGCGTTTTCATCAAAAAGGAAGCCCAGATTATACGAGCGGTTGGTTTTGAGGGCACGCGCGGTGGCGTTCGGGTAGTAGCCGATGGACTGTGCAACCTCCATCACCAGTTCCTTTGTTTCCGGACTGATGTCCGCGTAATGATTAAACACCTTGCTGACGGTGGAAACCGAGAGACCGGCTTTGGCGGCAACATCTTTAATGGTGATCCCCATGTAAATTCCTCCTCCTGGACCTCAGAGCAATCATTCGCCGGAGCGGCCTCGTCCTGGCCCAGATCTGACACGCTGCCGCTGCGCGGCAGGGCCGCTCCTGCATACCCGCATGGCTTCGGTTTGCGTTCACAAATTTTGTGAGGACAAAAGGAAAACCATCGGAATATGAATTGACAGAGGGAAACCTGAATGATAGAATACGTACATCTTACCGAAAACGTTTTAGAAAGTCAAGAGCCGAAAGGAGACGAAATACATGAATTACGGATATTTTGATGATCAGGCGAAAGCATTCATCATTACCCGGCCGGATACGCCGTATCCGTGGATCAATTATCTGGGGAGCAATGACTTCTTTTCGCTGATCAGCAACACCTCGGGCGGCTATTCCTTTTATCGGGATGCCCTGATGCTGCGCCTGACGCGCTATCGCTACAACAATGTGCCGACGGATGCCGGCGGGAAATACTTCTATATTAAAGACGGCGATACGATCTGGAATCCGGGATGGCAGCCGGTCAAAACGCCGCTGGATCAGTATCGCTGTGAGCACGGTCTGGGCTATACGCGCATCTCCGGCAGCAAAAACGGTCTGAGCGCCGAACAGACGGTGATGGTTCCGCTGGATGCCCGGGCAGAGGTGACAAAGCTGACGCTGCGCAATGACAGCAATGAAACCAAACAGGTCGGCCTGTGGTCCTTTGTTGAGTTCTGTCTGTGGAATGCCTGGGATGACTGCACCAACTTCCAGCGCAACTATGCCCTGGCGGAGATGGAATTCGAGCGGGATGGCGCGGTCATTTATCACAAGACGGAGTACCGTGAGCGCCGCAATCACTATGCGGTCTTTGCCGTCAACCGTCCGGTGGATGGCTTTGATACCGACAGGGAAACGTTTATGGGTCTCTATAACGGTTTCGATCATCCCGAAGCAGTCGAGGCAGGGGAGGCACGCAACAGCGAGGCGCACGGCTGGGCTCCCATCGGAAGTCACTATTTCAATCTGACGCTGAAGCCGGGGGACAGCGAAACGTTTGTGTTCATGCTGGCCTATTGCGAAAGCCCGGAGGATGCCAAGTTTGTGGCCCCGGGGGTCATCAACAAGACGGATGCCCACGAAACCCTGGCCAAATATGCCACAGAGGCACAGTTTGATGCCGGCCTTGAGGCCCTCCGTGCTCACTGGGAGCAGCTGCTGAGCACCTTTAAGGTTCACTCCGGCGATGAGCGGCTCAACCGCCAGGTCAACATCTGGAACCAGTATCAGTGCATGATCACGTTCAACATGAGCCGTTCTGCTTCCTATTTTGAGAGCGGCATCGGACGCGGCATGGGCTTCAGGGACTGTTCCCAGGATCTCCTGGGCTTCATCCATCTGATTCCGGACCGGGCACGGCAGCGGATTCTGGATGTGGCCGCGACGCAGTTCCCGGATGGCAGCGCCTATCACCAGTATCAGCCGCTGACCAAGCGGGGCAATATGGGCGTAGGCAGCGGATTCAATGATGATCCTCTCTGGCTGATCTGCTCGGTCAGTGCCTATATAAAGGAAACGGGCGATTTCAGCATTCTGGATGAGCAGGTGGACTTTGACAACGATCCCACCCTTGCACAGCCGCTGTTTGAGCATCTGCGCCGCTCCTTCCACTATACGGCCACGCATAGAGGTCCCCATGGCCTGCCGCTCATCGGCCGGGCGGACTGGAATGACTGCCTGAACCTCAACTGCTTCTCCGCCACGCCGGGCGAAAGCTTCCAGACAGTGACCAATAATGATACAGGAATTGCCGAAAGCGTCTTCATTGCCGGCATGTACGTGTACGTGGCGGATGACTACGCGGCCATCTGCGAGCATCGCGGCGACAGGGCCGAGGCCGAATTTGTCCGTTCGGAAAAGCAGCGCATGACAAAGTGCATTGAAGAGTTCGGATGGGACGGCGAATGGTTCCTGCGGGCCTATGATGCCAACGGCGACAAGGTGGGCTCTCACGAGAATGAGGAAGGGAAGATCTTCATTGAGCCCCAGGGCATGTGCACCATGGCCGGTGTCGGCCGCGAGAGCGGAATGGCAGAACAGGCACTGCAGTCGACCTGCCGGTATCTGCTCTTTGAGCATGGCATCATGATCAACTGGCCCAGCTATACGAAATACTATCTGAATCTGGGCGAGGTTTCCTCCTATGTGCCCGGATACAAGGAAAACGGCTCGGTGTTCTGCCACAACAATCCCTGGATCATTATCGGTGAAACCGTCCTGGGACACGGCGATACCGCTTTTGATCTCTATAAGCGGATTGCGCCGGCTTACATTGAGGACCAGAAGCTGCACCGGACGGAGCCGTATGTCTACAGCCAGACCATCAACGGCCGGGACAGCTTCCGTCCCGGCGAGGCCAGGAACAGCTGGCTGACCGGTACGGCCGCCTGGAACTTCTACGCGATCAGCCAGAGCATTCTGGGCATCAAGCCGCAGTTTGAGGGCCTCATGATCGATCCCTGCCTGCCGGAGGAACTGGGCAAAGTCGAGGTAACCCGCCTGTTCCGTGGAAAACGGTATGAAATTGAGATTGAAAACCGGGCCGGCGGCGAAAAGGGCAACGTCACTGTGTACGTCAATGACCGGAAAATTGAGGGACAGACCATTACCGCCGCAGATGCGGATACCGATGTGGTCCGCGTCCGGGCTGTTGTCGACTGAGAGCATCATTGTTTCGGAATATAAAAAAGGTCATGCCTGGCATGACCTTTTTATTTCGTTTTGCCGGACTAGCATCCTGCTCCGCCTTATTGGGGCATATCCGCTTACTCGAGGAAAAACATCTGCTTCAGTTTGGGCTGAGCACCGGTCTCCAGATCCATCTGCAGATCCAGAACATCTTTCATGTATTCGTTCCAGCGGTCTACGATGGGGCTTTCGGCCTGAACACGCTCGGCATATGCGATGCCCTTTTCGCATTCATAGTAGCCAAAGACATCCGTTCCGTCACTCCAGATCGTGTAATTGGAAATGCCGGCATCCTTGAGAAGCTGACGCATTTCCGGCCAGATCTCATCATGTCTGCGCTTGTATTCAGCCTGCATGCCGGGGAGGATACGTCCTTTCCATGCAAATCGTTCCATAGCTTCCTCCTGATCTCATTTTTTCTCTCCGGATTGGGAGAGATCTGCTGCTGACAGGATACATCGAACGCCGGCGTTTGACAAGACTTTTCTGCCGGAACCAGTCACTTTTTGGAATCAGTCACCGGTTGGACAATGTCTTCTTGATGTAACAGTAAGAAACAACATGCAAAGACGATGACACAGCCAACGTATATAGGAAGATGATGCAGAAATATGGCTGAAAGGGGAAAATCTTTGGTTGAAATTTTGTCAATACGGAACAGTCGGGATTGACAGAAGGTATGGAGAATGATAAAATTCAAACTGAATTTCCGCTGGTAATAGTGGCGGGAAAATTATAAAAGGAAGGGATCACATTATGAAGAAGTTCGTTACCATCTTGCTCTCGCTCGTTCTCGTCTGCAGTCTGGCGGTTGCTTTTGCCGATTATCCGGACAAGGGCATCACCGCAATCAACCCCTGGGGTGCCGGCGGCGGAACCGATAACTGCCTCCGCGCGTTCTGTGCAGCGCTTGAAAAACAGCTGGGCGTGACCATTACCGTTGATAACCGCACCGGTGCCAGCGGCGTTATCGGCCATGAAGCGATTGCCGATTCTGATCCGGATGGATACACCATTGGCATGATTACCTGGGAGCTTGCATCCTATGCGCCGCAGGACATGTCCGAGTACACCTATGAGAAGTACATTCCGCTTTGCCGCGTCAATACCGATGCTGCTGCGATCACGGTCAATGCTGCATGGGCAAAGGAAAACAATGTGACCGATCTGAAGACCTTCATCGACTACTGCAAGGCTCATCCGGGCGAGGTCACCATGGGTGGTTCCTCCGCAGGTTCCGTATGGCATGTTGCGGGCGGCTATCTGATGAATGAGGCTGGTATCGATATCAAGATGATCACCTATTCCGATGGTGCTGCTCCTGCTGTTAAGGCAGCTGCCCAGAACGAGATTACCGGTGTAACCGTTTCTGCCGCAGAAGCCCGTTCCTTTGTTGAGTCCGGCGATCTGGTGATGCTGGGCGTCATGGACCCGGTCCGCAATCCGCTGTTCCCCGACGTTCCGACCTGTGCCGAGCAGGGATTTGAGTGCTACTATGCCACTCAGCGCGGCATGGCTGTCCCGCTGGGCGTGGATGCTGCCATCGTAGAGAAGCTCGAAGCTGCCTGCGCTGCTGCCATTGAGGATCCGGAATTTGTTGAGGCCATGGCAAATCTTGGCCAGAAGATCGACTTCCTGAATGGTGCAGACTATGGCAAGTATCTTGCACAGGCTGCAGTCGATGTTCCTGCCGCAATGAAGACCGTCGGTCTGATTGAGGAGTAATTCGCTGTGATAACGAAGGCAGGCGTATGCCTGCCTTTTTTCCTGACTTCACAGAAGAAAGGAAGTGCTTTTGATTGGAAACCAAAAAAACACAGACCAAGGCATTTGCCAATCTGATTATTTCGGTTCTGCTGCTCGTTTTTGAAGTCTGGGCATGGATTCAGTCAACCGCCATCAAGACGGCCAAGAATGCCACTGTCCAGCCGGCTACCTTTCCCCAGATCATGATCCTGGGCATGGGCATCTTTACGGTGATCCTGCTGATTCAGTCAGTGATGAAGCTGCTGTCCATGAAAGCGGATGATCCGCTGGCACAGAAAGCCGAAACACTGAATGTGGTGAAAGACAGGGGAACGCTGGCCGCGCTGTTTGTGATTGCACTGTGTGCACTGTATGTCTACCTGTTCAAGGATGTCGGCTATGTCGTGGTGAGCTTTTTCCTCTGCGCCATTATCATGTGGCTGATCGGCCTCAGGAATCCCGTGAAGCTGCTGCTGATTTCGGCCCTGGTGCCCCTTGGCATGTGGTTTATCTTCTACAAGTTCCTGACGGTGAATATCCCCATGGGCATTCTCCAGCCGCTTCGCGATCTTGTGGATATGATTTAGGGAAGGAGACAGAACGATGGATTGGAATTTATTGTTTTCCAGTTATGCAAACGTATTTCTGGATCCGACAACCTTGCTCATGACCCTGCTCGGTGCGGCAGGCGGCGTTCTGCTGGGCGCCATTCCCGGTATGACGGCAACCATGGGTGTTGCACTGCTGATTCCGTTTTCCTTCGGGATGGACCTGATTCCATCAATCGGACTGCTGCTGGGCATCTACTGCGGCGGCATGTACGGCGGATCCATCAGCGCCATCCTGATACACGCCCCCGGAACCCCGTCCGCGGCGGCGACGCTGCTGGATGGTTATCCCATGGCGCAGAAAGGTGAGGCCGGCCGCGCTCTGTCCGTGGCCATGTTCTCCTCTTTCTGCGGCGGCGTGATCGGCGCCCTGATCATGACGTTCCTCTCGCCGCTGGTTGCGCGGGTGGCCATGAAATTCACCTCCGCTGAAATGCTGATGCTGGCCATCTTCGGCCTCTCGGTCATCATTTCCATTTCGGGAAAATCCATTGCCAAGGGTCTGATTTCCGCCTTCTTCGGCATGCTGCTGTGCACCATCGGCCTGGATCCGACATACTCCAAGCAGCGCTTCACCTTTGGCGTCACCAGCCTCAAGGGCGGTCTCAGCTTCATTCCGGTGCTCATCGGTCTGTTTGCCGTTGCCGAGGTGATTGCCGGTGTTGAGCGGATCATTGCGGGCAGGGAGAGTGCCCAGGCAAAATCCAATGAGAAGATCACCCGTGTTCTGCCGGACTTCCAGACGATTAAGATGATTGCCGGGAACATCCTGACCGGCGGTATCATCGGTACGTTCATCGGCGCCATTCCCGGTGCCGGCGGTGATATCGCGGTATTTGTTTCCTATGCCTTCAACAAGGGCATCAGCAAACATCCGGAAAAGTGGGGCACCGGTATTCCCAACGGCGTTGCGGCCACAGAGTCTGCGAACAACGGCTGCTCCGGCGGTGCCATGATTCCGCTTCTGTCCCTGGGCGTTCCGGGCGACTCCGTTACGGCGATTCTGCTGGGCGCCTTCATCATGAAGGGCATCCAGCCGGGACCCATGATGTACGTCTCCGAGCTGCCCACCGTCTACCGGGTATTTGCGGCCCTGATGCTCGCAAACCTGGCGATGCTGCTGGTCGGCTGCGCCGGCGTACGCATATTTGCAAAGATTGTGTCGCTTGAGAAGCGGATGCTGTATCCGATCATCCTGATTGTCTCTCTGCTGGGCGCCTTCTCGATCAACAAGAACGTGTTTGATATCGGTGTCTGCGTGTTTTTCGGCGTCATCGGCTGGCTGATGAACAAGTATGAATTCCCGCTTTCACCCATCCTTCTGGCGCTGATTCTGGGACCCATGTGCGAACAGAACTTCGTTCGCTTCATGGACCTCAACCATGGAAATTTCGGCGAGATCATTCACTATCCGATCGCCATCGGCTTCTTCGTCGTGGCAGTCGGCGTCGTCATCTTCTCCCTGATCAACCAGAGAAAGATCAATGCACGTGAGGCGGCCAATGCGGCCGGCTCCGTACAGGAGTAAATACCCGGAGGGAGCAGTGCAGGGCACTGCTCCTTTTTGGGTCTCAATGCCGGTCTTTCGCCGGAGCGGCTTGGTTCTGGCCCAAATTTGACAAGCTGTCGCTGTGCGACAGGGCCAGTCCTTTTCAGGTTTCAATGCCGGTCTTTTGCCGGAGCGGATTTGTTCCGGCTCGAATTTGACATCTGTCGCTGAGTGACAGGGCAACTTCTGTTTACCTGTTTTGCCAGAATATATGAGGGATAATATGGATGCCAGACAACGAATCCTGAACTTTATTGAGGAAATCCGTCCGCTGAATCTTCATGGCTTTGAAATCCGGCAGGACGGTGCGCGCATTCTTTCGGCCAGTGCGGCGCCTTTTGACAACGCCGTGCCGCACCGCCTGTATTCCGTCAGCAAAAGTGTCGTCTCCTTGGCAGTGGGAATCCTGGTGTCAGAGGGGAAACTGCGCCTCACAGACCGGGTGATCCCGTTTTTCTCTGACATGCTCCCGGAACGGGTGCCGGAGGAACTGGAGCGGCTTACGGTTCATGAACTGCTGACCATGACTGCCTGCTATAACCAGACCCGGTATCGTCCGCTTCTTGACCGGGACTGGACCAGACCGTTTTTTGAGGGTGTGCCGGACCATGCCGGGGGCACCATTTTCACGTATGATACCGGTGCCACACAGGTCATGGGTTCCCTTGTGGAGCGGCTTTCAGGCCAGCCGCTGCTGTCTTTTGTCCGTGAGCGTCTTTTTGAACCGCTGGGCATTCAGAATGCCCGGTGGCTCAGGGATCAGGCAGGAAATGCGCAGGCGGGAACCGGTCTGATTCTGCCGCTTTCCGAACTGGCACTGCTCTCAGATTTCTGCATGAGCGACGGCAGGGGACTGCTGGATCCCGGCTATCTGAGCGCGGCTACCTCGTTTCAGGTCAGAACCGACCATCGGTCTATGCCGGAGGAGCGCTTTGGGTATGGGTATTATTTCTGGATGATGCGCCGGGGCTTTTCCATGTACGGCATGGGCGGACAGATGGGCCTGTGTCTGCCTGAGCGCCGGCTTTCCCTGACCACGACGGCGGACCGGATCCTGGAGGGCACGGGCGTGCAGCCCATCTATGACGCCTTCTTCCGGCATCTGTCCGGGATCGCGGCAGATCCGGCCCTGGCCCAGGATCCGGAGATTGTGCAGGCATTGTCAGGCTATTCCGTACCGCCGGTCTGCGGCGAAGCCGTGTCCCAAAAGATGCGGCTCGTGCTGGAACCTGGACTTGATCCGGTCCGGGCCGTCCGGATTGAGGCGGGAACGCTGACGTTTGAAACGGATGCGGGTGAAATTGTGGTGCCTGCCGAACCGGGCAGATGGATGCCCGGTCTGTTCCCGCCCATTGGTCCGTGCCTGAGCACGGGCGCCATGACCGGCCCGGGTCAGTACCAGGCCAGAATTGAACTGGTGGGGGATACCAGCTGCGCAATTCATGTGAACATTGCGCTGCGCCAGGACCGGGCCACCGTGCTTTTGCAGTCCTCGGTCTGGGAATGCGTTCCGGGATATGCCGGAATGACCATGGCCCGGGTGTCTTAGGAGAGGCCCTGTCGCGCAGCGACAGTTAAGTAAAATCCAGGCCTCCTGTAAGGTTGCCCTGCAAATGCTCAACAGTGAAGCCTGCAAAGAAGTGAAGCATATTGCGGGAATCCGCGTATAGGAACTGAGAATGCCGGACGGCAGATGACGGGTACAGGGATATTGCAGCAGCTGGCTGTGACAGAATGGAAATAATTCTGTTTTATAACAAACTATTCGCAAAGGTTTGCGTGAATTCCTTGCCAGATTGCCGGCAGTCGGCTATAATGCAGGTATTGAAATTTCAATTTGGAGGGTGATCCATTTGAAGCGTATTCTATCGGTTTTTCTTCTGTTAATTCTGGTCTCAGTGGCCGCGTTTGCGGAGAGCGGCGTGCATACATACAATCAGGCGGTGTCGGTTTTTCCCACCACCTGGAATCCGTTACAGTACAAGACAGCCGTTGATTCCGGACTGGTGGATTATCTGAACACCTCGATGTATACGTTCGATTTTAATGAGGATATGGACGGATACGTCCAGGAACCGCTGGCGGCGGCGGATTTTCCCGTGGATGTGACCGACCAGTATGTCGGTGATGCCTGGGGAATTGAAGCCGGTGAAACCGGCCGTGCCTGGAAAATCCCGCTGCGGAGTGATCTTCGCTGGGAGGACGGAACGGAGATTCATGCGGCGGACTTTGTCTATTCCGCGGAAAAGCTGCTGAGCCCCGAGGCACAGAACTACCGGGCAAACACCTATTATTCCAGCAACCTGGTGATTGTCAATGCAGAGGCCTATCTCAAGCAGGGACAGGTGGGCCAGGTCAGCTTCAATAAGGTCATGGAGTCGGAGAAAATTGAGGAGATGCCGGCATTCCTTGACAAGTTTGCCTCTGAGAAGGGCTGGATCAACTGGGCCGCCTCCTATGGGGATACCTATGACTTTGCCAGCCAGAAATGGACCGGCGCCGCAGAGGACAAAGTGGTTGAAACGCCGCTGACGGTTCCGGAGCTGTATGCCTTTTTCACGGAAGGCGCAGGGGCGGAGTTCTGCACCTGGGCGGATGCCGCGCAGAAACTGGAATGGGCCGGGGAGGAGCTGTACATCAATTACATGCAGTTCCCGGATGCCATCACCTTTGACCAGGTCGGTTTCCTGGCGACGGGTGAGGATGAACTGACCCTGATTCTGGCCAAAAAGCTGACCGGCTTTGATCTCAAGTATCAGCTCAGCAGCCTCTATCTGGTGAACCGCGACCTGTATGAGAAAACCTCTTCGGTCAAGGACGGCGTGTTTACCAGCACCTATGGAACCTCGGTGGATACCACCATTTCCTGGGGACCGTATTGTCTTTCCAGCTTCCAGTCGGATAAGGTGTACGAACTTACCCGCAACCCCAACTGGTTTGGCTTTGCGGACCAGGAATTTGAGGGACAGTACGAGACCGATGTGATCCGCGTCCGCTATGTGCAGGAACCGAGCACCCAGATGGAAATGTTCCTGAACGGTGAACTGGATTCGGTAGGGCTGGACCGTGACACGATTGAGGACTATGCGACCTCGGACTATACCTATTACAGCGAGGGCGATTCGGTTTTCGCCATGGCGTTCAACCCGGATATGGACGGACTTAAGCATGCGCAGTCCGTGGCCGGTGCGAATATCAACAAGACCATTCTGACGCTCAAGGAATTCCGTATGGCCATGTCGCTGGCCATGAACCGGGCTGAGTTCTGTACAGCCGCCATCCCGATGAATCAGCCGGCCTTTGCGCTTTTCGGGAACCAGATTGTGGCCGATCCGGATGAGGGTGTTTTCTACCGCGATCTGGATGAGGCCAAGCAGGTTGTCGTGAAGTTCTGGGGCCTGGATGATGAAATCGGCGACGGGAAGCTGTATGCCACCATGGATGATGCCATTGATGCCATCACCGGATACGATCCCGAACAGGCGAAGCAGTATTTTGACAGGGCATACGATCTCGCGATTGAAAAAGGCCTGATGAAAGACGGGGACACCGTGCAGATCACGGTTGGCACCACCAATGCCACCTCAGCCTTCAACAACAACGGCTATGACTTTATCGTGAACAACTACACCGAAGCGGTGAAGGGAACCAAGCTGGAAGGAAAACTGACCTTTACCCGTGACTCCACCCTGGGCAACGGCTTTCAGGATGCCCTTCGTACCAACCGGGTGGATATGCTCTTTGGTGTGGGCTGGACCGGTTCCACCTTTGATCCCTTCAGCCTGATTGAGGCCTATGTGACGCCGGCGTATCAGTATGATCCCGCCTGGGATACCACCAAGGCCATGCTGACGCTGGAACTGGACGGGGAAAAGTACACGGCCGATATTTATACCTGGTATCTTGCCATGAACGGGAACGTGGTCAAAGTGAGCAGGGAGGACGGAACGGAAGCGGAACTGGATATCCGTGAGAAGCAGCAGGACCGAATCCACGTTCTGTGCGCCTGCGAAAATGAGATTCTGCAGAACTATGATTTCATTCCGATGATGGGTGACTCCTCGGCTGGCCTGAAGGGCATGAAAGTGGAATATTATCTGGAGGATGAGGTGTTCCCCATGGGACGCGGCGGCATCCGGTATATGACCTATAACTATGACGATGCGCAGTGGGAAGCGTTTGTGAGAGAGCAGGGAGGAACGCTCTTCTACAAATAAGCAAAAGGCATCTGTCCGGGCACGGTCTTTTCAGGACCGGAATGCCTCTGACCTCAAAAAACAAACGCGAATGCCGGAAATGAGGCGGAGTGTTCCTCTGCCTCATTTTTCCGTTGTGCAAAGACGGGAGAACAAATATGGGTAAGTATGTACTGAAACGGATCATCCTGATGTTATTTACGTTTCTGGTCATCATCTCCATCTGTTTTGTCCTGGTGAAACTGCTGCCCAATAAACCGGCGCAGCAGTTCGGACGGGACATGCAGCTGATTGAAATGCGCCGCGAGGCACTGGGGTATAACAAACCGCTTCTTGAACAGTATCTGATCTTCGTGCGCAAATCGCTCATTGGCGGGGACTGGGGCGTCAGTGAAGTGCTGTATACGGGTCAGGATGTCTGGCAGAAATTCATTGAGAAAATGCCGGCAACCGTCATTGTCAATGCGTACACCATGCTGTTTTCCATTCCGCTGGGGCTGCTTTTCGGCATCTATGCGGCGCTTCGGAAAAATCGGTGGCAGGATCACCTGATTTCCACCCTGGTCATTGTGTTCGTCTCTGTTCCCAGTTATGTGTATGCGTTTCTGGTGCAGTACTTTCTCTGCTTCCGTCTGAAATGGTTTCCGTTCCAGATGGCGGCGGGGTATGATTACCTGAGTTTCAAGACCTTCATCTCCATTGTCCCTGCCATCCTTTCCCTGGGCTTTGGCACGATTGCCGGGCTCACGCGCTATACCCGGGCGGAGCTGACGGAGGTGCTGACCTCGGATTTCCTCCTGCTGGCCAGAACAAAAGGCCTTACCCGGGCCCAGACCACGATACGGCATGCCATGCGCAACGCCATGGTTCCCATTTTCCCCATGATTCTGGGTGAATTCATTGGCATCATGGGCGGATCCCTCATCATTGAACAGATCTTCGGCATCCCGGGTGTGGGCCCGCTGTATGTGGCCAGCATTACGGCTGCCACGCCGGATTACAATTTCTTTATGCTCCTGTCGGCCTTTTACACATTTATCGGCCTGGCCTCCGGTATCATCGTTGATATCAGCTATGGGTTTATCGATCCTAGAATCAGAATGGGGAGTAAGAAAGCATGAGCAGTATCCCGAAGTCAGCCTTTGAATTCGTCCCGCCGGAGGGACGGATGCATGACAAGAAGCTGGAAACGAAACCTGTCGGGTATTTCAGAGATGCCATGAACCGTTTCAGCAGGAACAAGAGTTCCGTGGTGGCCTCGTATATCATCCTTGTGCTGATCCTCTACGCCATTTTGGTGCCGATTTTCTGCGAGACCACGTACTCTAAGTCCCTGACGGACACCAACTACATCAATTACGCCAAACTGCCGCCCAAAATGCCGTTTCTGGGGATCGATGGGACCAGCCGTGTGACGGTAAACAAAAACCGGTACATCATGTACCGGGCGCTGGAGGAGGAGACCGGGCTGCCGGTGATCCGGGACATTTTGCGTGAGGATTACACGGATGAATCCTCCGGAAACCGGAAAAACACCTTTTATGACCTGCGCATTGACAATTACGCGGCCATGGGCATGCTCAGCCTCTCCCTCAATGAACAGCAGTTTGAGGCGATTCAACGCTGGCAGGATGAGACCGGCATCCAGGTCATTTATCCGGCCATCAAGGACGCCAAACAGAGCAATCCCAATATCTGGTATGAAGCGGACAAAAAGGGACAGCCGAAGCTGAACAAAAAAGGCGAGCTGGTGCCTATCTACCGGAAGACGACGCCGGAGGATACCCTGTATCACTCCCTCCGGATTCCGGCCGACAACGATCCGGCGCAGCCCCTGGCCTATGCCCGGATGACAGGAACCAGCAGCGCCAGAACCCTGGTGGTCCGGGTCAGCAAGTACAGCTATTTCCAGTACCGGTACGGCTTTGAGCCCTCCTTTGTCTTTGGCACCAATGCCAAAGGACAGGACATCTTTACGCGCCTGGCCACCGGTGCCCGCTTCTCCTTCCTTCTGGCAATCTGCATTTCGGCCATTAACCTGTTCATCGGGACGGTGTACGGCGCCATTCAGGGGTATTACGGCGGCACGGTGGACCTGATCATGGACCGCATCGCGGATATCCTGAACGATGTTCCCTTCATGGTGGTGACCACGCTGTTCCAGCTGCATCTGGCCAACAAGGTGGGCGTCGTCCCGGCACTGCTGTTCGCCTTCGTCCTCACCGGCTGGATCGGCATGGCGGCCCGGGTCCGGATGCAGTTTTACCGCTTTAAGAATCAGGAATACGTGATGGCCGCCCGGACGCTGGGCGCCCGGGATGCACGCCTCATGTTCCGTCATATCTTTCCCAATTCCCTGGGCACGATCATCACCGGTTCCGTGCTGGTCATCCCGGGCGTCATCTTCTCAGAGTCCTCCCTGACGTATCTGGGGATCATCAATCTGGAGTCCTCCACCATGACCAGCGTTGGAACCATGCTGGCCAACGGCAAGGACTTCCTGGCCACGGATCCCTATATCATCTTCTTCCCTGCGCTGTTTATCTCGCTTCTTGAGGTTTCCTTCAACCTCTTCGGAAACGGTTTGCGGGATGCATTTAATCCAAGCCTGAGAGGAGCCGAATAATGGAACAGTTAGAGAAGAAACTGCAGGTGCAGAACCTGCGCATCAGCTTTAAGACGGCGGCCGGCAAGGTGCAGGCGGTCCGGGGGATTACCTTTGACCTTTACAAGGGGGAGACGCTGGCCATTGTGGGGGAATCCGGTTCCGGCAAATCCGTCACCTCCAAGGCCATCCTGGGCATCCAGGCCGCCAACGCGCTGACGGAGGGCGGCGAGATTCTCTATGACGGCATGGACCTTCTGCAGATCGACGAGCAGGACTTTTGCCGCCTGAGAGGGGACCGGCTGGCGATGATTTTCCAGGATCCGCTCTCCAGCCTCAACCCCATCATGCGGGTCGGGAAGCAGCTGACCGAGGCCATGCTCCTGAAAAGCCGGATGCGCAAAAACAACAGCCGCACCGCATTCCGTGAGCGGACGCATCTGCTGGAACAAACCATGCAGACCCGGTTCCCGGAACGCCGGGATCTGGCCCGGCAGATGGAACAGTACCGGAAAATGGAAACGGACCTGGGGGCGGCGGAAAAGGCCAGCACGGATGCCCGGCAGGCCCTTGCCCGTATCCTGCCGCTGCTGGAGCGGCTCTGTTTCCTGAAAGAGAAAAACGCGGACACGGCCGGGATGCCGGAGAAAATCCTTGACTATGCCGGGCATGCCCGGCACGAGGATGCCCTCAGCGAGGCGGACCTGCAGGACCTCCGGTCGGCTCTTGAGGGTGCCGGCAAAACGCCGGACATTCGTCCGCTCCTTGAGCGGATGCAGGCCATCCTTGACCGGAAGCCCACACGGGCGGCGCTGCTGGCAAGAACCTGCCCGTCCTTTGATGAGCGCACGGAGGCAGCGTTCCGGGCAGATGCCCAGGCGGGAATTGAGGCCGCCATGGAGCGCTTTGCGAAGGCACGGAAAGAGGCGGTGTCAGTGCTTGAATCCGGCCTTGAGGCCCTCAAATCCGGCGGCATTGAGGCTGTCCGGCCTCACGTGGCCGACATGTCAGGCGCGGTCGCCCGGTGCATTGACCCCATTGATCCAGTCCGGGATTCAAGGGCCTGCACCTTTGCCGGGTCACTGAAAAAGTTCCTACGCACCTATGAGGACGGCGTCCGGCACAATGCCGGCCGGCAGGTCAGGTATGAACGGGAAATGAAAAAAGCGGAGCGGCGGCAGGTCAGGGGGAAAACCTGGACGGTTCCGGCACCCAGCATCATTGACCTTGAGCAGGTCCGCGCCAACATGACGGGCCTGATTGAGGCCATGATTCAGCACCTGAACACACCGCAGAAAATGACCGGCGCGGAAAAGACGGAGGCAGTCCTTTCGGCCATCCATGAAAGCGCCCTGGGAATGGTGGCAAACATGACGCCCTGGGAGGCCCGGGAACGGGCCCTGCGGCTCATGGAAGAGGTGGGCATTTCAGAACCGGAAAAGCGGTATAAGCAGTATCCCTTTGAGTTTTCCGGCGGCATGCGGCAGCGCATTGTCATTGCCATTGCGCTGGCGGCGGATCCGGATGTGCTCATCTGCGATGAGCCGACCACGGCCCTGGATGTGACGATTCAGGCGCAGATCCTGGAACTCATCAACCGGCTCAAGGAGGAGCGGCATCTGTCTATCATCTTCATTACCCATGATCTGGGGGTCGTGGCCAATATGGCGGATCGGATTGCGGTGATGTACGCGGGACAGATTGTGGAATACGGAACATCCGAGGAAATCTTCTACAGCCCGGCCCATCCCTATACCTGGGCGCTGCTCTCTTCCATGCCGGACCTGGATACCAAGGAACGGCTGGAGGCGATTCCGGGAACGCCGCCCAACATGATCTATCCGCCGAAAGGGGATGCCTTTGCGGAGCGCAACCGCTATGCGATGCGGATCGACTTTGAACAGCAGCCCCCGCGGTTTCAGATTACGCCGACGCACTGGGCAGCGACCTGGCTCCTGCATGAGGATGCGCCGAAAGTGGAGATGCCGGAAAGCGTTCGGCATCGGATTGAGAAAATGAAAGCCAGAATGGAGATGCCCTGTCGCGCAGCGACAGATTGTCAAATCCAGACCTCAGACAAAAGCAGCTCCGGCAAATGGCCAGAATTGAGGCCTGAAAAGGAGGGACAGGCATGACAGAACCACTGCTCAGGGTGGAACATCTCTGCCAGTACTTTGGCAGCAACAAGGCTGTGGACGATGTCAGCTTTGAAATCCGGAAAGGGGAGGTATTCGGCCTGGTCGGCGAATCCGGATGTGGAAAAACGACCACCGGCCGGGGCATTATCCGTCTGTATGACATCACCTCCGGCTCGGTCTACTTCAAGGGACACCGCATCGCGGCCGGCATCAAGTCCTATAAGGATGCGATTTCCGACGCCAAAAAGGCGCTTCGCGGCGCCTCCGGCCCGGAGCGGGAACGGCTGCAGGCAATCATCCGGGAGAACCGGGAACAGATCCGTCTGGCCCGCCGGGACCACGAACAGTGCGACCATCTCCTGCGCCCGTTCCTGCGGCGGGAAGTGGAGGAGAAGTACGCGGAGCGGCTTGCCGCGGCGCCGCCGGAGCAGCACGCGCAGCTGATGCGCGAAAAGGAATACGATCTGCGGGTGGCGGAGCATCAGCGGTATGTGACCGGCATCCAGATGATTTTCCAGGACCCGATTGCCTCCCTGGATCCGCGCATGACCGTCTATGACACCATCGCCGAGGGACTGGTGATCCGCGGGGAAAAGGACAAGGCGGTCATTGATGAAAAAGTCTACCGGATTCTGGAGCGCGTGGGCCTGGTCAGGGAACACGCCACCCGCTATCCCCACGAGTTTTCCGGCGGCCAGCGGCAGCGCATCGGCGTGGCCCGAGCGGTGGTCATGAACCCGGACCTGATTATCGCGGATGAACCGGTCTCCGCGCTGGATGTCTCGATTCAGGCACAGGTGATCAACCTGCTCAACGATCTCCGGCGTGATCTGGGACTGACGGTGCTCTTCATCGCACACGATCTTTCCGTCGTCAAGTACTTCTCGGACCGCATCGGCGTCATGTATTTCGGAAAACTGGTGGAAATGGCTTCCTCGGATGAACTGTTTGCCCATCCGCTGCATCCCTACACCCGTTCCCTTCTGAGCGCAATTCCGGTGCCGGATCCCTATTTTGAGCGCCACCGGAAACGGATCCGCTATGACCCGCTGGCGGAACATGATTACACCGTGGACAAACCGGTGATGCGGGAAATCGTGCCTGGCCATCTGGTGCAGTGCAATCAGGCGGAATATGAACGGTACTGCCGGATGATGCAGGAGGGACAGGCGTGAAACCGGGAAAGCTCCGCATCCCTCTGACGATTCTGGCAGGGCTTGCCATCGCCCTGTGGGCGGCCACAGCCCGCGGCCTAAGGCCGGGGCTTCCATTGCCGCTCCTGTGCCGCTATGGCAGCGACGGCTGTTTCGTCACGGCGATCATCCTGTGCGGCATCGGGGCGCTGACCCTGATCAGTTCCACCGGCTTTTTTGACATCTTCTCCTACGGCATAGGGACCCTCTGGCACCATATTTCCTCTCTCTGGAAAGGATATGAGCACGTCCGCTATTACGATTACAAGGCGATGCGGGCGGAACACCGGGGAAAGAGCTTGCCCTTTATGCTCATTATCGGGCTCACGTTCCTTGCGGTCTCCGTTTTGCTCCTCTTCCTTTACTATGCGCTGACATGAAAACAGCAGGAATCGATCCATGTCGATTCCTGCTGTTTGTTATCCGGACGTATCCGTTCCGGTCAGGTGAATATAAACAAGCTCCCTCGGATTGAACAGGCGCGGCACCGGGCCTGTATTGGCGAGTCCCCGGGAGATGATAAGCTTTCCGTAACGTCCCTCATGCATCCCTTCCGAAAATTCAGGGAAGATTCCCTGAAAAGGGGCAAAGACCCCGGCACATTTCCGCCGGCGCAGACTGTAATAACGGATCTGTCCGCCGTGGGCGTGCCCGGATAAAATGAGCTCAATGGGCCTGTCCATCAGGCGAACCGGCGGATACTGTCCGTATTCGGGATGGTGAGAGAGGAGCACATGAAAGCCGGGGGTCTTTTCAAACTTCCCGAGCCAGGTGAGATCCGGCAGGTAATCCTTTCTGATTTCCCGCTTTTCCGGGAAAAACTGACGGAAAAGGGAAGTCTTTGAATAGGGATGCGGAAAGGCATACCGACCGCCTTTCGGATCGCGTTCACGCCTGGACCGGAGTACCGTTCCGGATGTCAGGCCGCCCAGGACCAGACCATCCAGCGTGACAAAGGCATTGTCAAGCACATGGACACCGGTTCCTGCGATACAGTCAAAATCCTCCGGACACAGCATCCATTCATGATTTCCCAGGGACACGTATGTCGGCGCAATGCGGGCGAGTTCCCGGAACAGATGGAGCGACGGGGACTCTTCCATCTTGAGTCCATTCCCTTCAGGAACTTCTCCGTGCAGGAAATCCCCGGCAATGAGAATCAGGTCCGGCCGATGCGATCGGAGAGAGGGGAGAAGAAGGCGGGGCGAACGGTCATGCAGATCGGTCAGAAGCGCGAGCTGCCTTTCGCCGCGCAGCGGTGCCGAAACCTGATAAACTGTTTCCTGCAATGCAATCGTTCCTTTCCTCATTTTCCAAAATCATGCCACAGACCCGGATTGTTGTCAAGGCTATCTTCTTGCCAGTTCCGAAAATGGGCCGGGAAGATTGTCCAACTTCAAATTCTTTTATCAATACAGCTTGAATTTGATAGTAGAATACATGTATTATTCCGTTATAATCTGTTAGGGAGGGATTACTTTGCCGACTATCAAATCAAGCGCAGATCTTAGAAACAGATACAACGATATATCCTCTTTCTGCCACACTTATAATGAGCCTGTGTTCATCACAAAGAACGGAAAGGGAGATCTCGCGGTCTTAAGCATCGAGAACTATGAGTCCCTTGTGGGCAGGAATGAGCTCTACGGCCTTATTAAGGAAGGGCTTGATGACATTGCCAAAGGCAACACCCGCCTTTTTTCTGATGCCATGGCAGATATAAGGGCGAGGCACAAAAGATGAACTATGAGATACACATCACCGGCAAGGCTGAGCAAGACCTGACTGAGGCTGCTGACTACATTGAGTTCACGCTGCTGAATCCTAAGGCCGCCGCTGACCTTCTTGACAAAGTCGATGAGGAAATCAGCAAGCTTACCAACATGCCCGAAGAATTCAAAACAGTCGATGACCCTATACTTTCCGCATGGGGTATCAGACTTAATGTCATCAATAACTACCTTGCTTTTTTATCATTGACGAGAATTCGAAGACGGTGCATATCGTCCGTTTCCTTTACGAAAAGCGTAACTGGATCTCAATACTCAGAAGTGAGCCAATATTGCCTATCTAACCTCTGCCGCCTTTCATGTGGGGCTTTTTCAAAATACAAGCAGACCATGGTTCAGGTCATCGTACACACTGCCGGCATTCTTCCCTTCGTGCCGGATACAGTGGTCCAGCACCATGATGGAGCCACGATTCAGTCGATCTTCTCCGGGCTCTTTGCTTTAGTGCATTTAATGTTTCCGGCAGGGGCTGTGTCTGCAACAACGTTTCCGCCCATCCACCGCATGACAGGCTTTCCTCCATGTTGGATTCTGCCTTCCATCAGGAGCTTGTAGAACTTCTTTGCAAGCCTCAACTTTGGTCATTTGCCTGAGCTGCTTTGTCTGAGTCCTGGATTTGACTTAACTGTCGCTGCGAGACAGGGCAATTCCTTGGTCGGTGGCGACATGCTGGCATAGCCTTGTCCGAAGGAAACCACCGTGAATCCCATGCCTTCCCCAATTGTGCCGCCAATATTGCCGACTCAATAACTCACGAAACAATAGTCGCCTGCTTTTACAAGACCAGAGTGATTCCATTCCGCATGTTCTTCATACCGTTCGATTTTACCAATACTTCCTACCTAATTCCAGTTCTGTTTAGGCCGAGAATTTCAAAAGATATCGGCACTAAGCAAGTGCCTGCTTTCTAATGCATAATCAATTCCGCAACTCATTCAACGGACATATGATAACTATCATAGGCATTACAGAAAAAGCGGGGAACATCCCCGCCGTCAGATGAATCCGGGCCTTTCGGTCAGCCCCAATCAGTTTCCTGGTCTTATCTGCATTATTATGCTCCGGCGAGTTTGTGTCAAGATACAATCCTGACAAAATCCGGCTGTTCCTTTCCTTCCGCAAGGATAGTCATCAATCTGCAGGCCGGACCGGTCGGGTGCGTTCTTCCGTTTTCCCATGCTTCAACGGTTTTGATGGAAACGCCCATAAATAATGCAAACACAGCCTGTGTCATTTTTGCGTTTTTCCTGATTTCGCGGATTTCAGCATTTGTGTAGGTGACAACAGGATCGATTTCAAAACGAGTCACCCGGGCAGTGCCTTCACCTTTTGCAAACGCGATGGCTTCCTGCAAGCCTTCCTTCAGATCATCAAACAGAGATGTCATTTTCTCTTCCTCCTTTCAGCCTCAGCATCCTGTAATGCCTTAACAAACTTCCTTAAGGTGTTTTTCTCGGCATCTGTCAGGTTCTCTTGCTCTTTCTTCTCAAACGCAGTGAGGAGATATATCACTTCGTATTTTTCAAAATCAGTGTAGCATACTCTTACGCTGCCGCTTTTCCCGCGGCTTTCAAAAGGAAACGCACCTTCCTGATCCCGCCTGTTTTCTCCATTATGGGTCCGGCCTGAGGATTATCAAGAAGCATCACCTGAAGTGACAGGAGGTCATCAACAGTCAACCCGATTTCACTCCAGCGCCTTGTAAACAGCGGCACCTCAATAAATTCTCTTGTCATGCATCGCATCTCCCACAACTGTATTTTACCCCTATTTGATAGGGTGTCAAGATGTTACAAACTTATAAATAGTGCACAATTTCAAAAGATATTTTCCGAGTTTTCTTGCCAACGGATATCCCGACAAACTGGAATCATCTGTGGATATACATGCGTGTCATATCAAGCTCATCGTCGCCCTGAACCATGCATAAGAATTCCCAACATAGCGCTCATAGAATACCGTATGATCTGTAACAAGATACACCGATGTAATTCCCTTTGATCGGAGATCGTCTACTGTCAGGTTCAGTAAGTTTCCGGCAATGCGTTTTTCCGGTATGCCTCCTCCGTGTATACTGCGCAGACATTTGGAAACAAGTCTTTCCTGTCGTGAAAATCGTTTTCGATCACACCCGTTCCACCAACGAGCAGATCATCATCCAGGCAGAGATACCAACCATATTCTGTCTTTTCATCCAGGTAGGCGTTCATATATTCAAGATACGCTTCTTTAGGTACTCTCCACTTATGCTCCACTCTGCAGCTGGTTCTTTCAATTTTGGCATTTCCCGCAGTTTGACATATCTGAGCATGTGATTCTCCCTTCAAATCCCGATTTGTAGTTTTCATACTCTCCAATCCCTATGCAACACCGAATAAACCCATCGAAAGTAATCTTGCGATCACGGGTAAAATCAGTATCGGCGTTTCCTAGGAACATGGTCTTAAACTGATTGAGTTCTGCGATACAGTCAAAATCCTCCGGACACAGCATCCATTCATGATTTCCGAGGGACACGTATGTGGCGCAATGCGGGTGAGTTCACGGAACAGATGGAGCGACGGGGAATCTTCCATCTTGAGTCCATTCCCTTCAGGGATTTCGCCATGCAGGAAATCTCCGGCAATGAGAATCAGGTCCGGCCGATGCGATCGGAGAGAGGGCAGAAGAAGGCGGAGCGAACGGTCATGCAGATCGGTCAGAAGCGCGAGCCATCTTTCGCCGCGTAGCGGTGCCGAAACCTGATAAACTGTTTCCTGCAATGGATTCGTTCCTTTCCTCATTTTCCGAAATCATGCCACAGACTCGGATTGTTGCCAAGGCGATCTTCTTGCTGCCTCAATGTGGTTCTTTCGTCAGAGAAGCTTTGTTCTGGTCAGAATTTGACAAAAATTTAACAAATTGTCGCTTCGTGACAGGGCATCTGTATCAGCTGTCAACCAGCATTTGAAGACGATTTTTTCAGATGACGAGCTGACGGAAGGCTCAGTTATTAAGAAATACTTAATAACTGCAGATGATGGAAAAAACTATCGGACGAATCATTACAGTCTCCAGGCTATTATTGCGGTTGGCTTCAAAGTGAACAACCCCCGGGCTGTTCAGTTCCGAAAATGGGCCGGGAAGATTGGCAAGGACTATCCCATTCAGGGCTGTTTCATGGATAAAGAAAGGCTCATCAAGGGACATATGTTCACGGATGAGTCGCTGCAGCAGATCCGGTTCAGAACGCAAGTTCTAACAGAAGGTAACAGATTTAATGCCACGGTCTTTAACTACGACAATAATGTAAAAACAACCAGACGTTTCTTCCAAACTGTACAGAATAAGATGCACTATGCGGTTCATTGACATACCGAAGCAGATCGGATTGTAGAGCGGACTGATGCTGAAAAAGAGCACATTGGTCTGATGATCTGGGAGAATGCTCCGGATGGCAAGCTCCTGAAGGCAGATGTCAGCGCTGCAAAAAACGATCTGAGCCAGGAGGAAATGTCTTACCTGGAACGGATTGTCACGCTGTACCCGAACTATGCAGAGCTTCAGGCGGAAAGAAAAAATCCCATGAGCATGGAAGACTGGGCGAAAAAGCTGGACGGCTTTCTGGAATTCGGCGGAAATGAAATTGTGAGCGGACCGGGAAAGATCAGCACAGAACAGGCCGGATTCCATGCAGAAATCCGGTATGAAAAGTACAGAATTATCCAGGACCGTTTGTTTGAAAGTCACTTTGACCGGTTCCTGAAAAAAGCAATTAAGGAGTTTAACCTGTCAAAAAGGACCTGACACCCTCGGTTATAACGGATCTTTTACACATTTATCCTTCTTTGAGCCTCAGCTTAGTCTTTCGGCACCGCGGCATTTCCATTGGTCATGTTTGACAAACAGCCGCTATGGCGGCAGGCCCTCTCCTCAGTTTCAGATGTTTGTTTGGAACGGTCATATAGAGGTATTGGCAAAACAGGCCCAGAATTCGCATCTCATCGTCACATCGGCATCTTCGTTTCGTTGATCATCCCCTCAATCTGCTATATCACTGTTCCACAAGGCGGCGGGCATCGTGCTTTCCGCCTTTTTTGTCTGTTCCGATTGCTTATCAATATGCTGCATTTTCATTCGGATCTCTGCGTATACAGCCAAATAACGGAAGCTGGGGAATCCGGCTGCAGAGAGGGAGGAAAAGGATGGCGGCAAATGCGGGAATTCCCGTATGCCAAAAAAAAGTGAGGTGAATGCGTCATGAATGACGCAAATGCACCGTCCATGGAATAGACGGGCGGGAAAGAATGCGGTATAGTCGGTTTACTTGAAACGGACAGCTGAATGGACAGATTCAATAGCGGCGGAAATGCGAATAAGGGACGATATAAAGAGAAAAGGATGTTTGACGGAGGTTTTGACAGGACAAAACGGCCTGCTTCTGTCGCTGTCGGATATGAATATGGCCACATCAGCATTGCGGAAGCGGAGAATGCCGGACATGAAGCTGTGAAAAAAGGCGGGAAATGCGTATGAGTACGAGGGGAGTTCTGATTATTCGCAGGGATGGAAAAGAAAAGGCGATGGATATCCGGAGTGATGCCTATCCGTCCGGTGCGGGTGTGGATATTGTCGATCTGATCAAAACAACAGATTTGAATGCCCTGTTTGAGGTTATGACAGAAGCTGACGAATGGGATATTCCGGAGTGGATGGAAACTTTCCCGGATGAGCCGGATGCGTTTTCATACAGCAGATGCCGGTTGGCTGTGAAGCACCGGAAAGGGATATGGGTATTCCCGGAAACGGTAGACAGGATACGCGACTCATTGTTTTGTGAATATGCGTACGTGATCGATCTGCGCCAGGAAGAACTGCTGTTGTTTGTCGGAGGGCAGACACAGCTGCAGGAAAATAATCCATACGGTGTGGAAGGGAAAAGATACCCTGAAATAAAGGAAACTTATTATGCCTGCAGGCTGTGCGCTGTGTTCTCTTTCCGGTATATCCGGACGTTCAGCACGGAGCAGACGGCCGGTGATATGGAACAGGCTGAGAAGGAAAAGGAGATTCTGAAATTCGAAACGGACCCCTCAGGAGATGAAATACCCGCCCGGAATATGTACGCGATTGAGAAAAAGCGCCTCATATCAGCGTTGAACGGCCTGGAGGAAAAAATGAAATGCCTGGCTGAACGTCTGGAGATCCTTCAGATTACGAGTAAAAATCGGCTCAGAAATCTTAACGGTGCCGTGAGTGCAGCAAAAGATGCATTCACTAAACTGGAAATGCAGATTGAAGTCATGGCATGATTAACCGGGCAGCGCAGAGCATAATCCGGTCCAGGCAAATCAGTCTGGCAAATGATCCCTTTGAGGTCCGGAGATGGACCAGCTGCAAAAGCGCCGGATTGCCCAATCTGAGCCACTTCAAAGTGTTACCGGCACCGCCTGAAGACAGGCGAAAACGTGAAATCCGGCTGTCCAGAGCATGAAAAAGAAAAGAACCTGAAGGAATTGGAAAACAATGATGGAAGACGGGAGGAAAATGAGCAGATGAATAAGATCCACCGGGAAACGACGATGGTGCCTTGGCGGAAGGAATGGAAAACGACGTTCTGTGCGGAGAAAAATAATATCTCAGAGGCTATGACTGCGGCTGGGCTAGAGGGGAACGTTTATCACATCGGCTCCACTTCTGTAAAAGGAATGTGTTCCAAGCCGATTATTGATATCCTGTTCTGTCCGTCACAGGGAACATCTCTTGAAAAATGTGCCGCAGTGCTGGAGAGGATCGGTTATACCAATCTCGGAGAGTGCGGACGACCGGGCAGGCTTTTCCTGACAAAGGGGGATAAAGAGAATGAGACGTTTTATCTCCACCTCTGCGATGAAGACCATCGGGTCGCCAGAGACCAGAAGCTGTTCAGGTTTATAGAAACCCACGATGAGACGGTCTTCCGGGAATATATGCAGCTGAAGCAGCAGCTTGCGGAGATGTTTCCGCAGGACCGGGATGCTTACAGAACGGTGAAGGGCCGCTTTGTGGAAAGCGTACTCAGCGCATACCGACTGGGGGAGAAAAGTGCAGCGGACAGCGTCCGGGCAGAAGATGAACAGATCAGGTACTGGATCTTTCAGTTTGAGACAACGGATGAACTGAGAGATAAAATAGAAGCCTGTTGCCGGGCACATGAGCTGACAATGGATGAATTCTTTCGGAAGGCACTGTGTTGCTTGAATGAGTGGGCGTTGTCAGAACCGGAGGGGGTTAAAAAGGCGGCAGAGGAAATAAAGGACCTGAAGGAAGAAGAGGCGGACATCCGGCTCATCCGGTATTATCCGGTATACAGGTGGGAGACAGAGGCGCAGGCACTGAAACGGAAACTGGCAGAAGAAGCAGATGCGGCTGCCGGGAGAGAAAAAACGGACGCAGACGATGAAAACTGATCGTTTAAGCGTATGTGTTGATTAGCGTTCGATCAGGTCCTCCATCTGGCAATGAAGCGATTTGCTGAGCTGAAGCAGCGTAATGGCGGCGGCATGATTGATGTCTCGCTGTCTCTGCTCAAAAAGCTGGATCTGACGGAGCGCTACCCCTGAATCCGCAGCAAGCTCAGATTGGGACATTCCGCAGTTGATGCGTCTGACTTTGAGCTGCGTATGCGGATAAGCTTTCTTTAGACGTTCATCCATGTGGTCGACAAACTGCAGGATATCCATCTCACGGTATACCGAATACATGCGGATCAGGTCCGACAGCGAAACGGCAGACAGAATATCCATAAAAGAACGGAAGGAATGCCACTGGTAAAACGCCAGGGCCCATCCTGACCAGTATTCGGGGGATTTATCCAGATACATGACGTCTTATGTATCTGTGAAAGATGTATTGGTTTCGGTAAGGATGATGCGGGCAAGCTCACACCCGTTCATTCCGGCGACATATTTCGGATTCCCGTTGCAAACTGCCAGGAAGCACTGGAAACCGCTAACGCGTTTCCGAACGTGTCAGGATCGAGTCCTGGGGAGACGACGGCAAAGTCAGCAGCGTCCCCCAGAATGTGCTGAGCCCAAGAAAGGTAGATTTCATCGTAAGCGCGGATCGCCATTTATCATTTCCTCCCTCATAATGTCCACCATGAACAATCCATGGATAGTGTCATCTGATTTCTTTGTTTTACGATATTCCCGGCGGACATTCCGGCCTCTGGCGGTTTTCTTTCCATAGTAGATGGCAGCACTGGCCGGCTCGGCGCCGGCAAAATGGAGCCGGGAGAAAGAAATCTTACTCTTGAAAACGATTTGTTCGCCCAGTTTACCAAGGGACATGGCTTCAGAGAGCTTGGAGAGGGAAATCGTATTGGACACAAAATCCTGCGCGAATGTGAAGGAGAAATCATCTGCGCGGTATCCAACGATTCAGCGTCAAATTCATAAAAATCCAGGCTTTTGAGATTCAAAAAAATAAATGTTGACAAAGAGAAGCTGAATGACTATAATAACACCTGTTCGAGCCGATAACGGGGTGTAGCGCAGTTTGGTAGCGTACTTGAATGGGGTTCAAGGGGTCGCGAGTTCGAATCTCGCCACTCCGACTCGACAGAGGCAGATAGGAAGCCCTATCTGCCTTGTTTTTTATCCTTATGGTCAAGCGCATAAAACACACCGAATTCTCTATTACGCGGGGGCTCTGTGGTCAGTATGTGGTCAGATTTTTTCCCGGCATGGGTAGAACTCTGAAAAATCTTAAAAATAGGCCAATACTGAACGAAGAAATTTATCAAGAAAGAGGAAGACATTCTCAGCCCGATTCTAAGGGAACGGGTTAGAGTTCTTAAAGAGACGGAAGGAGGGCGACAGGAAGTGTGCCAGATTATGGAAAATAGGATTAACGAAGAAAAGATCGAGCTTGCAAAGAATGCGATAAAGAAAGGCAGTCTGACATTGGAACAAATTGCGGATGTTCTGGAATTGCCCTTGGCATTTGTACAGGAACTGGCTAAAACAACTCCTATATATGCAGTGTAAATGAACTCGGAAGCTACAAGATGTCCTCCAATCCCCATGCAGGTGCGGAGGGCATCGATAGAGTAATCATCTTAAATCTTGACAGTGAAGATGAGCAAAGCGAACTAAAGATTATTCGTCTGTTGAGCGTGCTTCTGTCAGGTGATAACAGTCCAGAGGACAAGAAATCCGTGTTAGAGAGCGAATTTGGCATT
>JAGAHV010000093.1:0-12291 GCA_017626895.1 Clostridia bacterium | reverse complement strand
CAAACTGGAGACCATCCTGAAGCGGTATGATCCCACCGGCATGCTGATCGGCGAGGCTCCCTGCACAAAGGACCTGATCGCCTGCACCGATCATGACTTTACGGTTGTCAGCATGATCTCCATCGTTGCAATCTTTGTCATCATCATGTTCGTTCTCAAGTCCATCTCACTGCCGATCCTGCTGGTCGCGGTCATCGAAACCGCCATTGCCGTCAACCTGGCCATCCCCTACTATCGCGGACCGACCCTGGTTTTCGTAGCGCCGATCCTGATCTCCACGATTCAGCTGGGCGCAACCGTCGACTACGCCATCCTGATGACGACCCGTTATCTGCAGGCACGGCAGTCCGGACTGGATGCCGGTGAATCCGTGACAAAGGCCGTCGCCCAGTCCGCTCAGTCCATTCTGGTCAGCGGCATCGGCTTCTTCGCCGCCACCATCGGCGTCGGCCTGTACTCCGACATCGACATCATTTCCTCCATGTGCACCCTGATCTCCCGCGGCGCGCTCTGTTCGGTTGGAATTGTTCTGTTCCTCCTTCCGGCACTGCTCCGTCTGCTTGACCCGATTATTATCCATACAACACTGGGATTAAAAGCCGCTAAAGAAAGGAAGTCTCAAAAATGAGAAAGCAAACGTCCTCGTTAGTTCTCATGGCTGTTCTTTGTACCTCACTGCTGGCCGGTGCCTCGGCAGAACCGAATAAACAGGAACGCCTGTTTGTCACCGGTGATGCGCAGGGACATGTTACCTCTGTCACCGACGCCATCCGTCTGCAAAACCCGGATGCGCTGAGTGAGCTTGCGGATGAAACCATTCTCAGCAATATTCAGATCACCGGTGAGAATGTCCAGTTTACGCAAAACGGCAAAGCGCTGACCTTCAAGGCCGGCGGGGCCGACGTCAATTATCAGGGCACCTCTGACCAGAAGCCCCCGGTCATCCCCGCCGTCACAATGACGCTGGATGGCAAGGAACTGGCGCCGGCTGATCTTTCCGGCGCCGCCGGTCACCTGTCCATGTCCATCACCTATGACGCCCCGGAAAAGGCGCCGTTCCTTGCCCTGTCCGCCCTCCCGGTCATGGGCGGCGGCGTCAGCGGAATCACCGTGGACCATGGCACCATCCTTGAAAGCGGTTCACGTCAGGTCATCGTCGGCTTTGCGCTCCTCGGCGTGGATCTGACAAGTACCACCCTTGATCTGGCAGATTCCATTACCATTGAGGCGGATGTGGATCACCCCGACATCAAATGGATGATGAGCGTCGTGACCGCAGATCCCCTCAGCAGTCTCGCCGAGCAGCTTGATGATGAGGCAGATGAACTGCAGACCCTCCTCCGCGAGACCACTGCCTCCCTGGATGCACTCCATAGCGCCACAAAACAGCCGGATTATCACGACAAAGTCAGCGATGCGTTCAACAGCATCCGTCAGCTGGTCGACGGAACCGCCGCCCTGTCAGAGGGTGCTTCCAGCCTCAAAGAGGGAATCGGAACACTGAAAGATGGAATCGGTTCTCTGTACGAGGGCGCAGGTACCCTGACCGAGGGAACAGGCACCTTTGTTAAAGGCATGCAGGATGCCGCGGATGGCGCCGGAAAGCTGGCAGATGGCAGCAATTCCCTTAAAAACGGCGTGACTCTGGTATCCGCCGGCGCCGGTCAGGTCAACACGGGTGCCAAAGAACTGAATGACGGACTCAGCACACTGAACCAGGGCCTTGCGACGCTGGATGAAAACAGCGCTGCGCTGAATCAGGGGGCTGCAGAGATCTTTAAGGCCATTCTGGACACCGCAAATCAGAGTCTTGCCGCAGCCGCTCCTTCCCTTGAGAAAAACGGGATCGTCATTCCGGAACTGACAGCTGACAACTATCACGAGGTGCTCAGCACCATCCTCGACACCCTTTCCCCGGATGGCATCCGTGCCCTGGCAGAAAAAACCGCTGAGGAACAGGTGGCAAAGAAGGTCGAGGAAAACACGGACAAAATCACTGCCGGTGTGACTGAGGCCGTTCAGGCGAAAGTCCTTGAAGGCGTCCTGGCGGCAGCGGATATAAAGATGGATGCAGAAAGCTATCTGAAAGCCGCTGAAGCGGGACAGATCCCCGAGGACAAACAAAACCTCCTTACCGCAGCTGTTGAGGAAAAGATGAAGAGTCCTGAAATCACCGTGGCGATTGAAAATGAGGTCAAGGCGCAGAAGGAAAGCCTGATCCAGGAAAACATGCAGAGTGAGGATGTTCAGAAACAGATTAAGACTGCCGTCGACAAGGCACTGTCCAATCCGGATGCGCAGACGGTAACCGAGAGCCTTAAAGACCTTCTCGGCCGTCTTGATTCCGTGAATACATTCGTGACGGGTCTGAAGACCTATACGGATGGCGTCTCGCAGGCCGCCGACGGAAGCAGTCAGCTTTCCGGCGGAGCCAAACTGCTTACCGATGGAACCGCGAAACTCTGTGACGGCATTGACACGCTCAAAGACGGCGCAGAGACACTTCACACCGGTGCCGGCACACTGGCTGACGGCATGACCGAACTGAATGCCGCAGCCGGAAAGATTCACACCGGCGCTGCTGGCCTGCAGGAAGGTGCCGGAAAACTGTCTGAGGGTTCTGCAAAGCTCTACGATGGCTCTGTCACCCTTTCCGACGGTGCCGCCGCGCTTGATGAGGGCATCCACGAAGGCCTTGATCAGATCTACGGTGACCTGTTCCCGCAGCTGGACGGCCGCCTCAGAAGTCTCTCCTCCGTCTTTGATGACCTGAGAGAGCAGCTCAAGGTCCCCGTCACCTATGACACGTTGCCCGAGGGATATGATCATCAGCTTCTGATGATCATCCGGACCGACTTCTGACAAGTCCTCCTGCAAATCGACACGAAAGAACATATGAACAAAGGCCGCTCGCAGAGCGGCCTTTGTTTGTATTGTCCTCAAGGTTTGTTCCCTGCGCCAGGGCATGCTTTCCCGTATCCGCCCCGTCTGATTCGGCGCAGCATCCTGCCGGGCGGTCAGCCCATCAGGATGCTGATTGCCTCTGCAAGCGTTTCAACACCGTAAACCCGGACGCCTTCCTGGGCTTTCAGCCGTTTGTTGTTCTGCCGCGGAATGACGATGGAGCGGAATCCGAGGCGCTTGCACTCGGCAATCCGCCGGTCAATCTGTGAGATGGCCCTGACCTCGCCTGCCAGACCAATCTCCCCCATCACCGCCCAGTCCGGCGGAATACACGTTTCACGGGCACTGGATGCAACCGCTGCCAGAAGGGGCAGGTCCGCGGCCGGCTCGGAAAGATCCAGACCACCGGCCACATTGATGTACACATCCTGATTAAACAGGGATACACCGGCACGCTTTTCAAGAACGGCCAGCAGCAGTGCCAGACGTCCGCTGTCAAAACCGTTTGTTGTCCGTCTGGGTGTCCCGAATGCGCTTTGCAGCGCCAGGGCCTGTACATCCACCAGCATGGGGCGGGTCCCCTCAAGCGCACAGTGCACGCAGGATCCGGGAACATTGCTGGCCCGCTCCGCCAGAAGCATCTCAGAAGGATTGGCAATTCCGCACATTCCCTCCTCCCGCATCTCAAAAATGCCGATTTCATTGACGGAACCAAAGCGGTTCTTTACCGCCCTCAGAATTCGGTACTGATGCTGCCTGTCGCCCTCAAAATACAGCACCACATCCACCATATGTTCAAGCACACGCGGTCCGGCAATGGCGCCTTCCTTGGTCACATGTCCCACCAGAAAGATCGCACATCCCGTTGTCTTGGCCATCCGCATCAGCACACTGGTGCATTCCCGGATCTGGGAGACCGATCCTGGCGCACTGCTCATATCCGGCCGGTACATAGTCTGAATACTGTCGATGATCATGACATCCGGTCCGATCTCTGTCCATCTGGTTTCCAGCTGATCCAGGGCATTTTCACTGAGCACCAGCAGATTCTCCGAGCTGATGCCAAGCCGGTCAGCACGCATCTTGATCTGCCGGACCGATTCCTCACCGGAAATATACAGAACCCGCTTCCCCATCCCGGCAATTTTGTCCGAAGCCTGAAGGAGCAGCGTCGATTTTCCAATTCCCGGGTCACCGCCGACCAGAATCAGGGACCCCTCGACAATTCCGCCGCCTAGGACCCGGTCCAGTTCGTCAATGCCCATCACCATCCGCGGCATTTCCTCCGCCGATATTTCCGATATCCGCACAGCACTGGCACCTGTTCCCGGCCGCTGCTTAAGCGGTTTCGGCTGGACCGCCGCCGTACCGGTATAGGCAGGCACACTCTGATTCGGCGCCTGTTCCTCCAGTGTATTCCACGCACCGCATCCGGGGCATTTTCCCATCCAGCCGGGCGTTTCCTGCCCGCATGCGGAACAGATATAAACAGTCTTGGGTTTTGCCATCTGATCGTATCCTCCTCTATAATCTGTTGTCCGGTCTTCCGGCACCACTGATTCTCTGATGCACCTGTCTCACAGGCAGACACTTTCATGTCTGCCCGATTCTTCATGAATCGTTATCCGGTCTTCCGGCACCGCTGAACAGGATGCCGTCACCTGACAAACTGACCGTTCAGCAGCGGTTCAGCTTCTCCGTCTGCGCCCTCCGGGAAATGGCTGCGCCCCCCTGAAAACCCAGTTTGTCCTATTCTACTTTTGCGGCAATTTTTTCTGTTATTACGGAATTTATCTGAACAAAATCTAACTTTGTTAAAAGCTTACGAAAATGCATTTTTTCAATTGAAATCCATCTGGGGCTGCGTTATAATCGGTTCATTCCACCAGCGGGAGGTAACAGAATGAACAGACGTCCATCCAAAAGCAGAAGCGAATTTGATGCCTTTTCCGAAGAAACCCTCCGCCCCTTTTCCGCATCCTCACCGGATGCGCACTTTTTTGATGTGCAGAAAAAACGTTCCCCGCACCGGATCTTTCTCACCATCCTGCTCATCCTGATTGCGCTTGTGTTCATTGGCAACGCCGTGATCAATCATTTTTTCTTTATCAACACCATTGAAATCCCGATAACCGGTCTGTCGCAGGAATTTGACGGTTTCCGGATTCTGCAGATCAGCGACCTGAAGGGAAAACGCTTCGGAACGAAACAGCGTCAGTTCCGCTCAAGGCTTGAAAAGCTCCGTTTTGACGCCGTGCTGTGTACCGGCGACATGGTTTCTGACCTCGGCAATGCCGAACCCTTTTATGAACTGCTTGACGTCCTTCACGAGCTGAACCCGGCAGCACCGGTCTATTTCATCGCCGGCGATATGGATCCGGATCCCACCTCCATGAGCTATGCGCCGGGCGGCAGTCCTTTTGCCCCGTGGATTCTGGGCGCCCGTCATCGCCACGCCACCTATCTTTCCTCGCCGCAGTGCATTGAAGGAAGCCAGCAGCGTCTCTGGTTTCTTTCTCTGACATCGACCACCCTGGATGCAACGCAGCTCCAGCCGCTCTATGAACAGCGCCTTCTGGCTGCCCGCTCCAGTGCAGATGAGAATGCCATTGAGCTGGCTGAATTCCAGCTCAAGTCCATCCAGGATACCGCCGCCATGCGCAATTCCCTCCGGGAGGAGGATGTCACCATTGTTCTGACCCATGTTCCCAATACCAACATTCGCCGGATCTCTTCCATTCTCTTCCCCAGAACGTACCCGATTCATGTTCTGCTCTACGGTCATACGCTGGGCGGCCTTATGCGTCTGCCGGGCATCGGCCCGCTGTTCGTCCCCTCAGACACCCTGCCCCGTTACGGGCTCTTTCCCGCCTCATCCCTGGTTGAGCATCCAAAGCGGATAGACCGGACCTGGATCATCCCATCCAGCGGACTTGGGGACAAGGACCCCATGTATCCGTTTTTCTTCTTCCGTCTGTTCAACCCGCCTTCGGTCAATCTGCTGACACTTTCAACCTCATCCATCTGAATGGCAGCTGCCCTTCCGGCAGCTGTTTTTTTATTATCAATTTTACCCGCCTAACCCATCTGTTCAGAGGTGTGCTGTTCAGGCTTAACACAACCTGCGAATGTGGCGAGCGCTTTTTTCACCGCCATTTTTATTCCGTGTTCCGGCAGTGATCTGTAAATCTGCAGCAATTCCCTCTCATCCGGTGAGATAAACGAATCGTACAGGTTTAACTTATCCGGATGAAGGAGTTCCTCTTCCGATACGTCAAAAAATGCGGCAATCTTATCCAGGTAATTCATGTACGAGGATGATCTGTTAATCTTCCATTGAGTTATGGCATTCCCCGATATTCCAAGGTATCTTGCCAGGTCAATTTGGCGGACGCCTTTTACTTTGAGCAAGCGCAAAATATTATTCAGTATTTCATTGTTCCTGGAAACGTCGTAATGTTTAGACACCCTCTGGTTCTCCGGATCGTTTGATAAACAACAGGCATGAAACATTCTGAGTGCCTCCATTATAACAGAATCCTTCTCATCCAACAATTCTGCACCTGTCCCTTCCTTTTATGAGCAGTGACTTGTTCTTTGGGCACCGCTATTTTCCGGTGCTCATATTGGACAGACTGCCGCTGTGGCGGCAGGCCCACTCCTTAATGAGCCGCAGCTCGGTCTTTCGGCACCGCGCCGCGGCTTTTATAATGCTCATACTTGACAAATCGACGCTACGCGTCGAGCCCGCTCCTTAATGAGCCGCAGCTCGGTCTTTCGGCACCGTGGCATTTCCGGTCCTCATATTTGACAGCCTGCCGCTGTGGCGGCAGGCCCACTCCCTTCGCAAATACGATTCAGCAAAAGGCGTACATTTGAGGACGAATCTTTCATCCTATTCGTTTTTAACATGAATATTTTTCATGCTAAACATGAAAAATAGTACAATACAAATCTTGTGAAACGTCCGGATTTGCGATATAATACCCGCTGTTAAGTTGTTTCCGTTCAGGGACAACCGAAGACGGGCATTGCCCGAACCTACTTCTACAGGAGGAACGAACATATGAAGAAACTGATCATTGCCGCGCTTTGTCTCGCTATGATCGCCATGACCGCACTGGCCTCTGCCGATGCGATCAAGATCGGCGGTTCCGGCCCTCTGACCGGTCCGGCAGCTGATTACGGCATTTCCGTTAAGAACGGTGCTGAGATTGCTGTTGAGGAAATCAACGCCAAGGCTGGCGAAACCGTTATCGAGCTCAACTTCCAGGATGATGAGCATGACCCGGAAAAGGCCATCAATGCCTTTAATGACGTTCTCGACTGGGGTGCCCAGATGATCGCCGGCACCGTTACCACCAGCCCCTGCATCGCCGTTGGCGCTCAGGCTTTTGAAGACCGCGTCTTCATGCTGACCCCCTCTGCCAGCTCTGTTGACGTCATCGCCGACAAGGACAACGTCTATCAGGTCTGCTTCACCGATCCGGCACAGGGTGCTGCCTCTGCGGATTACATTTCCGGTCACAAGCTGGCAACCAAGGTTGCTGTGATCTACAACAACGCTGACGCCTACTCCACCGGCATCTATCAGACCTTCGAAGGCGCTGCCGCCGAGAAAGGCCTCGAGCTGGTCTACACCGGAACCTTTACCGATGACACCACCGATTTCTCCGTTCAGGTAACCGGTGCCAAGGAAGCCGGCGCTGAGCTCGTCTTCCTGCCCATCTACTACACCCCCGCTTCCATGATCCTCCAGCAGGCCAAGAACATGGACTATGCTCCTATCTTCTTCGGCGTTGACGGATTGGACGGCATCCTCTCCATCGAGGGCTTCGACACCTCTCTTGCCGAGGGCGTCATGCTTCTCACCCCCTTCTCTGCTGATGCAACGGACGACCTGACCGTGAACTTCGTCAAGACCTATACCGAGAAGTTCGGCACCGTCCCCAGCCAGTTTGCCGCGGATGCGTATGACACCGTTTATGCGCTGTACAATGCTTCTGTCAAGGCCGGCATCACCGCCGAGACCAAGGCAGAGGAAGCATGTGACAAACTCATCGCAGCGTTCCAGGAGCTCGAGATGACCGGCCTGACCGGCACCATGACCTGGGATTCTACCGGTGCTGTTACCAAGACCCCGACCGCTGTTATCATCAAAGACGGCGCTTATGTCGGTGCTGACGTACAGTAATTGACGTAAACAGGTTCATGGCCCCGGGTGGTCCGGGGCCATGAATTTGTATTTATCAGGGGTTTACAGCGGGAGTACACGATGGCCGGTGTATTCCCGCTGTAAACCCAAATTGGATATAGAAGGTGAAAAAATGACACTATTTCTCTCCTATCTTATTAACGGCATCAGTCTTGGAAGCGTCTATGCCATTATCGCACTTGGATATACCATGGTTTACGGCATCGCCAAAATGCTGAATTTTGCGCATGGAGATGTCATCATGGTCGGCGCCTATGTGTCCTTCTGCGCCATTCAGTACCTGAATCTCCCGCCATGGGTCTCCGTGATTCTGGCCATGATTCTGTGCACGGCCCTGGGCGTCATCATTGAAGGTCTGGCTTACAAGCCCCTTCGTCAGGCACCTTCCCTTGCCGTCCTGATCACGGCAATCGGCATGAGCTACCTGCTCCAGAACTCCGCTCTGCTGATCTGGGGCGCCAATCCCAAGTCCTTCCCCTCCGTGGTCAACATCGGGAACATCTCCCTGCTGGACGGCCGTCTTCTGATCACCGGCGTAACCATCGTGACCATTCTGGCCAACATCGTCATCATGGTTGCGCTGACCCTGTTCACCGGACGCACCAAGATGGGCAAAGCCATGCGCGCCGTTTCCGAGGATAAAGGCGCCGCTGAACTGATGGGCATCAACGTCAACACCACCATCAGCGTGACCTTTGCCATCGGCTCCGCTCTGGCTGCGGTCGCCGGCGTGCTGCTCTGCTCCGCCTATCCGACCCTGATGCCCACTACCGGCTCCATGCCCGGCATCAAGGCCTTTACGGCAGCTGTCTTCGGCGGCATCGGCTCCATCCCCGGCGCTATGATCGGCGGCATCCTCCTGGGAATCATTGAAATTCTCGGCAAAGCCTACATCTCCACCGAACTGGGCGATGCCTTCGTCTTTGCCGTGCTCATCATCGTTTTGCTCTTCCGGCCCAGCGGTCTGTTCGGCAAAAACGTCCGAGAGAAAGTGTGAGGTGCAATATGAGCAAAAAGACAATTGACAAGCTGCTCACATTCGGCATGGTCATTGCTGCCTTCATTGTCTGTCAGGTCATGATCGCCAATGGTGCCATGTCCCGTTCCCTTCGTGGTCAGCTCATTCCGATCTGTGTCTATATCGTCATGGCGGTCTCACTCAACCTGACGGTCGGCATTTCCGGTGAGCTGTCTCTGGGCCATGCCGGCTTCATGTCCGTCGGCGCCTTCTCCGGCGTTGTCATGGCCATGTGGCTCAAAAATGGTCTCGGCGTCAGCAATACCCTCATCTGCCTTTCCGCTGCCCTTGTGACCGGCGGCCTGTTTGCCGGCATCGCGGGCGTCCTGATCGGCATCCCGGTTCTCCGCCTTCGCGGCGACTATCTGGCCATCGTCACACTGGCCTTTGGTGAGATCATCCGCAATGTCATGAACTGTATCTACATCTCCCTTGAGGGCAGCCGCCTGCACTTCGGTTTTGTCAATCCGAAGCTCCCCGGAAAACTGCTGGTCAACGGCCCTGCCGGTGCCACAGGCGTCGCCAAGATGTCCACCTTTGTCATGGGATTTGTCCTGGTCATGATTACCCTGGTCGTCGTCCTCAATCTGATCGACAGCCGGTCTGGCCGTGCCATTATGGCCATCCGTGACAGCCGCATTGCCGCCGAATCCGTCGGTCTCAAGGTGACCAAATACAAGATGATGGCTTTCGTCACATCCGCTGTTCTGGCCGGAATGGCCGGTGCCCTTTACGGCCTCAACTTCTCCACCATTACCGCCTCGAAGTTCAAGTTTGATACCTCGATTCTGGTTCTTGTCTTTGTTGTTCTGGGCGGCATCGGAAACATGCGCGGATCCATCATTGCCGCTGCCCTTCTGACCGTTCTTCCGGAACTCCTTCGGGCCTTCTCGGATTACCGCATGCTGGTCTACGCCATCGTCCTGATCCTGGTCATGCTGGCAACCAATAACCCGACACTCCGGACATTCTTCAGCGGTCTTAAGCCCGGCAAAAACTCATCTGCGGCAAAGGAGGGCAAACAATGAGTCAGCCTGTTCGTACAAAGATGGTTCCTGCCCCCAGTCACGGCATCCTTCCGGAGCGTGATGTCAATGAGCGCCCGGTGCTTGAAACCCGCAATCTGGGCATTGATTTCGGCGGCCTTCACGCCGTCGAGGATTTCAACCTGATCATCGGACGCACGGAAATCGCTGGCCTTATCGGCCCGAATGGCGCAGGAAAAACCACCGTCTTCAATCTTCTGACCAAAGTCTATCAGCCCACAATGGGCACCATTCTGATCAACGGAAAAGATACCGCCGGCATGGACACCGCTCAGGCCAGCATGATGGGGATCGCCCGTACCTTTCAGAACATCCGTCTTTTCTCCAACATGACCGTTGAGGATAATGTCCGCATCGGCCTGCACAACCAGTTCCGCTACAACATGTTCAGCGGCATCCTCCGTCTTCCGGGTTTCTGGTCCAGCGAGCGCCGGATGCATGAGCGGTCCATGGACCTCCTCTCCATCTTCGACATGCAGGACATGGCCGGTGCCATTGCCGGTTCTCTCCCCTATGGCGCCCAGCGCCGTCTTGAGATCGTCCGGGCACTGGCGACCAATCCCAGCCTCCTGCTGCTGGATGAGCCGGCCGCCGGCATGAACCCCCATGAAACAGAGGAACTGATGGAAAACATCGTCCGTATTCGGGACCGTTTCCACATTGCCGTCATGCTGATTGAACATGACATGAAACTGGTCATGGGCATCTGCGAGGGCATCTGCGTACTCAATTACGGCCGCATTATCGCCAAGGGAACGCCGGAGGAAATCCAGAACAATCCCACCGTCATTGAGGCGTATCTTGGCAGGCAGAAGGAGGGTTAACCGTGGCATTACTTTCTGTAAATGATCTGAATGTCTATTATGGCAGCATTCATGCCATCAAGGGCATCTCCTTTGAGGTCAATGAAAACGAAATCGTCACTCTGATTGGTGCAAACGGCGCCGGAAAATCCACGAGCCTCAATACGGTCGCCGGTCTGCTGAAGCCCCGGTCGGGCAGCGTCACCTTTGACAACGTCAACATTACGGGCCTAAAGGCCAACAGGATTGTCTCGCACGGACTGGCGCTCTGCCCCGAAGGCCGCCGTATCTTCCAGCAGCTGACTGTCCGGGAAAACCTGGAAATGGGCGGATTTACACGGCCGAACTCGGAAACCGAATCAAGCCTCGAGGATGTCTTCAATCGTTTCCCCCGTCTTCGGGAACGGCATCGTCAGATTGCCGGAACCCTGAGCGGCGGCGAACAGCAGATGCTGGCCATGGGCCGTGCCCTGATGAGCAAACCGAAGCTGCTCATGCTGGATGAGCCCTCCATGGGCCTGGCTCCGATTCTGGTGGATCAGATCTTTGATATCATCCGCGAGCTCCACGACAGCGGAACCACGATCCTCCTGGTCGAACAGAACGCACAGATGGCCCTTTCCATCGCCGACCGTGCCTATGTCCTTGAAACCGGACGAATCTCCAAATCCGGTTCCGCAAACGATCTCATGCACGACGATGATGTCCGCAAAGCTTACCTCGGCTAAATCTCCCCTGTCCGGTCTGTCCGGGCAGCCACCTGAAGCAATGCTGAAAAGGGATGTACCCGACAGGGTACATCCCTTTTTCACATTCTATTTGCCAGAATCCTGCTCATTGAACATGAACGGATTTGCATCCTTCGGATCCGTTTCCAGCACCTTGCGGATGACATTCACCACATCTTCCGCACTTCCCAGAAACTGCTTTGGAACGACCATTATTTTCTTTGCATCATAGTGATTAAAAACAAGACCGCCAATCACCGGCTTATTCAAGGCATTATCCACAACAAAGCGAACGGGCAGTTCCGCCCACGGTTCCGTAAGCATTGGATCTGAGCGGGCCATCTGCACACTTGTAAAACAGAGCATGTATCGGTTTCCATTACGGCCCGGTGTGCTTCCATCCAGATTGATGTAAAGCTGGTTCATCATATCAAAACTCTGACGATGAACGCCGCAGGGCATCGTCAGATCCTCATCATAGGCCTGACGAATAAGCGCAGCAAGCTCCATCTCATTCCCGCCCTTCTTCGACGCCACCTGATCCATTTTCATCCAGAACTGCTTCTTCGTCATTCTT
>JAGAHV010000092.1:0-10270 GCA_017626895.1 Clostridia bacterium | reverse complement strand
TGGACATTTCCTTTTCGTGCAGAGCGCGGATAATGCCAAGGGACATGCGGTCATTCATACTGAGAATACCGGTAATGTCCGGCGTTTTCTCAAGCATAGCCTGTGCCAGAAGGTAACCGGTTTCAACGGAATCACCGGTACATAGAGGAATGTCCTGACCGTTGATATAGGCAATGTAATCACCGGAATGAATCCCGGCGGAGTTGACTGCCTGGAGGAATCCTTCCATGCGATGAATCCGGAGATTCAGGGACAGCGAATCCGACAGATACGCGATTTTGCGATGACCCAGCTGAATCAGATGCTGCGTTGCCTGAAATGCCTCGCTGACTTTGTTGCAGGTGATATTGTGTGCATGGGAAAGCAGGGTGCCCTCCTCGACCAGACTGACAATCCGGCCGCCGTGACGGGTGTAAAGGGAGGCTGCTTCGGGAAGGTATTCGAGGAACAGTGTGATAATTCCGCGAACGTTGTGCTCAAGCATGTCCTGCAGGTAGCGGTCTGTATCAGACTGTTTCCGGTCGCAGCTGGCAAAAAGAACCGCGTAGTTGTTGGATACGGCTTCGTCTTCGATTCCACGCAGAATGGACGGGTAAAACGGATTTGAGACAGAGGGCAGCAGAACACCAATGGTTGTACTCGTCTGTTTTTTCAGATTCCGGGCCTGAAGGTTTGGAACATAATTTAACTGTTTGCTGACCTCAAGGACGCGCTTGCGAACCTCAGGGTTAACCGGGTGGGACGAGTTGTTGAGAACACGCGATACCGTACTGGGGGAAATATTCAGCTCACGGGCGATGTCATAGATGGTCACATTTTTCTGCATGGAGTGCTCCTTACCGTTAGAACGACAGACACTGAGAAACATACAGATTGTATCATAAAGGATAAACAAAAGGAAGACGAATCCGGCTGGATCGGCGGATCAGCAGATGGCATCAAGAAAACGAATGGCCCGCTCAGAGGCAGTGTGACTGTCCGGCAGGGGAAGGCATTCGATGGAAAGAAATCCGTCATAACGCAAATGCCGGAGCTTTTCGATGAGCGGAGCAAAGTTAAAACAGCCGGCACCCGGGTACATCCGGTTGTTATCGGCAAAATGGATGTGGCCGAGGTATGGCCAGATGGTATCAAGAGCTGCCGCAGGATCTGCTTCCTCGATGTTCATGTGAAAGACATCCATGAGTGCAAGGGTGCTGGAAAGGTGGTTGGATTCAATAAAAGCACGGAGCTCCCTGGCGGTATTGAGGACGTTGTTTTCATACCGGTTTGTGGCCTCAAGCAGAAGGGTTACTCCCTGACGCTGTGCATACTGATCCAGACGGCGCAGGGAATGACCGAGCAGGGCCATTCCCTGGCGGCGGTCCTGATCCGGACGGATATTGCCCTTGATGCTGCCAATGGTCACTCGGGAGGAAAGGGCTGCCGCAGCGTCGATAAACGGCCTGACTTTTTCAAAGAGCAGTTCCTGATGCGGCGGATCGGCATCACACAGGTGCAGACCATATTTGCCGAAGATCGGTCCGGTGCCGAGTGTTGCAACCTGCATGTGCTGTTCCTTCATGGTTTGCAGAACTGCAGGAATATCAAGGAGGGAGATATCCGGGGTATGGATCTCAATTGCCTGATACCCATACCGGGCTGCACGGCGCAGGTTTTCGCAGAAATCTCCGCTGAGCGCAACAGGAACGGCCGGAGCGGAAATGGTATTTGTTGCAATGCAGGTTTTCATGGCTGAGTCCTCTCGGAGGGATGACCTGAAACGGGGGAATCGGATGTGATCAGGCGGTCAACGTTGACCAGTTCCATCGGCTCGCCCTCCGCTCCTTCGACGCGGACATTGCGAAGGGTCAGGGTTTCAACGTTGTTGATATAAATGCCTTTGCGCGTACAGGGCTCTACATCCGCCATCATGGCGGGAACATCCGGTGTCGGATGCGCGGCAAAGTCGATGCTGACGTTTTCAAAGGTGACCCGGTTGATTTTTGCTTCCGGCAGTCCATAGAGGAAGCTGGCGGCCACATGACAGTTCCGGGCCTCGATATTCCGGAAAGTCAGATCCCGGACCGCGGGGGTGCGTTCATCCACCGGAAGCGGATCCTTGCAGCTGACGTAGGAGGAGTGCCCGTCCGGGTCGCAGCACCAGTAGAAGGAATTGACGACGAAAGGCGTCAGGACACCGTTCATCCGGATGTTTTCAAAGGTGATGTTTTCAACGACGGCATCCTTTCCCCGGCCTCGCCGCGTTTTGACGCGGAGGCCGCGGTCGGTATCCTCAAAGATACAGTCGCGGACGAGCAGGTTTCGGACCCCGGCAGCCATTTCGCTGCCGATGGTGACGGAACCGTGTCCGTGCCGCATGTAACACTGGCGGATGACGATGTTCTGGGAAGGGACCTTATACTTGTGTCCCATGTAGTATTTGCCGGACTTGATGGCTATGCAGTCATCCCCCAGGGAGAACATCATGCCGACGACCTCAAGGCCGTCCACGGATTCCGGATCCATGCCGTCTGTATTCGGGGAGATTTTCGGGTTGATCACCTGCCTGCCGATCCACCGGGTATGATTGGAAAAGTACGGGTGAATATTCCAGGCCGGACTGTTCATAAGGGTAATGCCGTGCACCGTCACATGGTCGCAGTGGTTCAGGAAAATGAGCCGGGGACGGAAGGCACCGCCGACGGGCAGCCGCCCGTCATTTTCCCACCAGTTGTCAAAACCGGCATTGCCGTCGATGGTGCCCCGGCCGGTAATGACGACATTGGACACGTGAATGCCGGTGATGACGGAGGCAAACATGTTGAGGGGATTCCCTTCCCAGGTGCCCAGGTTGTATTCCGCCGTTTCATCATAGCTCTCCGTGAGACCGGGGAGGATGGGAAAGCGGGAACGGTCCGTGAAGGCGGAAAGGACGGCTCCTTCCTCAAGATCAATGGTGATATTGCTCTTGAGGAAAAGACAGGTGACGCGGTAAATGCCCTTCGGAATCAGGACACGGCTGTTTTCCGGACAGGCGGTAATGGCGGCCTGGATAAAAAGCGTATCATCGCTTTTTCCGTCGCCTTTTGCGCCGAACTTCCGGACATTCAGTGTGACAAATTCAGGATCTGTCCGGACCGTGACGGTCTCCGAGCGTTCCCTGGAATTCGCGAGGGCGATCTCATAGGCCGTATCCGGTTTCAGACCATCTATGGTGCACAGGGTAAGCGGGCATTGTTCCCTTTCAAGGCCGTTTACATAGACCGTGTAAGGCTCATCCGCGGTGTAAATGCCGCCCTTCAGAAGCTCGAAGACGATCTTCCGGCTGGTTTTGAAAAGAATCTGGAATTTCATGCAGGTCATCCTTTCACTGCGCCGGCAGAGATCCCTTCCACGAATTCATCCTGTGCCAGGAAAAAGACGATGAGGGACGGGGTGATGGTTAAAACTGAAAGGGCCAGGACCCGGTTCCACTGGAAGCCGGTTTCGGCATCCATGAACAGCCGGAGACCGAGGGAGGCCGGGAATTTTCGTGTGGAGTTGATGTAAATCAGGGGACCCATGTAATCATTGGAAGCCCACATGAAACTGAACAGAGCGGCGGAGACCATTGCCGGGCGCACCATGGGCGCAATGACATGATACAGGCGCTGCAGGGAATTGCACCCGTCGATTTCGGCCGCCTCCTCCAGTTCTTTCGGGACGCTTCGCATAAACTGGGACATCATGAACACAAAATACGTATCGCAGGCAAAGAAGGCGGGGACAACCAGAGGCAGATAGCTGTCTGTCCAGCCGAGCTTTGTGAAGAGCAGGAACTGGGGGACGTTCATGACGACCTGGGGCAGAAAAAGGGTGGCCATCATCAGGGCGTACCAGAATTTGCGGCCTGCAAATTCAAAGCGGGTAAACGCATAGGCGGTGACCAGGGAGGAGAGGACCGTTCCGAGCACTTTCGGGAGCACGAACTTGTACGTATTGAGCATATAGTGCCCGTAAGGATAGGTGGTGGCGTTCCATCCCTGAATATAGCCCTCTATCGTAGGATTGGAGGGGATAAACCAGATGGACTGGAAGATCTCTGCATTTGTCCGGCGGAACGAGGCACCGATCATCCAGAGCATGGGATAGAACATCAGGATGCCGACGCCGATCAGGATGACATAGCGCAGGATGGTCTGCAGACGAACCTGTGATTGACGACTCATTGCGGTTCCTCCTATTCATCACCGTAGTAGACCCAGTATTTCTGGGAGATAAACGAAATGGCGGTCAGTGTGGCAACAATCAGGAAAAGGAGCCATGCCATGGCACTGGCCAGACCCATCTTATAAGTTTTGAACGCGTTCTGATAAATCAGAATGGAAATCAGCGTGGTAGATCCCTGAGGTCCGCCGTTTGTAATGACAAAGGGGCCGTTGAATTCCTGAAAGGCCTGACACAGCTGCGTGACAAAGTTGAAGAAGATGACCGGCGTGATCATGGGAATGGTGATGCTCAGAAACTGCCGGGGCCGGGAACAGCCGTCAATGGAGGCCGCCTCGTAGAGATCCGCCGGCACGCCCTTCAGGGCCGCCAGAAAGATGACCATGGCAGATCCGAACTGCCAGACGCGAAGCAGACTGATGACAAACAGGGCATATTTCGGTGAACCGAGCCAGTTAATGCCGGGGAATCCGAACAGACGGATCACCATGTTCACCAGACCCTCGTTCTGGAAGAGAAACTGCCAGAGAACGGCGATGGCGACCGAACCGCCCAGAATGGAGGGAATGTAGTAAATGGTCCGGAAGAAATTGATTCCGCTGATTTTGAAATTGAGCAGATAGGCGATAAAAAGGGCAAACAGAAGTTTCAGCGGGACGGTCATGAACGCATAGCGGAAGGTCACGGAGAAGGATTTGACGTACTTGCTGGTTTTCAGAATACTTGCATAGTTCTGCAACCCGATAAAGTCGAGATTGCTCTTGAACATGTTGTAATTGGTCAGGCTGTAGTAGGCGGAGGAGAGAAACGGATAAAACTTGAAGAGCAGGAAGCCGATCAGCCAGGGGAGAAGATAAAGATAGCCGATGTTCCGCTTCATGGTTTTTCGGAGATCGTATGTCTGCGGTTTCATTGCTGCATTCCTTTCTACACAATGTCCTGCTGACGCAGTTTCAGAGATTCACTGCAGGCGAGCATGATGGATCCCTGTTCAAGCGTCTCATCCCGGCCGGGAGCGCCGGATTGCGCCGTCTGGGTTTGAATCACTGCGCGCAGAATCTGTTCACCGGTTTCCCGGTATTTCTCGCTCAGCAGAGCACCGAGGCGGCAGCCCTTTAAAACGGCATAGGCGACCATGGCGGAACCGGGGATGTCGAAGCTGTTCCCGGCGGGATCCTGCTGAGCGAGGAAAGACGGGAACAGGCTGCATGCTGAATCCATCCGGGGAAGAATGCCGCGCAGGGCTTCCTTGAGCCAGATGGCGTACTGCATATGCTGCTCAAAGACTTCCTCGGAGGAGAGGTCAAACAGGTCCATCAGGGTCATCAGGTGAAAACCTATGGGCCTGAGAGGATAATGCGGAACAGTGTCGGAACAAGGCAGGCTCTGTTCAGCCCTGTCCGGGGCAGAACGATAGAGGTGTTTCTCCGGGTCGAAAAGGAGCTTTCGCACCTGCGTCATCTGGGAATAGATATCGTTGTAATTGGCTTTTCCGTTGAACTGGTTTTCATACTCGATGTAAAAAGGGAGCGTCAGGTACAGATCAGAAAGCTGCACCGGACAGGCAGGATCAGGGGAGCGGAAAATGCCGCTTTCCGTTCGCGGAACGTTTCGCAGCCGCTCCATCAGGGTTTCAATTGCCGCCCGGGCACGGCTTTCGCCGGACCACGGCACGACATAGAGCAGTCTTCCCATATGGATCGCCCCCGGCTTCGGTTCATCTGGATTCAGCATCCGGAGGATTCCCTCCGGTGACACCATCCGGTCCATGGATTGCCGGATGACCTGAGAAAAGGCCGTATCCTCAGTTGCCTCGGCCATCCCCTGTACACCTGACAGGAAGATGCCGGTCTCAGCATTCCAGAGGGGGTGGGTTGTGCGGCACACAGGCGGAGCGCCTGCTGCAGAAAATCATGGATCATGCTTTGTTCCTCACTTAAAAAGGAGCTGTGGTTCTGCCACAGCTCCTTTGCAGGTCTCAATGTTGGTCGTTTGCCGGAACTGCTTTTGTCTGAGGCCTGGATTTGACAAACTGTCGCTGCACGACAGTTCAATCCTTTACCGTTCAATCAGTAGGGATTTTCCATCTGAACGCGCTCGATTTCCTCAAGCAGATACTGGGCCTGCTCAGCGGTGCAGCTGTGATCGGCACTGATATTTTCCATGACCTCATAATAGACGCCGGTGGAATCTTTCAGCTCGGAGTTTTCGAAGTTCGGGTCAAAACCGAAGTTGGCAACCGCCATAACCGCCTGGTTTGCGGTGTAGGTAAGATTGCCGTCAAAGATTCCCTCGGCGGCGAGAATCTCGTTTGCCTTGCTGTTGGCCAGCATGCCGCGCTCGGTGTTCAGAAGGAGGATGCCCTCCGGATCATTGATGAGGTAATCCAGCAGCATGGCAGCGGCTTCCTTATTGGCAGAGGCTTCAGTGATGGCAAATGTCTGGGAAATCTTGGTGAGACCGGCATCGAATTCACCGTTTCCGGTCAGGAAGGCGCCGAGGACAAATTCCTGTCCGGGCTCAAGGGCTTCCTGGAACTTCTTGTTGGCGGAATCCCACTCGTAGAATCCGGCATACTTGCCATTGATCCAGTTGATGTTTTTCTCAAGAATGGTGGCGCCGTCGCCCTGGAGCTGGGCAATGGTGGGCAGGACATGCTTGTCCTCAAGACTGCAGATCCAGTCAAGGCCTTCCGTGACTTCTTCAAGAGAGTACTGAACCTGTCCGTCGACAACCCAGTCACGTCCGTACTTGGTTTCAAGGTAGTAGAGCATCAGCAGCATGCGCTCGTACTGATACATGGCAAGCGGATAGTACCCCTCGCCCAGAACCTCCTTGAAGGTGGTGCCGGCGGCATACAGATCATCAAAGGTCTGCGGCAGTGCGATGCCGGCCTTGTCGAAGGTGGTCTTGTTCCAGAAGAAGCATTTGCCGGTGGTGCCGATCGGAACAGCCTGCAGTTTGCCGCCGACAACGCACTGCTGGAGGATCTTCTCGGGATAAGCAGAAAGATCAATGCCCAGCGAGTTGATGTCGGCGAACATGGACCCATCTGAGGAGAACTGATAGAGCCAGTTCCAGTTGACCTGCATCAGGTCCGGTGCACTGCCGGCCCGCAGCTGCGTAGCGACTTTCTCTGTCCAGCCATCCCAGGCACCGTATTCACATTCGACCTTGATGTTCGGGTGTTTCGCCATAAAGGCAGCAACAGCAGCTTCGGTGGCTTCGTGACGGCTCGTGCCGCCCCACCAGCTGAAGCGGATGGTGACGGGCTCGGTGACATCTGCAAATGCGGTGCAGGTCACGGTTACGGTCATGACCAAAAGAAGCAGAACGGCGAACAGTTTTTTGAGATTCTTCATTTTCTTTCCCTCCTGAATGGATATTATTAATTGGCTTGGGCGCCAATGACCGACGAATAACAGAAATCGATTGCCACGCGAATAATGCTCAATCATGCCGATGTTTCGAATGAAACGGGCCTTTGTCAATGGAAATCGATTTCCGGCCGGGAGAAAAATAAAATCCGGCAGAAAAATCTGATGTAGACTGATTTTCAGCGGATAGGATGTCTGGGAAAACAATGGCAATCGATTGACGATTTCCATTTTAGCACATTCACCTGGACAGCACAATATGTCAAAAACATTTTTTTGCAGATCAACAAAAAACGGTGAATAGGGGACGAAAGAACAGGGAAGGAACGACAAAAAAGAATGTCAACATTGACAAAATGTGCCGGATAAGTTTACACTCAGGCAAACAGAAAAGGGAACCGCGTCTGATGTGCTGAACCGCAGGGAAAACGGCATATCCGCAAAGAAGCCGTAAAAACCGGGATCATTGCAGAGAATGAAGGTGAGAATTTGAAAAGCGTGCACAGACAGGCTAGAACGCAAATGCGTGGATGGTTCACGGCCGTATTTGCGGTCATCCTGATGCTGGTTTTCTCTGCCTGCGCGGAGGAAGCGTATTATGTTGTGACCAATAAGGCGAATGTCAACATGCGGGCAGCGCCTGAAACCAAAAGTCATCTCGTCATGCAGATAAAAACCAGGGGGACAAAGCTGACGGTTCTTTCCTCCGTGACGGACAATAAAGGAACAGAATGGCTGCAGGTCGAGTCTCAGCTGGGGAAAAAGGGATATATTCAGGCCTCTTTCCTGACAAGGACTGCCGGAAAACCCGTGATAAAGAACAGCGGCGGATATGCTGCATGGACAGATGCCTACAATGACTTTATCCTCGGGGGAAAATATCGGAACTGGAAAGGGCCGGACCCTTATGAAAGCATTTGGGAAGATCCGGGAAATCCCCCGCAGTTCGGACTGTATGACATTGACAGAAACGGCATTCCTGAACTGCTGGCCGGCGGAAATGAGGCGATGGCCTCAAACTGCTTCCATATCTTTACATTTGAAAATGGTGTGATGAAGTTCTGCGGAAATGCAGGCTTTGAATCTGCGAGGCTCTTTGTGATTCCGAGCAGTCCGTATATTGGCCTGTTCTGCCATGATGGAAAGCAGGACATTTACACCACTGTCTACTATGAACTGGTCAACGGGAAAATACGGGAGCAGCCTGTGCGGGAATGGTGCCATGACTGGATTGAAAATGGGGATGAATATGTCAACATTCCGGGCGACCCGATCAGACTGACGGCAGATGAGCAGTTATTCCAGTCGACTTTCACCCATCATGTGGCGGTTCTGGCGCAGGCAACAAGCATTCAGATTCAGCAGATGGGCTGGGAAAATTTCCTCAGAGGTCCCTTTTTCACACCGGCCTATGTGGAAACGTGGGTGTGGCCGGACTTTACATTTCAGACCTGAAGCGTTAACCGGCAGTGAAAGAGTTCGAACCCTTGTCGTCGGTTGTTCAGAGACTGAGCACCGGCGAAGCAACGGCGCGTGAACAAAATGAGGAGGAGAATGATGAAAAAAATAGTGAATCTGGTTCTGGCGTGCATCCTGATGTTATTCGTGAACACGTTTGCCCTGGCGAGTGAGATGAATCCGGAGCAGCAGCCCGGAAAGGTGTTTATTGCGGAACACAGCGGATTAGAGATCGATATTCCCGGGGAATATGAGAAGATCAAAGGGGCGATCGAATTCACGGATTTGGGAGATCATTTTACCCGGGGCGCGGGAATTGTCGAGATTTACGGTATGTACTATCCGATGCCGGAGGAAGAATTCCTGAAATTGCGCGATGAGGAAGCCAAAGCCGAAAATGCAGGGGATGTCGATAAAGCGATGGAAATTCTGATGCAGATGAACGGCACCCATCTGTTCCGGATATATGGGATTGACGGAGGGCGCAAGTCAGAGGATCTGAAACAATACCTGGCTGCGGAAAATGTTACGGAGGAAATGACGCAGGAGGAAATTGCCGCGTCGACAAAAGAGATTCAGGAAAAAGAGTTCATTGAGGTCGGAACTCTGGAGGGCTTTACCTACTATCTGGACATGCAGGGGCCGGAAGGAAAGCAGGAGCTCTATCCGGATTTTGAACCGGTGTATCTGGAGGAGTTCATTTCACTGGCAGGCAACAGTGAACTGCTTCTGAACCATATTCGGTTAACCGGCGGCGTGAAACTGACTGAGGTGTTGGATCTTGCAGAAAACGGAGAAAAGGTCCGTTTCGAGACGAAAGATATTGCGGGGAATTCCGTTAAAAGTGAGGATCTGTTTTCCGGTCATTCGTTGACGATGATTAACCTGTGGGCAACATGGTGTGCGCCCTGCAAACAGGAGATGCCGGAACTGGAGAAACTGAATCAGTCTCTTGCCGAAAAGAACTGTCAGATTATTGGCATTGTGACAGATGCAGAAAGTGAGGAGCTGATCGCCCAGGCGGCAGAGATCCTGAACGAACGGGGAGTGAACTATGTGAATCTCGTCCCGTTTGAGGGAATGGAGGAGATGCTGCCGATGAATGCGTATCCCACCAGCTATTTTGTGGATGAAACGGGCACACTGGTTGGTGAACCGGTTGTGGGAGCGTATCTGGAGCGGTACCCTGAGGTGATTGATTCCATTCTTGCAAGCACGAAATAAGCAGAGGCAGTGCCAAAAGGTTC
>JAGAHV010000091.1:0-11131 GCA_017626895.1 Clostridia bacterium | reverse complement strand
AGCTTGACATGCAGTCGCTGTCCGCCGACGAGTAGAACGGATTTCCGTTTTTCATGTGGCTCAAGGATGATTAGACACTGGAATCCAGGGTTAATAGAAAGGCCCCTCATCCTGAGCATCTTACATGGCTTGCGCCATGGTCAGATTATCTCATAGACGAGAGGCCTGGGTAAATCCGGGGTCCTATTTGACGCTCACCCTGTTTGTATCCTTCCATTATTCCGTTCATGCTTTATACTCGGTTTGATGACCCGAAAAAAGACTTCATTGAACCGGGAATATCCGTGTCTCCAATCGGGAGTGCCGCAGCCAGCAGAAAGACGGGGATGTAATTGAACAGATATCGTCCCCGTGCTTCCCAAATCATAAGAAAAAGCATGACTCCCAACAATGTCACGTAAATCAGACATTTTTCCGTTCTGCCGCGTCGGTATTCTGAGAAAGCCCGCAGCAGTGAGACCAAAAGCACCCCGAACCAAATACCGGATGTCAGTTCCATATAAGATTTGTAATACTTTCCATCTTCAAGTACAAATTCGGAAAGGATGTTGCGGCGTATCGGTTTATCATCCAGCATTTCCGTCATTCCAAATGTTCCATCCGAAAAAGAAGCAGAATTCTTGCGAAAGAGCGCCAGCAACAGCCGGTTCGGATACCGCAGCGAATAAATTTTATCCTTCATTCGACTATAAATCGAATCCATTACCTCCTTATGGCTGGCTCCCTCATCCATCATTTTCCATGTAAGCGCATAATCCTGCGAAAACCCTCCATAGGGATTATCCCCATCCGGGATAGACATCATAATCCAATGAATAATCGGGGTATTTTCCTGACGGTATATGTCCTCATCCAGATAGCGATGCAGCACGAAATGATGCACAGCTGCCGATCCGCCTGCCATCACAGTGCCACATAAAACCACACAAAGAATCCCTTCAAAATGCCTCAGGCGAATCAGCCACAGGATACAGGCAGCGATCAGTGTAATGGCCACTGTCATCTTAATCTGACCGCCTAAGACAGCCACAATTGCACAAATGACGGCCCACTTGATTCGGTTTTTCAGATTCTGTGCATGAAGAACCCGCTCCGCCGTGCACAGTGTCCAGATGACAAACGGCATGGAGAATGTATCCGTATACAAAACACAGGGAGCCAGCAGCATTGGAAGACAGCATACCAGCATCATTCCCAGGAGAAGAACCCCCCGGCCTCCACTTATTCTCCGTGCCAGTAAGAACAGACTGATTCCTGCACCCAAATAAAGAAGACTTTCAACAATCACCAATGCATAAAAGGTATTGGTTCCGCCTAAAGCAAAGAATAAACGAAAAAAAACAGACAGATAAAGAAGAAAACCCCACTGATTGGAAAAACGACAGAAATATAGAATAAAATCCGACCCTTTTTCAAATGCTCCATTTCGCGCCAGAGCCAGTGCCCCCTGATAAAGCATCAGATTGTCTCCCAATGGGGTATATTCCATCCAGTATCCTAAAATGAGATGCATGACAAACGTCACCGCAAGATAACACACACAGAAGGATTTTCCCCAGCGGGATATGGTTTTCTCGTCTTTCACTTCCAGTTTTCTTTGCAGAAAAAAATAAGCGAAAAGAAACAAAAGCATGCTCAGAAGACAGCCCAGAAAGCCATAATGATAATTAATCCGTCCAAAGGGAAGGAAAAAAACATTAAAAAACGTAAGGAATGCTGCCACAATAAACAGGAGCATTCCGGTTTTTTCAAGACGAGTGACAAGATTTGAATTCATTGTTTATTCTCTTTCTTTGCGAGGAAACGCATGTTCCGACCACATATGTTTCAGTGTCTCCTGATACTGTCGCACCTGTCGCCGCCAAAAGTCCTCTTCATCTTTCGCAGAAGTCTGTTCTCCAATAAGATCCTTCAAATATTCTCCCAGATACGCAGACACTTTTATTGCTCCATCCGGATTCAAATGAGATGCTGCATCATAACAGTCCGTCTTAAAGTCAATCAGTCCCGATACATCAAACAAATTCAGAAAACAGGCATCTTCCTCACGGGCAATCTCTGCCACGCTGTTCATCATCGCCTGTTTTTCCTCCGGCGCCGGGAAAGGAATCCCCACCAGTACGGGAAGTACATTATTCTTTCTGCACAGGTGAATCATGCTGCGCAGTGCCTTTTTCCCGGGAGTTTCAGCTGTATTCATCCGGTCAGTTCGAACAAACGGGTCCGGTTCCGCATGTCCGGTTCTCATCTCCGCGCCCATCATGTATGGCTCACATTCACACACAGGACTGTCCGTACCCATCAGCCATTCCTCCCAGCGCATGTGGTAACTGACCAGCGGAAACAGAAATTCAGCACGCATATCCGGCGGAAACAGGCTGAAGACCGCCTCTGCCTTGGTCATGGAAAACGGTACGGCATCATAGAAGGCATGGGAAAGCGGCATGGTTCCACGACTCTCGTCCTGGCGTTTATCCACATAGGCAACATCAATCACCGCTATCTTCGGCACATGATATTTAAACGCAATTTTCATCGTATAATACGATGCTTCCAGTGTTTCAGCCGGATTTCCGAGATTATATGATCGAATGCCATATTTATCATACAGTTCTGTGGGATAAACCGCGTCCATTACATGAGAGGTTCCAAAGAACAGAACGTCATAAGAATGGTCCGCTTCAAAAAAATGCTCATATTTCATTTGAGCATCTTTTCGCAGAAAAAGGCCATTCAGACAAATCAATCCCACGATAAACAGCGTCATCCAGCTAAACAGATAGATTATTTTTGCCTTCATTATGCACCTCAGAACTGAAAATAAATGAAGGAATTCGACTGATATCCGGATCCCCACAGTGAAAAAATCACAAGAAGAAAAGCGAACACCATCACGACCGCACCCCTGATAAACCATGGTTTCCGGTCCGTAAAAGCAAGCACGCGTTTTCCCTGTTCATGGAATCCGTCCACAAGCAGCATAAACAAAATACCAAACACAATTGCCGCCCATTGTGTCGGGAGCATCCCGGTGCTGACCGGACTTCCAATAAATCGGGTTCCGATTCTCAAAAGGATTTGTACCGCCATCTGAAAGGACGTGGCCCGGAAAAAGAGCCATGCAAACGCAACCAGCACCAGCGTCCGGATGCGGCAAAAATACCTGTTTTTTCCCCTGCTCTCTGTATCCAGCAGGATTTCCGCTATCTGATATAAGCCATGCAGGCCGCCCCAAACTAAGAATGTGAGACCTGTGCCATGCCAATATCCGGAAATCAGGAACACCAAAAGAATGTTGATGTATCGCCTGATATTTCCCTTTCTGCTCCCTCCGAGGGGGATATAGATTTCATCACGAAACCAGGTGGTCAGACTGATATGCCAGCGTTTCCAGAAGTCTCTGACAGACACTGCCAGATAAGGCTGTCTGAAATTATCCTGCAGTGAGATGCCAAAGCATCTAGCTGAACCAATGGCAATCAGGCTGTATCCGTTAAAGTCCGCATAGATCTGGACGGTATATAAAAGGATTGCAAGCAGCAGCTGCCATCCGGTAGATTCATACCAATGCTCAAAGATAAAATTCACATAAAGCGCTATACGATCCGCAACCCACAGCTTTTCAAAATACCCAAGAAGAATCATGGAAAAGCCGTCCCGAATCCCCTCAAAATCAAAAGCCTTTTCTTCTGTCATTTGCCCAAGCAATGATTCTCCTCTGGCAATCGGTCCCGATGTCAGGTGAGGGAAAAACAGGACAAATGTCAAAAAAACGCCGGGTCGGATTTCCACCTTGATTCGTCCATGATAAACATCCAGAAGATATCCCAAAGAAGTAAACGTGAAAAAACTTATCCCTGCCGGCGCTAAAAAAGCATTTTGCCCCGTCATTCCGCCTGAAAAAACTCCAGTGAGCCAGTCAGGCAGGGACGACAAGTGTCCGGACATCATCCGAAAAAAGAGCATGGGGACAAGCAACGCAAAGGAAAAGCATATCGCCAGGCAGCATTTCTGATTCTGATTGTCACATTTCCCAATCCATCTTCCTCCGATGTACGCAATTCCTGCACAAAGTGCCGCGCAAACAAGGCACTGTATGCCAAGCATTGCCGCAAACAGGATACTTGCCGCCAAAAGCAGGACGAGTCGCCTTGGCGCAGGCACCAGCCAGTACAGGATCAGGATTGCCAACAGAAACGGAAGATATGTCAAAGAGGTAAACAGCACGTTTCAACTCCACCTTCCTAATGCCTTGCAGAGAACTGTTCAACGACCAAAAGCGCCCGTTTCGTCAGTCCTTTTGGAATTGTTCCTCACGATTCTGTTCATCAAGGCACTTTCGCCTGTATCTTAAATCAGAATGGTATAATGGTCAAGAGTTCTCATAGTGGTGCCGTTTGAAATATCTGCCTCCGAAACTTCCTGATTTGCGTGAACAGGTTCTCCCCTTCCGTTTTTGCCGTGACACTTTGCCTGCCCCGTATCTGCCAAAACCATGCATCAGGCCGTTTTTCCCCTGATTCTCTTTACACTCTGCTCACTTTGGTGTACAATTTCAACAGATATTTCGAGGAGATATCAATTCTTAAGGAGCGTGAACTTTCATGGACTACAAGATTCCAACTCTCGTTCTCCCCGGTGAGGAGGATAATCAGCCGAAGGCCGAGCCCGTCACTGAGGCTCCTGCCGCCACGGAAGCTGCCCCTGCCGGCGCTCAGGCCGCAGCAGCCACTGTCCAGACGGCAGAAAAGGAAACGACCACTCAGCCTGCTGAAACCAAAGTTGAGGCCGTCGATGAAGCGGATGATTCCCTCAATTTCAACAACCTCAGTCCTGAAGAACAGGCAGCCGTGCTGGCTTTCGTTGACCGCATTGACATCACAGACAGTGAAACCGTTCTCAAATACGGAAACGCCGCTCAGAATAAGATTTCGCAGTTCTCTGACCGCATCCTCGAAGATGTTAAGACCAAGGACACTGGTGCCATCTCTGACATGCTGTCCCGTCTTGTTACCGAACTGAAAGGCTTCAATCCGGATGAGAAAAAGGGCGGCGGATTTTTCGGACTGTTCAAAAAGGCTGCCAGCGATCTGACGCAGATGAAGGCGAAGTTTGACAAGATCGAAGTCAATATTACGGAGATCGTCAAAACACTGCAGGAGCATCAGAAACAGCTCGTCTCCGATTCACAGATGCTGGATGGTCTCTATTCAGAGAATGACCAGTACTATCATGAGCTGACGCTGTACATCATCGCCGGCGAACTGAAGCTGAAGAAGCTGCGCGAAGAGGATCTGCCCCCGCTGCTTGCCAAGGCACAGGAAACCGCCGACCCGGCCGATGCGCAGGCTGCCAATGACTTTGCCCAGCTCATCGACCGCTTTGAGAAGCGCGTCCATGATCTGAAGCTGACCCGTATGGTTTCCGTCCAGATGGGACCGCAGATCCGCCTCATGCAGTCCAATGACAACATTCTGGCTGAGCGTATCCAGTCCACCATTGCCAACACCATTCCTCTCTGGAAATCCCAGATGGTCATTGCGCTTGGCATGAAGCATGCAGAGGATGCCCTCCATGCGCAGAAGGCGGTTACCGACATGACCAACGAACTGCTCCGCAGCAATGCAGAGAAGCTCAAGACCGGAACCATCGAAACCGCACGGGAGGCCGAGCGCGGCATCATCGACATGGAGACCATTCGTGTTGCCAATACCAGCCTCATCGACACCCTTACCGAAGTGCAGAAGATTCAGCGCGAAGGTGCTCAGAAACGCGCTGAGGCTTCCGTCGAGCTCGGACGTCTTGAAAAAGAGCTGCGCGACAAGATCCTCGAGATCAATCAGTAATTTCCCTGCAGCAAACACCTCTCACACCGAGAGGTGTTTTTCTGTTTCCCGGCATAAAAAAGAGACGCCGCATGGCGTCTCTTTTCCGTTTATTAATACTCGGAGATAATCTCTGTCCAGACCTGATCGTACAGCTTCGTGTCTTCTCCAAGATATTTGAAGACCTCGCACTTATCAAGTACTTCCTGCGGCGGATTGTTAACCGGTGAGGCATTGTACTCATCCGCACCGAGAACCTCAATCGCTGCTTTGTTCGGAATGGCATAGCCGACATATTCATAGTTCTTTGCCGCTATATCGGCGCGGCAGAGGAAATCAATGAACTTCTCTGCTCCGGAAACGTTCTTGGCATTTGCCGGGATACAAATGGCATCAAAGAAAATGTTGCTTCCTTCCTCCGGCACCACATAATCCAGTTCATCGTTTTCCGCCATGGAGAAGGTTGCATCACCGCTCCAGACCATCGCAACGGCTGCCTCGCCCGCAATCATCTTGTCCTTGACCTCATCCACCACATAGGCCAGAACCAGCGGCTTCTGTTCAATCAGCAGCTGCTTGGCATCTTCCAGTGCCGCCGCGTCCGTTGCATTGAGGCTGTGGCCGGACATGATGAGGGCAATGCCGATTGTATCCCGCGGAGAATTGAGCATCAGCATGTTCATGGAATACCGTTCATCCTGCAGCGTCTTCCAGCTTGTCGGAACCTCTTCAACCATGGATTTGTTATAGAGGATTCCCATGGTTCCCCAGGTATACGGAACGGAATACTGGGATTCCGGATCATAGGCCTGATTCATGAATCTGGGATCGATATTGGCAACATTGGGGATATTGTCCCAGTTGATTTTCTGCAGCAGATTCTCGCGAATCATGCGTTCCACCATGTAATCGCTGGGGAAAATCACATCATAGCTGGATTTCCCGTTGGCAATTTTCGCATACATGTCCTCATTGGTTTCATAAACCATGTATTCAACTTCAATGCCCGTTTCCTTCTCAAACATTTCAATCGTTTCCTGATCAATGTAATCTCCCCAGTTGTACACGGAGATTTTCTCTGCCGCCGCACAGGTGAAAAGAAACACTGCCAGAAGGGCCACCAGAACTGCAAGTTTTTTCATTTTTTACCCCTTTCCGTTTTCAATAAGGAATCTTCACTTTTTCTATCTTTTTTGCCCCATCCGGATTTTTCATATCCTTCAGGTTCAAAATCAGCATAAGAATCAGAACACCCCCAAAGATCAGTGTTGACAGCGCATTGATTTTGGGCGAAATTCCGCGCTTGGCCATGGTATAAATGGTAATGGACAGATTGCTGACGCCAGAGCCGGTCGTAAAGAAGCTGACGACAAAATCGTCAATGGACATGGTGAGTGCCATCAGGAAGCCGGAGACTACGCCGGGCATGATATCCGGAAGAATCACCTTGAAAAATCCCTGCACCGGTGTTGCTCCAAGGTCCTGCGCTGCCTCTGCCAGATTCGGCTCCAGCTGTCTGAGCTTGGGCATCACCGAAAGCACCACATAGGGTACACAGAAGGAGATGTGGGACAGAAGAAGTGTCATGTATCCCATCTGAAGCTTTGCAAGCGCAAACAGAAGCATCAGGGATACACCAGTCACTACCTCGGAGTTCAGCATGGGAAGGTTGACCACATTGAGCATCATGTTCCGGGGACCGCGCTTCATCTGGTAGAGAACGATGGCACCAAACGTTCCCAGTATGGTTGAAATGACCGCAGCCAGAAGGCCGATGGACAGGGTTGTTCCCAGCGAGGAGATGATCACTTTGTCCGAAAACAGTTCCTGGTACCACCGCAGGGTAAACCCACCCCATTTTGCACGGGATTTGCTGTCATTGAACGAATACAGGACCAGAAGGACAATTGGTGCATAGAGGAACACCATAATCAGTGCTATATAGACTTTCCTCAGTTTTTTCATCAGAAAATACGCACCTCCTTCTGTACTTCCTCTTCTTTATCGATCGAATGCAGACCTCGCATGAAGGCCAGCACCACCACCATCACCAGCAGCGACAGGGAGGCACCAAAATGCCAGTCACTGGATTTTCCAAACTGATTCTGGATGACATCACCGATCAGCGGCACTTTTCCGCCGCCCATCAGCTGGCTGATGACGAACGTCGTTACCGCCGGCACGAAAACCATGGTCACGCCTTCAAGCACGCCCGGCAATGAATACGGCAGCGTAACGCGAAGGAAGCTTTTGGACGGCGATGCACCCAGATCCGCCGCCGCTTCCAGTAGACTGCGGTCAATTTTTTCAATGACCGTATAAATCGGCATGATCATAAAAGACAGATAGTTATAAACCATACCGAGGATAACCGCATTTTCATTATACAGAAAAATGATCTTATTCCCGACACCCCTGTCACTCAGGAATTTATCAAAGGCCGGAATGGCTTCTCTCAGTGAGGCAATCCAGCTGTTCAGAATGCCTGAATTTTCAAGAATCGACATCCAGGAATAGGTTCTCAGCAGAAAATTCATCCACATGGGAAGGATAATCAGCATCATCCACAGCGACGGATGCTTAAAATCTTTTCCCGTCAGAATCAGGGCAACCGGATACCCCAGCAAAAGGCAGATCAGTGTCGTCAGCAGTGCGACCCGAAGCGACCGGATCAACAGTTTGAGATAGGTCGGCTCCACCATCCTTTTGAAGTTCGAAAAGGAGATAACCGCCTTTTTCTGCCACGGTTCCTGTGTCTGAACGGTTCCGTCTTCCAGCTTATACGCTGTCGATCCATCCTCCAGCGTGATCTGCGTATACTCAACCGGAATCTCCAGCGTTATACCGTACCATACAATCAGGCACAGCGGCAATACGATGAATATGATCGCCCACAGCGTAAAAGGCAGGGACATAAGGTTTTTATGCTTCACTGAGCGCCCCCCTCTCCTTTGCGGGCACGAACATCCGGTGAAAAATCGCTCTTCCGCATGACCTGGATATCCTCAGGTGCAACGGTCATTTTCACCCGTGTTCCAACCTGACGCGCATGCGTGGAATGGACAAGAAGGACGTCCGTCCCCGTACGGACTTTCATTTCGTAATGAACGCCCTTAAACAGCAGCGATTCAACAACGCCGACAACGCCATTCGCCGGGTCACTCTCCGGCTTCAGCTTCACATCCTCGGGTCTGAGCACCACATCCACCGGATTATTCTCGCCGAATCCGCTGTCTGCACAGGGGAAATCTGTTCCCAGGAAATGAACCAGCTGATCTCTGACCATCGTCGACGGCAGGATATTGCTGGCGCCGATAAAGTCCGCCACAAACGCAGATTCCGGCTCGTTGTAAATATCCACCGGTGTCCCGAGCTGCAAAATCTCCCCTGCCCGCATAACAGCGACACGATCGCTCATTGTCAGCGCTTCTTCCTGATCATGTGTGACAAAGATAAAGGTGATGCCGCTTTCCCGCTGAATGCGTTTCAGTTCCAGCTGCATCTCCCGTCTCAGCTTCAGATCCAGCGCGCCCAGCGGTTCATCCAGGAGCAGCACATCCGGCGAATTAATCAGGGCCCTTGCAATGGCTACCCGCTGCTGCTGACCGCCGGAAAGACTTGTAATCCGGCGTTTTTCAAATCCCGCCAGACCGACCAGTTCCAGCATTTCACTGACGCGGACCGCCGTCTTCTTTTTATCCTCATGCCGAAGGTCCGGACCAAAGGCGACATTCTGGGCAACATTCATATGCGGGAAAAGTGCATACCGCTGAAACACCGTATTGATATTCCGTTTATACGGAGGAAGCGGAATAATGTTTTCTCCCTTGTAAAGTATCTCTCCGCTGGTTGGCTTTTCAAATCCGCCGATACAGCGCAGCAGCGTCGTCTTTCCGCAGCCGGAAGGGCCAAGCAGCGTAACGAACTCGTTCTGTCCGATATCAATGCTGACGCCACCCAGAGCTGTAAAGCCGTCCTCAAAAACCACCTTTACATCCCGAATGGAAAGAATGATGTTATTATCCATAATGTCCTCCCTTATGAGCCGTAGTCTGATCATTGCACCGACGTATCCCGATGCTCCTCTGTGATATATGCCCGATTCCCGCGTTTGATTAAAAATTCGGCGGCGTACTGATCCATAAAACGACTGCCTGTGTTTTCCCGTTATTGATCAGATAATGCTGTTTTGACGTCTTATAGGAAAAACTGTCACCTTTCCGTACGTGATACGACGTCTCCCCCAGAATCAGGTCCACTGCCCCCGCCAAGACATAACCGAATTCCTCCCCTTCATGCGGGAGATCCAGTTCGCTCTGCGCACCGGACTGAAGGGTGATCATGATTGGTTCCATCTGCTTTTTCTGTGCATTCGGAATCAGCCAGTCAATTTTGACTCCGTGATCCGTTTCCTTGACAAAGACATCCTCTTTTCGGAAAACCGGCATTTCTTCCTCATCCGAAAAGAAATCATGAAATGAACTGCCCAGCGTTGTCAGGATATCTTCCAGTGTCGACAGTGACGGTGATGTGAGATCGCTTTCAACCAACGAGATAAATCCCTTTGACAGCTCACACCGATCAGCCAGTTCACTTTGGGTCAGATTGTTTTTCTGTCGAAGCGCACGGATCTTTTTCCCAATCTCAACACTCATATCTATTCCCTTTCCGAAGCCAGCGGCTGTCAGAAGGTTTTGCAATACAAAACTTTCTGTTTAATTTCGCGAGGCGAATTAAATCATATCCGTTTTCGCTTGTCAATACCCTTCTGAAACTTTTTCCCTGTTTCCCGAAATTTTTTTCTTTTCGTTCGGCTTTTTCGGGAACAGTATCGTTATTCCGGCATTTTCTGTTTCGAAAGGCAAAGGCAAAAAATTACTATTGGTAAACTCCGCAGCTGATTTTTCCCCGTTCCGGGCATCTTTCAGCACTCCCGGAAGCAGGCAAAAACTGTGCAGAAAGCTGAAAAAAAATCATATTTCATCTCCTTTTCGTCAAAGCCGCCTCCCGTTCTGGCCCATCTGTTCAAAACAGATTGACAAATTTTATCGGTTCGATATAATCTTTTGTATTGTACTGAAAGGCCTCTGTTTCAACCACACCTGCTGAGATCAGCAACCATTGAACTGCAATTGAGGTGAACAACAACGAGTCAGCCTGAAATCAAACCCTGTTCCGACAGACAATGGCACCTGGATCTGCTTCGAATTCTTGCCATCTTTACCATTGTACTCATCCACGTCTCCCCGCAGGGTTATCTGAAAGTGGATGTGCATTCCGGCGAATGGACCGTGATGAATCTGATT
>JAGAHV010000090.1:0-4755 GCA_017626895.1 Clostridia bacterium | reverse complement strand
TCAGCGGCACACCACGCCGTTACACAGGAAATGCCTTCATTTTCCGTCAGATAGGCGAGCACCTTTCGCAGTGCTTCCGTTGCAAAGCCCCGTCCCTGCCAGTCTTTATCAACGCTGAACCCTGCCTCGATCTGATCATCCGCATAATCATAGGCCCCGATCGTCCCGACAATGACACCGTCAATTTCCATCACCCACGAATAGGAATGCGCATCCGCATAGCTTTCAATCAGACTGCGCACCGTTTCCCGCGCCATCTCCAGCGTCGCATAAGGATTCCAGCCAGAGTATTGAACCATCTCCGGATCTGTGCCAAAGCGCCGATGCAGGTCCTCCGCATCCTCCGGACGAATTCTTCGCAGAATCAGATGCTCCGTCCACAGTTCGGCCGTGCCATGCACCTCAATCTCCTCGATCGTAACGATCTGTGAACGGTAAATCAAATTGTTTTCAATGAAAATGCCGTCTTCCTCACCGCCATATTCACACTCGAGGAAATCACCTCCTGCATACTCTGCCATGCCGGTGAAGGTTTCTTTCCACTTGTCTGTTACCCGAACATGCTTCCCATTGTATTTTGACAGCTCCATAGCGCATCCTCTCCAACAAACCGTATGTTTGCTTCGTATAAGCCCACAGTTCCGCCCGGCAATCCGCTGAATCCGTTCAGCGGGTGGGCATCCAACCTTTCCCCACCTCCGGGAACGCGGAGCAACTCTCCGGATCTCCCCCATCCCGGGCTGCAGCATTTCATCCCTGGCGGTGTATTCGCCAAACTTCTGTGGTTTCACACAAGCATGCTCCTGAGCCCGTCCGGTAAACGCGCGTCCACATTCCAGGCATGACAGGACGGGTTCACCTCAAAATCCTGTCCATCGGCTTTCCCTTTGCCAGCTCATCCACCAGCTTATCCAGCCAGCGGATTTTCTGCATCAGCGGATCGTCAATCTCTTCCACCTTCACGCCGCAGATGCTGCCCTTGATCAAGCTGGCTCTCGGATTCATCTGAGGTGCGTGTTCAAAGAACTCCGCATACGTCACGTTCAGGTCGGCCTTTGCCATATCATAACCCGTGAGCCAGGCAGTCACCTGATCGACCTCAGCCTTGCTGCGGCCCTTGCGTTCCGCTTTTTGTACCAGCAGCGGATAGACCTCGGATACGTTCATCTCGAAAATAGTTTTTCTTGGCATGACTATCCCCCTTCTGTTCAGCGTTTTCCGGATGAGAAAATGGCTGCCTCCCGGATAAAGCCCATCAGTTCTGCATCCACCTCTTCCGTTGAGCCAATCATGACATGATGCGTCCAGCGGCCCGGATACGGCTCCACTGCCGCGGCGATACGGGGTGATTTTTTCCGACAGCGCAGGCCGAATGTCACAGTCAGGAAAGGATCCGGCCGTTCCTTTGCCTTCCGGACAGGCGTAAAGGATGCCGCCGCGAACATGTGCTTCGTAAAGAAAGAAATCTGCGTTTTCCTGACCTCGATCCGGGTCTCCGGAATCTCTGCCAGGATGCTGCATTTCAGCTTTTCATACAGGGGCAGCGCGGCAGGGTGACGGTCAAAAAACAGCAGTTCATTTAGCGTCATGGTTTTTCGCCCCCTCCGCCGTGATCACGACATGGATGGCGTCCCCTTCTCCTTTGCGGAGGCGGTTTCGAATCGCCTTCAGGACGCCAATCACATAGCAGATGCTTCCATCTTCATTTCTGACGCCCATATTGACGATGCTGCCATCATAAGGAATGCCGTCCATTTCTGCATGGACTTTCAGCCTGCCTTTTCCAAATTCTGCACGTATATCCCAGGGAAAAGCGACATATGCGCCGCCGCTTTCCGGATCCGTGTGGATGACCGCGTCATACTCGTATGTTTTCATCGAATGTCTCTTTCCCCTCCGGAATCACCGTTTCAGCGCATTTTCCCCTAAAACGGTGATTTCATCCCATGTCTGCCATAGTTTTGTGCGTACACGGTTACGCAGATCACAATGATTTGACGGGTCTGGAACATAAGACCATCGCAGCTGAAAAGGCATCCCGCCGCCAGATGATCTGAAAGCCTGACAAGTTCAAGGCAGATGAGACTGCCGTTTTCCGCCACAGCGCCGGCTGATCCGGATCAAAAGTCTTTTTCACTTCGTTCGCTGCTGAAAGCCTTATCCGTCCACCGTCTTCAATGCGTTCATTCACCCAAAAGCCACCGTCAGTATAGCACGGGGATGAAGCCCCTCGCAAGCGACCCGGTTTAAAACAGCCTGCCCATCCGGTTCAGGTTATCCCGAAGCCGTCCAACGGTCCGGCGTTTTATTGCAGGATGTTCAGGCCATGCAGCAAGATCACTTTCAGTGGGCCGTGTTTGCTGTACATCGTGCTGTTTGCGTTGTTTCTGCTCATATCGCTGATAATGGCCTCGCGGCGGCTTCACACTCCGGCCCGCCGACTAGCAAAGCTCGTCGCTCCCCCCTCTCTCGTGGCATTTACAACGGCCTCCAGCATTGCCGCCTTTCAGTCCAGCATGGAAACCGGGAAGGAAAAGCTCGGCATAGATCCATCCTTTTTGCAGTTTGCATATCCCATCGGAAACGTTATATTTATGCCGGGTGCTGCGATTTGCCTGACGGTATTTTCTGTCTACTTCGCCATTGAATATGGTGTCGCCGTCAATGCGTCCTGGCTGATCGTATGTATCTTCATTTCCACTCTCCTGGCCATTGCGCTTCCGCCGCTTCCCGGCTCCGGCCTGATGATCTTCAGTACGTGTATGCTCAGCCGGGAATCCCGGCAGAAGCCCTTCTGCTTACAACTCTGATGTATGTTGTGGCTGATTACTTTGTCGCCGGCGGCGATATCGCGGCATTGCTCATAGAGCTGTCAAGTGAAGCCGGTGATCTGCATCGGTATTGAAGAGTGAAACTGCTCAGTACCGGTGATCTGCATTTATCGGATTGCGAAATCAACAGATGCATCATCCCAAAGAATCACCGTAAAACAAGGCTGCTCCTGATCGGTCAGCCTCAGATCTGAAGTGCGGATGAGTTTTCTGTCAGTACAGGCGCGGTTACTTTTTCGTCCATCATTTTGCTCGCCGTTTCCCAATCGGGAGACGGTTTTTTTTGCTTGACGCGATAATGATCGTGATATATATTCATCACAGGAGGTGGTATTATGAAAACAGCTCGCACATTTATGACAGGACGCAGTCAGGCTATTCGAATCCCTCTTGAATACAGACTGCCAGCAGACGAAGAAATCATTATCAATCGAATCGGAGATACGATTACGCTCACCCCTAAAAGCAAAGCGATGAGCAGCTTTCTCCATGGGCTGGATAGTTTTACAGAGGATTTCATGGCTGATGGACGTCCGGAACAAAGCAGCTCATTGCCAGAGGTGAAACTCTGATATACATGCTTGATACAAATATCATCGTGAAAGCCATTCGGCAGAAGAACCATCCGGTCCGGAAAAAGCTTCTGAATCACATAAACGGTGCTTTATGCATCAGCAGCATCACTTACACGGAATTGATGTACGGTGTTTATCATTCACAGGATCCGAAAAAGAATCTATCCGCAGTTTACGAGATTCTTTCTTGGTTTCAAATTCTTCCATTTGATTTGGCGGCAGCGGAGTCAGCAGGAAAGATTATGGCATCTCTTGCATTCAGGGGTACTCCGATTGGGGATCGGGACATGCTTATTGCCGGGCACGCGCTTTCGAAAAAATTTCCGATTGTAACCCATAACGTTCGGGAATTCGAGCGGGTTACCGGATTACAAATTGAAGATTGGCTGGAGCAATACCCCAGCCTTTGAGGGATGAGCCACGTAAGCCTGTTTTATTAAACAGTGAAACAGGAGCGTACCGGAGCCATTTTCCTTTCCCGGAGATGACATAAGAATGAGTGTACCACGAAATTGTAGGCAGCCGAACTATGGGATACCATGGAATCCAACAGTCTACGCCGAACAAGCGGAATCACATAAGAGTCCCACATTCCACTATCGTACTTCATCTTAGCAGAAAAACATACTGTCCACCCTCAACACTCCATTGCATGCCCGGCAAATCCAATCGCTTACCTGATGTACTCTTATGCCTGCTGGGCAAATCGCTCCGTAAAGATTAAGGAAGAATTCCACAAGTGCCCGTTCGCCTGCATACCTGTCCCATCAGCTCCGTCATAATCACGACCTGCATCGGAAATTCTGTCAGACTGTGACAGGGTAAATGATGCCTCGATTCTCGTCCACTGTCATTTGTCCCTTTTCTTCCAGCTGCCTGATTCATTACAGATTCTTCAATGCAACGGAGGAAACAATGATTTGTTTTTATACGCTCACAAGAAGTCCCGGCTATGGATCTGCGAGCAGCTCCATAGCCGGAACAAAATCATCTTTTATCGGGAAGCATCAGCCATTCTTACCCAGAAACACCATATACAGGAACTTTGAATCCTGCCTTCTTCATTTCCTGAGCAAATTTTTCCGCAGGCATATTCATCCATTTGGCAGCAAATTCAAGAGTCATTCCGCCTGCCTGAACAAAACTAAACAGATTGTTCTTATCTCTTTCCTTATCTCTTTCCTTATTTATTTCATCTAAATCCGGCTTTTAAATTTCCAGCCAACTACGAGCCATATCATTATCCCTCCTGATTTTTTCCATTGTTTCCGGATTTTTTGTCTCAATCAACTCCAGAATGATACGATAATGTTCCTTTTCTGACATATCTGTGGCTTTTTCTGCACATT
>JAGAHV010000089.1:0-3608 GCA_017626895.1 Clostridia bacterium | reverse complement strand
TCTGCCGCCCAGATGATTCATGGCCGCGGCCATGCATTCGTGGGCTTCCTGCGAGATGGAACCGTAGGACATGGCACCGGTCCGGAAACGGCGGACAATGGCGCTGACCGGTTCCACTTCCTCAAGCGGAATCGGGGTACACAGATCGTAGCGAAAATCCAGGGAAGAGCGGATGGTGCGCGGTCCCTCATGTTCAACCAGTCGGGTGTATTCATCAAAAAGCGCTTCATTATCGGTCCAGAGGGCCTGCTGAAGGGTATGAATGATGCCGGGGGTGTACAGATGTTCCTCGGCATCCGGGCCTTTGCACAGGCGATGCTGCCCGACGGATGGCAGCGATGCCGGCGTTTCAGGCAGGAAGGCTTTTTCGTGATAGTAACGGCTGGTATTTTCCACATCATGCAGACCTTTTCCGCTGAGTGAACAGGGGGTATTGGTGAAATACTGTCGGACAAATTCGGGATTCAGCCCGACGGTTTCAAACAGCTGGGCACTCTGGTAGGACTGCAGAGTGGAGACACCCATTTTTGAGGCGATTTTCAGCACGCCCTCGGTCAGAGCATGATTGTAACGGCATATGGCCTGTTCCGCGTCCTCCGGATGATGTGAGCGGATGATTTCCTGGGCCAGGTAAGGGTTCACGGCCCGGGCGCCATAGGCGATGAGCAGGGCTGCCTGATGGGTGTCCCGTGGTTCACCGCTCTCCAGAATCACGGATACTTTCGTCCGTTTCCGGATCTGAATCAGATGCTGTTCAAGCGCGGAAACCGCCAGCAACGCAGGAATGGCCAGATGCGTGGAATCCAGTCCGCGATCCGTCAGGATGAGGAGTTTGATTCCCTCGCGGCAGGCCAGATCACAGTCGGCGAAAAGGCGTTCCATGGCATTTCGCAGACGGGAATTTGCAGGATACAGCAGGGACAGTTCCCTGACAGAAAAAGCCGGGTGATTCAGCCGGCGGATCTGAGCCAGTTCCTGCTCGGTCAGTATCGGGGAGGAGAGTTCAAGAACGGTACAGTTTTCCGCGCCCTTTGCAAGCAGGTTTCCGTCATCACCGAGATAGATCGAACAGTCTGTTTTGCACGTTTCCCGAAGGGCGTCAATAGGCGGGTTAGTCACCTGTGCAAACCGCTGATGAAAGAAGTTGTACAGTGGAGGATGAGCCTTTGAAAACAGTGCCAGTGGTTCATCCGCGCCCAGGGAGGCAATGGGCTCCGTCCCTTTTTCGGCCATGGGGAGGAGAATGTCCTGCACGTCCTCACGGGTATAACCAAAAGCCCGGCTGAGGCGGGAAAGGTCCATGGCTGAGGTCTTCAGGGATATGGCCGGCAGGTCACTGAGCCGGACGATCCGGCGGACCCAGTCACTGTAGGGAAACTGTGCGGCAAAATGAGACTTGAGTTCCTCGGATTCAAGCAGCTTTCCGGAGGAAAGATCGGCACAGAGAAGTTCACCGCTGCGGAGTTTCCATCTGCGGCGGATGTGGGCGTTTTCCTCGAAGAGGACACCGGCCTCACTGGAGAGAATCAGACGATGATCATCTGTCAGCGCACATCGAAGCGGCCGGAGGCCGTTGCGGTCCAGGGAGGCACAGACACTTTCGCCGTCCGAGTAGAGAACGGCAGCGGGTCCATCCCAGGGCTCCATGACGGTGGAATAGTAGCGGTAAAGGTCATGCCAGGGCTTTTGTTCCGTTTCCCACTGCCAGGGCTCCGGCAGCAGAATCATGCCGGCCAGCGGCAGCGGAAAGCCGTTCATGGCCAGAAACTCCAGGGTATTGTCAAGCATCTGGGAGTCAGAGCCGTCCGGATCAATCACGGGCAGCACGCGCGCCATATCCGGACCCATCTGTTCGGAAACCATGGTTTCCGCCCGTGCCTTCATGCGGTCATGGTTGCCCCGGATGGTGTTGATTTCCCCGTTATGCAGAAGAAAGCGTTGGGGATGTGCCTTTGACCAGCTGGGAAAGGTGTTCGTGGAAAAGCGCGAATGGACCAGTGCCATCTGTGAGCGGTATCGCACATCCTGCAGGTCATCATAAAAGGAGCGGAGCTGAGTAACCAGCATCATCCCCTTGTAGACGATGGTGCGGCAGGACAGGGAGCAGATATAGGTGTCGGTATCCTGCTTTTCAAAGGTCCGGCGAAGAATGTACAGGCGCCGGTCAAAATCCACGCCGGCCGGGACGTTTTCCGGCCGGGCCAGAAAGCACTGGCGGATCCGTGGCATGGTTCGCCGGGCCCCTGCCCCCAGCTGGGCCGGATGACAGGGAACGTCCCGCCAGCCCAGGACGGGAATGCCATCGGCCCTGGCAAGCCGCTCAAAGATCCGGCAGATATTGGAAAGGCCGACCTCATCCTCGGGAAGGAAGAACATCCCGACAGCATAGTCGCCCGGCGCGCCGAGGCTGATGCCTTCCTCCCGGGCCCAGATGGAAAAGAGTTCATGGGGCAGCTGTGTCATGATGCCGACGCCGTCGCCGGTTGTCCCCAGCGCATCACTTCCGGCCCGGTGAGCCAGGCGCTCCACAATGGTCAGCGCCTGATCCACCGTCCGGTGGGACATATGACCGCTCAGGTCCACAATGGCGCCCACGCCGCAGGATTCATGCTCCAGTTCCGGCCGATAGAGCGGATATTTATCCATCGTTCATTCCTCCGATTCGGATTCTGTCCGTTGATCGCGGACAGGACGGTTTCAGATCATTCATGAAAGACCGGATGCAGGACATCCGGTCTTTGTTGTTTCTGTGTGTGCATGGACCGCAGGGTCATTCGTTTCTCAGCAGTGCTTCTGCCACCTCTGTCATCTTCCGGTGTTCACGCATGGCCCGCTGCTGCAGATAGCGATGGGCTTCCGGCTCGCTGAGATGCTTCCGCTGCATGAGCAGACGTTTGGCCTGCTCAATGAGGGTCCGGTCATTTTGGGCGCGTTTGGGCAGCTGCATGGTATGCAGCTGTGTCAGCATTTCCACTGCGCCGATGACGGCATTTCCCGAACAGGGATAGGCGAGCCGGAAGATGGCCGGGGATTCGCAGGCGGCAAGGGCTTCCGGCCGGGCGATCAGGAGAAAGCGGAAGCGATCCTGAAAGTCCGCATGGAGCGCATCTGCCAGATTGCCCAGCATCCCGCCACAGAGAATGACAATGCCGTCCTCGCATTCCGCAAGGGTTCGGCGGACGGCACTGCCGGACACGCAGGTGCGAAAAACGGGATACCCGGAGGAAACCAGCAGGCCGGAAAGCTGTGTCCGGCTGGCTTCTGACGCACCGATAATAACAATCCTGGCCACGGGTTTGTTCCTTTCTTTTCTGCCTTTGTCATTGGCCGGGCACGGATCAGTACATGACTAGGTACCGTTCGATCTCCCAGCTGCTTACATGTGTCCGATAGGCATCCCATTCTTTCCGCTTGCCCTCAACATACTGACTGAGTACATGCTCACCCAGCGCCTCGCAGATGACCTTGTCGGCGGTGAGGCATTCAATGGCCTCGTGGAGGGTGCCAGGGAGACTGTCAATGCCTTTGGCGGCACGGGTCTGTGCATCCATGGCAAAGATGTTCTCTGTAATCTCCGGCGGAGGGGTCATGCCCTTTTCAATGCCGTC
>JAGAHV010000088.1:0-5738 GCA_017626895.1 Clostridia bacterium | reverse complement strand
GCCGGACCAAAGGCAGCACCGAAAACGCCCCACGCGTTTGAAACCAGACTCATGATGGAACCGGCATTGGGATTGGAGGCGATCACCAGCGCAACGATGGCGATGACGGCAACGATGATTCGGCTGCTCCACAGCATTTCCTTATCGGTGGTCTGTCCTTTGCGGATGATGGGCTTGTAGACATCATTGGCAAAGGCAGAGGCGGCCGAGAGAAGCTGGGAATCCGCCGTTGACATGGCGGCGGCAAGGATTGCGGAGAGAAGCAGGCCGGAAAGAATCGCCGGGAACAGCATGCGCACCATGCGGATAAAGACAAGGGAATTGGCTTCCGTCGCCTGATCATAGCCAAGATACAGACGGCCGATGATGCCGACGATGACGGAGAAAAAGATAATCAGGGTTGTCCAGGTAATGCCGATGGCGGCAGACTTGCGGATGGATTTCTGGGATTCCACGGACATGAAGCGGATGATGATATGCGGCATGCCAAAGTAGCCGAGGCCCCATCCGAAGCCGGAAACGACATCCTTCCAGTTGTTGAATGCGTGGAAATAGCCGGGCGTTTCCCCGACGATCTGCGCGTTCATGGCACTGATATCGCCCAGCTTTGAGGCGGCAATGACCGGAACCAGGAACAGGGCGCCGAGCATCAGGAGACCCTGGAAGAAGTCTGTCCAGCAGACGGCGGAAAAACCGCCCAGGAACGTATAGCCGATAATAATGACGGCGGCCAGATACATAGCCTGTGTGGCATCCATTCCGATAACGGTGTTAAACAGCGTTCCGCAGGCCTTGATGGAGGAGGCCGAATAAATGGTATAGGCAAACAGGAAGATCAGTGCGCAGGCAATCTGCAGCACATAGGATTTGGAAAGAAAACGGTTGGTCAGATACTGCGGAATGGTGATGGAGTCATTGGCCACGATGGAAAAGCGGCGCAGCCTGGGCGCCTCAATGATCCAGGCAATGGCATAGCCGATGGCAAGGCCCACGCCGATCCAGATCTGTCCCAGTCCGAGTGCATACACCGAGGCCGGCAGTCCCATCAGAACCCAGGCGCTCATATCGGATGCGCCGGCAGAAAGAGCCGAAACCCACGGACCCATTTGTCGGCCGCCCAGGAAAAAGACCTTTTCATCGGCATTCTTGTTTTTCAGGAAGAAGTAGATGCCGATGCTCAGCATAAAGACCAGATAAAGAATAAAGATGATGGTTTCCGTTACATTCACGTTAAAAAGGCCTCCTTTTGCAGGCCTCATCGTGTTCGTTTGCCGGAGTGGCTTGTCTGAGGCCTGGATTTGACGAACTGTCGCTGTGCGACAGTGCTACTCCTTTGCAGGCCTCAGCATTGGTCATTTTCCGGAGCAGCATTGCCTGAGGCCTGGATGACAACTGCCGCATTTGCGGCAGGACTGCTCCGTTCTTTTCGTAACGGGCGTCATTATAGCAAAAACAGGGACTGTACGTAAATACAGAATGCAGTACAGAAAAAAGTCTGAACTGCATTCTGGTTTTTATCGGATAAACCCTTTATTTACTTATCTTTTCTGGCTGTACAGATAATAGACGAATGTTGGAATTTTTTTCGAAATTATTTTTTTCGATACCCTTCAAGCAGCTTCGGCATCTGGGTTTCCGCCATCTGGGCAAGCGAATAGGCGCCGTTATTCAGACACCATTCGTACATCATGCCCCGTTCCAGCATGGCGTATCCGGTGACGATTTCATTTGCGCTCACATCGCTGCGAAGATCCCCCTGTTCCTGTCCCCTGCGCACAATCTGATGCAGCAGTTTGAAATACGTCCTGTTCCGGTCCAGCAGGTGGCGTTCGCCGTGTGTGACCAGCTGCGAGGAGAGCAGCCTTGAGAGCAGTTCCAGCGGCACGCTGGCATCAATCAGGGCAAACAGTTCCCTGTTCAGGAACAGCATCGTCTCCAAGGCCGGCTTTTCCTCTTTCATCTCATCAATCAGGGATTCATATTTTTCATCAAAGATGACGGAAAGCGTACTGAGCAGGTCGTCTTTTCCGTTGAAATAATGATAGAAAGAGCCTTTGGATGTGCCGGATTCGAAAATAATATCCTCTATCGTTGTCTCATCATAGCCCTGATCGTAAAACAGCTTCCATGCGGCCGAGACGATTTTTCCCCGTGTATTTCTGCTTTTTTTCGGCATCGTTGTTCCTCCGACAGACCGATCGTTCTGATTCCGTGTGAAACGGAAAGATTCCCCCATGTGCAATCCTGATTCCCATTATACACAAGGGACTTAAAAATACAACCGGTCAAAAAAAAGAACCGGCATGGCCGGTTCAAAAGGTTCAGACCCCGGAGATTATATTCCGGTAAAGACAAACGGGACGTGGGTTCCCATCACGAGAGAGGAAAGACTGACGAAAAACAGAATGAACTGCAGGATATTCCCCAGAGTCACCAGAAGATCCCCCGTTTTATCGCTCATCCCCAGCAGCTTTTCCTTTGAACGGATAAAGAGCGGCGTAGCGGCAAGCAGGCCGAATAACAACACCAGGGCATATTCGCGAAGCAGGAAAAACAGTTCCGGATTTCCCCATGGATTGCCGTCAAGGGCAAACATTTCCCGGATATACCCGATGCCGGCAGAAAAAGACTCCGAACGGAAAAATACCCAGCCTAACAGAATAAACAGGAGGGTCAGTATTCGGTACAGGACACGAAGAGGCGCAGGCCAGGCATCTGAATCCTTGCGGATGCGCGTCTGGGATTCAAAGACGACCGCCAGACCATTTAAGATCCCCCAGAAAATAAAGGTCAGTCCGCTTCCATGCAGGAGACCGATCAGAAACCAGACGAGCATCAGATTGAGTATGTGCCGGAACTGATTGACCCGTGAACCGCCCAGCGGAATATAGACATAGTCCCGCATCCAGGAACCGAGAGAAAGATGCCACCTGTTCCAGACATCGGAAACAGTTCGGCCCCAGTAAGGATAATTGAAGTTTTCGCTGAGACGGAAGCCGAACATCTTGCCAAGGCCCAGGGCCATATCCGTATAGCCGCTGAAGTCAAAATAGATCTGGAGGGCAAAGCTGACAATGCCAAGCCACGCGGTTCCAGCGCTTCTTGAAGGCATTTGGAAGATCTGGTCGGTCAGCCGGGCCAGAATATCGGCCAGAAGCACTTTTTTATTGAATCCGACGATGAAGCGGATAATCCCTTTTGAAAATGCCCGGAGTGTGATATGCCTGTTTTCAAGCTGATCCCTGAAAGCCGTATAATGGGTCAGGGGGCCTGCCGGCATCTGCGGGAAAAAGGAAAGATACAGGGCGAAGGAAACCGGATGGGTCTGGGCCGGTGTTCCCCGGAACACGTCCAGAAGATAGCCGATGGTTCGAAGCGTCAGGAAAGACAGGCCAAGAGGTGCTTTTACGGCAAGAGTGTCATTGAGCAGCCATTCACCGTGTACGGGGATAATCTGCCGCAGGAACAGCACATACTTGAAAAGCAGCAGGATGCAGGCATTCAGTGCGATTCCCAGCAGGAGAAACAGGATTTTTGAACTTTTTTTCTGCAGTTCCTCAAGGCGCATTCCAAGGAAATAATTAAACAGAATGGAAAACAGGATCAGCGGGATATACTGCAGATTGCCCCAGGCATAGAAGAAGAGACTGGCCAGTACCAGCCAGGCGTTGCGGGCCCTGACGGGCAGAAAATAATAAACGCAGAGCGTGACCGGCAGAAAAAGGAACAGAAATTCCATACTGACAAGCAGCATTTATTCCACCTCCCTGACCGTCAGGCCGCTGTAAACGGCGGAGATGCCGGCGGTTTTTCCGGCTATTCCGCTGTAAAACTGCAGCGTAACCGGTTCATCCTCCGGAAGCTCATCCGGAACCCGGACGCGCCATTTTTCGCCGTACCGGTTTGCCAGATTTACATCGGCGACGGTATAGCAGACCATTCTGTTGAGACCCGGACTGTACACCCCGATGCTGACACCATCCGAAACCCCTTTGGAGATATGGATGCCTTCAATCGTGACCTCATAGGTTTTCCCCGGTTCAAGGGTCATCGGAAACGTACCAAACCGCCGGTTGCTCTCCGTTGCCTCAATGTTCAGTGTGGCATGATCAACGAGGGGTTTTCTGCTGCCGTTTCCCACGATCTGCGGCATGTGTCCGCCGAACCGGTCGAACGCGGCCGAACCGATTTCAGCCGGTGAAACCATCATCAACACGATGTCCGGCCGGTTCAGGGCGATGTATTCATGCAGGGTCATTTCATCATACAGGTTCAGATCCAGCGTCGTCAGCTCGGTGAACATCGTTGACAGGAGCCCTTCCAGCGGCCGCATGAAGCTGTCTTTTACAATCAGGACCTTCAGTCGGTTCGGCGCTTCCGAATTCTTATGAACGATCTCGGGATAATCGCCGCCCATAAACATGTCATATTCGTCGTTGGTAAACAGTTCCCCGCTGGTGGCATGTTCCATCTGCAGATTGGCGTTCCGGAAGGAGCCGGAATAGAACAGCCGGCTGCCGGGCATGCTGGCGGACATATAGGTGGTAAAACGCGGAAGGACCCATTCCGGTGCATCCGTCCCGGCATAGTACTGCCCGACCCGCTTCCCGAGATTGTCGAGAAACGGATTGGAAAGAACATGATGCTCCCACAGCGAACGGTCTGCGTATTCGACATTCAAATCCGGATAGATGTGCTCCTGAATCCAGCTGATCATCTGGGTGAAAGCGACGAACGTTCCATCGGTATTCCAGTGATTGTCCGTCTTGTAGAAATAGGTCTCTACCTGGTTTGCGTCCTCGGAAATCCATTTTCGCAGATCCAGCGTATTGACGTTTTCATGCTGAAGCGCATGCAGCAGCCGGTCCGCAATCTGATTGCCGTAATCGGTGAGACCGGCGGGCAGATTGCTTCTGTCATAGGCGATTTTATACGGCGCCTGAATATAGAGAAACGGGATATTGTGTTTTTTGAGGCTTTGCGACAGCTCGGCAATGCCGCGAAACCAGGAATCCGTATCCCGGTTGGGAATCAGTTCACCGGCAAGAGTGTTCCCGCTTAGAAGCACGACGCCGTTGTAATGCCGGAAACCGGCGATTCGGGCGGCCAGACCATTCAGGTTGATCATGACCTGTCTGGGGAAAAAGTCCCCGGACTGATATTCTTTTTCAATGTTTTCCGTTATCTCGTGAAACTGACTGCTGCCAGCCATAAAATTCTGAACCGGCTTTGCCACAAGGCGCCAGTTGATCAGCCCGGCAGCGGCTATCACAAGCAGAAAACAGACGGCGATCAGCATACGAATCCTGATGCGCCAGGAGTAGCCCTTCATATCGACTTTTACCCTTTCAGTGAGAAATCTTACTTTCTTTTCCCGTCGCCGCGCATCCAGAGGATGGTCGCCGCAAACACCAGTGCGGCAAGAGAGGCAATCAGGAAAACGGCAATTTTCTGCGTTGTTCGGATTCTCCGGTGACCGACAATTGCCGTATTGAATTCAAGATCATTGGGAAGCTGATTGATGGGCATAAAATCGACGTACACCTCATGGTTGTCCTGGATATTCTCAAAGGAAAAGACGACTTTGCCGCTTTCCTGCCGGGTAAAGGTGTAGGTCGTGTTGGTTGCCCATCGCCCGTACTGTTCATCAATTTCATACTGCGCGGTCGGCATGGCGGTCAGGAGACGGCGCCATTTCAGATTGCTGAAACGGAATCGTTTTTCATCAATCCGAATGC
>JAGAHV010000087.1:0-6389 GCA_017626895.1 Clostridia bacterium | reverse complement strand
CAGTACCGTCATGCCACCTACCTGCCGGATCCCTATTATCTGGAATCGCTGAAGCGCGATCCGGGTGACATCCGCTCCAACAACGCCTATGGCATGCTCCTGATGCGCCGGGGCAAACCGGATGAGGCAGAGCCCTTTTTCCGCGCCGCCATTGCGCGCATGACCAGCCGGAACCCAAATCCCTATGACAGTGAGCCCTACCTGAACCTGGGTCTCGCCCTGCTGATGCAGCACCGACCGGATGAGGCGTATGACGCCTTTTACAAGGCCACCTGGACACAGGCACAGCAGGAAAGCGGCTATTACTATCTGGCCTGTATTGACTGCCGGCGCAACGATCCGGAACTGGCCCTTGAGCACATCGACCGGAGTCTCATCCGGAACAGCCATAACCTCAAGGCGCGGGCGCTGCGCGGCCTCATTCTGAAACAGCTCGGCAGGGAAACCGAAGCCGCCCGCTGGCTGCAGGAAAATCTTGACGTCGATGCCTTTGACTACGTTTCCCGTCTGGAAAGCGGCGACACGGAAAACGCCGTCAGGATGATGGGCACCCGTGTGAGCAGCTATATCGAATGCGCCATTGACTACGCGGAGGCCGGTTTCTGGCAGAAGGCTCTCGACATCCTCAGCCTGTGCCCGGCCGAATCGCCCATGCTCTGGTACTACCGCGCATTCTATTCATCGCTTCTTTGCGATGCGGACGCAGCAAATACGGCACTCCAGTCCGCCGCCGCGGCGGATTCCCTCTACTGCTTCCCGAACCGGCTTGAGGACATTGAGGTTCTCCGGTACGCCATGGCGCACAATGAAAGCGATGCAAAAGCCCCCTATTACCTGGGGTGCCTGTGGTATGACCGGCGCCAGTACAAAGAGGCCATAGCGTGCTGGGAAAAGTCCTCCCGCCTTGATCCTGACTTTCCCACGGTCTGGCGCAATCTGTCCCTCGCCTATTACAATAAGGCCCGGGACCCGGAGAAGGCCAGGGCCTGCATGGAAACCGCCTACCGGCTGGATGAAAGCGATGCGCGCATTCTTCTTGAACTGCATCAGCTGTACGGGAAACTGAACATGGACCTTGGGAGCCGGATCCGGTTCCTGGCCGGTCATCTGCCCACCGTCCTCACAAGGGATGATCTGTGCATTGAGCTTTGTACGCTGCTCAATGACGCAGACCGCTGCCAGGAGGCACTCAATCTCATTCTGAACCGGCACTTCCATCCCTGGGAGGGCGGCGAAGGGAAAGTCACCGGCCAGTATGCCTTTGCACTGACCCGTATCGGCCTTATCTCCCTTGAGCAGGGTGACGCCGGGACCGCCGCCTCCATGTTCAGGCGTGCCCTCAGCTATCCGGAAAAACTGGGCGAGGGCAAGCTGGAGGGGAAAAAGGACAATCATCTCTACTACTTTCTGGGCCAGGCCGAACGCAGACTGGGACATAATGATGTCGCCCTCGCCTGCCTCAGACAGGCGGCAGAGGGCGATGAGGAACCCGCCTCGGCCATGTACTACAACGATCAGCCGGCCGACATGATCTTCTATGAGGGCATGGCCGCCAGGGCACTGGGCGATGAGGCGCATGCCAGGAGCCGCTTCCACAAGCTCATCGCCTACGGGGAGAAGCACTATTATGACGAGGTAAAGATCGACTATTTTGCCGTCTCTCTGCCGGACCTGCAGCTCTTTGATGACGATCTCTCCGCCCGCAGCCGGATTCACTGCCTGTACCTGATCGGTCTGGGCAGCATGGGCCTTGGCCAGTACGCACGCGCCCGGGAATGCTTTGACCAAGTTCTCGCCGCCGACTGCTGCCATCAGGGGGCCCTGTTGCACCGCCGTCTTCTGCCATCCGTGCCGCAGTGACCCGTTCAGGGCCCGGCCAACTCTGCAAAGAAAGAGGAGAACTGTATGCTTGTACTTGATCTTTCCGGCATCTGGCAGTGCCGTATTCCCGGACAGGAGGGCACCATCTGCCTTCCGGGAACCCTGGATGAGGCGGGAATCGGCTTTGCGGATGACCCGGAACAGCAGTGGAAGGTGGATGAGGTTCGCCGCATCGGGTTTTACCATTCCGGTGACCCCATCGTTACCCGTCTCACGCGGCATCATTCCTATGAGGGACCGGCAGAATTGACCCGCACGGTTTCCTTCGAGGTTCCCGACGGGATGCGTCTTTTTGTGGAGGTGGAGCGGGCCCGCCACCTGCGCCTCAGGATCAACGGACAGGAAGCCCCGGCCATTGGCCCCGCCTGCCTCTCCGCCCCGCAGGTCTTTGAAATTACCGGGCTGGCCACGGGCCAGGATGAACTGATGTTCATCAGCGACAACCATTATCCGGACTGGCCGCGGGATGCCATCGTCTATTCCTCCGCCGCCTCCGATGAAACCCAGACAAACTGGAACGGCCTTCTGGGCAAACTTCATCTGCGGGCGGAAACGCCGGTCTATCTTTCCTATGTCCACGTCCTCCCGCAGGGCCGGACCCTTTCTGTCCGCATCGGCGTGGATGCTGCCTGCCCGTATAACGGAACGCTTTCCCTGACCTCCGGGGCGCTGGCCCATCCCGTGACCCGCCGGATTGCTTTCCGTCCCGGAGCCCATGAAATCCGCCTGGACGGCCTTCCTATGCAGAACAGACTCCTCCGCTGGGATCTGGATGAGGGGAATCTCTATTCCCTCACTGCCTCCCTGTCAGGCATGTCCGGCCGGACCGTCTCCTTTGGCATCCGGGATTTCGGACAACGCCATGGCCGCCTGACCCTCAACGGCCGGCGGATCTTTCTGCGCGGGGAAACCAACTGCGCCGTCTTCCCCGAAACCGGCTGCTGCCCCATGACGGTGGAGGAGTGGACCTCCATCCTCCGGCAGTACAAGGCCTATGGCACGAACTGCGTGCGTTTTCACAGCCACTGTCCGCCAGAGGCCGCCTTTACCGCCGCGGATGCCCTCGGTCTGCTGATGCAGCCGGAACTCTCCCACTGGGATCCGGAACACGCCTTCAGCAGCCCTGAGGCAAAGACCTATTACCGGAACGAACTGCTGCAGATTCTCTCCGGCCTTTCCTGTCACCCCTCCTTTGTCATGCTCACCTTCGGGAATGAACTCCATACAGACGCGGAGGGGCATGCCTTTATGAATGAACTGCTGCGGTTGGCCCGGAAAACGGATCCGACGCGCCTGTATGCCAACGGTTCAAACGTCCACTACGGTGCCCTCGGGTAGATCCGGCCAGTGATTTCTATACCGCCATGTCCTGCCAGGGGATGGAGATGCGTGCCACCTGTGACGGACCCACGGGATGGCTGAATCACGAATATCCCAATGCGTGCCACCAGTATGATGCCACCATGCAGAAAATCCGCGAACAGTCTGAACAGCCGGTCTTCTCCTTTGAAGTCGGACAGTATGAAATACTGCCGGATTTCAGCGAAATTCAGCAGTATAACGGCGTGACCGTTCCCAATAACCTTTCCCACATAGAGAAAAAAGTCCGGGCAGCCGGACTCGAGCCGCAGTGGGCCAAAATGATTGAGGCCTCCGGGGAGAGTTCCCTGCAGTGCTACCGGGCCGAGGTGGAGAGTGCACTGCGCACCGCTGAGTACAGCGGCATCTCGCTCCTGAGCCTTCAGGATTTCCCCGGGCAGGGAACCGCCCTGATCGGCATGATGAATGCGCACCTTCAGCCCAAGCCCTTCCCCTTTGCACAGCCGGACCGGTTTGCCGCCTTTTTCAGGGATACCCTGCCCCTGATTCTGCTCCCCCGGTATACCTATACGGAAGGGGAAATGCTCACCGCCCGGGTGCAGCTGGCCCACTACGGGAAAGCGTCCCTGTCGGGCATTCCCGAGTGGTCCCTGACCGGTCCTGTCTCCTGTCAGGGACAGCTGCCCCCTGTCAAGGCCAGGCCAGGCGGCCTGACCGATCTGGGCACGATTTCCCTTCCCCTTGGCAAGGTCAGGGAGCCCGTTCAGCTGACCCTCGGCATCTCCTTCTGCGGACATGTGAACACCTACCCGATCTGGGTCTACCCGGACCATGTCCCGGAATGCCCGCCCGACATTTACGAGTGCCGGCGCTTTGATCAGCAGGCCAGGGACGTGCTTGAGGCTGGCGGGCGTGTCTATCTTTCCCCGGAAAGCACCGGGGAGGCGCTGCCCAATTCCCTCCGAGCCCAGTTCAGTCCGGATTTCTGGTCCGTCTGTACCTTTCCCCAGCAGTCCGGATGCATGGGCCTGCTGATTGATGACACACATCCGCTGTTTGCCCATTTCCCCACCAGGTCCTACGGCACCTGGCAGTGGTGGCCCATGGCCAATGCCCGGGCACTGCTCCTCCCCGAACGCATCTCCTGCATTGTGGCAGAGATGGATTCCTATGCGTTTCTGCGTCCCATGGCCATGCTGTTTGAATGCCGGTGCGGCAGCGGCCGCCTTCTGGTCTCCTCCATGGGCCTGCAGGACCTCTCTCGTTATCCCGAAGCCCGGGCCCTTACGCAGGCCATTTACACCTATATGCAGTCCGACTCCTTCTCTCCCACACAGTCCCTGTCCATGGAATGGATTCAATCTTTATTTGAAAGGAAAAAGGTACAACCATGAATTACAAGGAAATCGCTGACAAAGTCCTCGGCATGCTCCAGCGGGCCGACGGAAATGATCCCTCCCGCGGTCATCTCACCATGAACAACTGGGAATGGCCCACCGGCGTTGCACTTTACGGGATTTACAAGACCTACCAGCAGAGCGGCGACCCGGCCATTCTCGAATACCTGACCGGCTGGTATGAGGATATGCTCAGCCGCGAAACGCAGCCGCACCGCAATGTCAATACAGTGGCACCGGTTCTGGCCCTGACCTGTCTCTACGATGAAAGCCGGAATCCCGCCTACCTGCCGGTGATTGAAAGCTGGATTCAGTGGGTCATGGAGGAGATGCCCCGCACCGATTACGAAGGACTGCAGCACTGCACCGTCTGGAACAAGCATTATCAGCAGCTGTGGTGTGACACCCTGTTCATGGTCTGCCTTTTCCTGGCCAAGGCCGGCGTCGTGCTTGATCGCCCCGAACTGATTGAGGAAGCGGAGTATCAGTTCCTGATGCACATCCGCTACCTGCAGAACAAGGTCAACGGCCTGTTCTATCATGGCTGGACCTTTGACCGCCGGCACAATTTTGCCGAGGCGTTCTGGGCCCGGGGAAATGCCTGGTTTACTGCCTCAGCCATTGAATTGTATGACATTACAAAGCGCAACAATGCCGCCATGCGCATGATTCACGCTGCCTGGCAGGACCAGGTTCTGGCCCTGTGGAAATACCAGCGGGTCAACGGCCTCTACACCACCCTGATTGATGTGGAGGAAACCTACTGCGAAACCAGTGCAACTGCCGCCATTGCCTACGGCGTTCTCAAGGGCGTCCGCCTCGGCTGGCTCCCGAATGAACCCTACGGACCCATGGGCATGCTCTCCGCCCGCGCCGTCCTTGACAAGATTGATGAAACCGGCGCCGTCCAGGGCGTGTCCGGCGGAACCGGCATGGGCAAGAACCTGCAGCATTACAAGGATATCATCGTCACCCCCACGGCGTATGGTCAGGGGCTCACGTTCCTCATGCTGACTGAACTCATGCTCCAGGAATAAGGGCAAGAGGTCTGAAATCAAATCAATAAGGTTTTTCAAAGGCTCCTGAAATTTCAGGAGCCTTTGCTGAATGCTGAACCAAGTGAAAATAAGTGGCTGTTGTCAACTAACCTTTCAGTCGTATGACCTGCCGTGATTTGCCCTCCAAACCCCATTTCTGCCTGCGGAATGAGGGTGCGGAGGTTTTTTCTTTGTCTAAGGCCATGCACAGAAAAACAGCCTGAACGAAAGAAACGCCTTCAAAGAGATACGACGTAATGGAACCGAAAATGGGACTATGCGCCTCCGTCGATGTGCTTAAAGCGCTGGTATCCTGGACAAGACCGGGTAAGATGACCGGCCCCCCAGGCCGGTTTCGTTTCTGAAAGCTGTTCAGCGGCCGGCCACATGCCATCCGGTCCGTGTTCCGTCCTATTTCATCCACATTGTATAAAATTATTGTCTTATAAAGTACACCAGCATCCATTTTCTATCCATTTTTGTTCCAGACAGAATCATTCTCCTCCACTTCGTTCATAAGTGTACTCATCCCGGTCTGTCGGCTGCAAATGCCTGCCGCCTCAGCGCATCCGTTTGTCACGAAAATGCGCCGCCGGGATCCTCTCGGAATCTGCAGAAACCCGCTGCCATCAACGCGCCAGACCAGACGCACCGGGCACTGTCACAGAGGATCATCCGGCGGATTTCCCTGCCGCACGGTGGCCACAACCAGGCAAAGTACCGTGCCGGTCAGTACTGTTGTGACCATGTGCGT
>JAGAHV010000086.1:0-3943 GCA_017626895.1 Clostridia bacterium | reverse complement strand
GTTCAGGAGATGGGATCGGATCAAAAAAGAATTTAATTTGCCTGAAGGAATGAGAAGATACGACCTCAGACACTTCTTTGCCACATCACTGGTAATTAGTGGTGCAACAGAAGAAGAACTGCAGCAGCAGATGGGGCATTCGACATCAAGTTTCTCACATAGTATATATGTGGAAATCATGCAGGAACATAAAGAAATCACTGCTTCAAAATTTGCGGAGTCAAGTGAAAAATCTCTTAATGAGTTAAAAAAAATCTCAGATGTCCCGGATTGAGTTTATTTTTAAGATTCTGCGTGCACTTTCGTGTGCACTTACGTGTGCACTTTCTTTCTGACATGGGGTATTTTGTCTCTGCTCTGCGGAAAGATTTTTCTTCAAGAAGTGACTAAAATAAAGGGTGTAGCAAAGAAATCACTGTTTGCTACACCCTCAGAAAGTGCGGTAGATGGGACTTGAACCCATACGTCATACAACACACGCCCCTCAAACGTGCCTGTCTGCCAATTCCAGCACTACCGCTCGCTCAGAACAAATGGATTATAATCCTCTAGGAGTACGATGTCAAGAAAAAATAATGCATAAAAAACGAGATGAAATATAGTGCTCTATGCACACAAACCGGCTTCAAGTGTTTGAAAGAAAAAATCAAATCTTGTCATCAGGGGGTAAATGATGTAAGATATACCCTGTATGATTATGGAAAAGAAAGATTTTTGCCCGAAAAAAGCAAGCCGGACGCTCTGCATATGCAGAGCAGAGCTGTGTACGGAAAAGCTTCAGGATCAGATCCTGACAGGAACAAAACTGCTCAGGCAAATGATCATTTTGAGCAATGGAAAGGAATGGCACTGTCGCGAAGCGGCAGTTTGTAGAATTTGGACACATACAACGTTGATCAGACAAAGGGTAATGAGGTTGAAAGCTGGAAAGGAGGCGGGACTGTGCAGGAGGAGCAGGTAAAGCGAAGACGCCGGCGAAGAACGCCGGAACCTGTGGCATCGCCGGAATCTGTGACACCGTCAGAACCTGTGATCCCGCCGGCACCAGCGGAATCTCCCAAAACCGTGATCCCGCCGCCAGTGGAATCAAAAAAAAGAGTGATCCCGCCGACACCCGTGACACCGTCGGAACCAGTGCGCATTGTGGTAGGAAATGATGAGCATAAACCGGACTGGATGGTTACGGCCGAGAAAATTAACGGAGCGGCATCAAGACGTGTGGGGATGCCGGAACAAAAGGCTGACCCGGAGGCGAAAGCTGTCCCTGAATCGCAGATGCCGGGACCGGAGCCAGAGAATGAAACGGGGAAATGGCAGAGCATCCCGGAAATGCCCGTTCAGCAAGCCGGCGGTGAAATGCCGGAGGGCAGGAAAGCCGAAGAGAAATCAGCCGGTGAATCGCTTCAAAAAAAATTAAAGAAAAAACTGTCTGGCGGACATAAGACGGTCCGTACAAAAGCCGGAGGAAAGAAATCCTTCCATAAACTGTCCGGAAGGAGAAAAAACGCAGGCGGGCAACTGGATCTGAACAGAATCGGGAAACTGGCCATCGTTGCCGTGGTTGTGGTCGGTGTCATCCTGGGGGGTGTCCTGGGCGTCAGAAAGCTTCTCGAACTCAAGGATATTCGGGATACACTGGATCGCGGACAGGATATCTTCTATGAGAATATTTATATGAATGACATCCCGCTGCAGGGGATGACGCTGGACCAGGCAGACCAGATGGTTAATGCGCAGGTCGACAGTCTGCTGTCAAAGTTTAAGATAACGCTCCGGACGGTGGACGGACGGACATGGGATATTACAAAAGATGATCTGCAGATGAAATATAACGTGGAGGATCAGCTGGATCAGCTATGGTCAATCGGCCATATCGGAAATGCGTCGACCCGCTATGAGCAGATCAAGGCGGTGCAGGAGAATGAGGTGCGCCGGTATTCCACCATGACCTATGATCTCTCCAAGGTGAATCAGATCCTCTCGCAGATCAAGGATGAAGTGGACCAGCCGGCAATCAATGCCACCCGTGTGGATGATGAGACCAAATGGCCGCCGTATTCGTATACGGATGATGCACCCGGACAGACGCTGGATATTACCGGCCTGAATGAACGGATTGTCAGCATGGTGGACCGCCTGGAATCGGGCGTCGTGGAACTGACGCCGGTAAAGGTGGAGGCGAAGGTAACCAGAGAGGCACTGGAGGGGTCCATCGTCAAACTGGCTACCTATGAGACGGCCATCGGGGCAACCTCACACGAGGGACGGTTCAAAAACATCGAGATCGGAACGAAGAAATTTAACCACCTGATCGTTCATGCCGGTGAGACCGTTTCCTTTAATAAGGTGACCGGAAAGCGCAGCGAACAGAACGGATTTGTGGAAGCACCGGAGATTGCGTACGGTGAATACGTCCTGGGCATCGGCGGCGGAATCTGCCAGGTATCCTCGACACTGTATAATGCCGTGGTGAATGCCGGACTGGAAATTGTCCGCCGAACGCAGCATTCCCTGGCATCCAACTATGTCCCCATGGGGCAGGATGCGACGGTTTCGGATGACCGGCTTGATTTTATCTTCAGGAATTCAACCAATGCGGATATTTTCATTGAAACGGACTATTACAAGAAGAAAAACTACTGGTATACTTCGTTTACCATTTACGGCCGGCCGGATCCGAACGGCTATTCGTATAAACTTGAATCTCAGGTGAGAGAGGAGATCCCACTGCCGGAACCGACATACCGGCCGGACAGAAATGCCCAGTATGTGGTGTATGACAATCAGACACAGCAGATCTCCAAAGGTGAAAAAGGGTATATTGTCGATGTGTATCTGGTAACCATGGACAGCAACGGCCTTCAGATTTCACGGGAACTGAAATATACGGATACCTATAAAGCGATTGCGCCGGTCTACTGGATCGGAGTGACCCCGAGAACGACCGACTGATCATCGGGAACCGGCCCTGCTGCAAAGCGGGAAAGTGCCCGGTTTGGGCCCTCGGTGCGGCGGCAAATGATGAAGGATGAATTCTACCAAGGAGTGGGCCTGCCGCCACAGCGGCAGTTTGTACAATATGAGCACTGGAAATGCCACGGTGCCGAAAGACCGAGCTACGGCTCATTTAAGGAGTGGCTTGAGTATGAAAAGAAAATTTAGCGTATTCTTTATCGTGTTCATGATCAGCATTCTGTTTACATGCGCAGCTCTTGCCGGAACGACGGCCCCCTATTCTCTGCAGGAGAATTCAACGGAATCGGTCCGTTCCGGCGGGAAGGAGGAAGCGTTCCCGAAAAAGCGCCTGTATCGCGGAGTTTCCGTGACAAATAACTGGGTGTACCAGGCCAGGTTCAATGGAATTATGGTCCGGCTGCAGCTCTTTGAACGCAGCGGAAACGGGATTTCCTTCCAGGAAAACCTGAAAAAGGCAGCAGATGACGGAATCCGTCTGGTGCTCCGTCAGTATGGCAATATCGGGAATGCGCTCCTGCAGCTGGATCAGCATGCGCTGGATGTTCTGAAGCGTGTGGGGGTAACGGAAATCGTTGTAACCGATTATGATTTGTACATCCAGAATACCTATCAGGTGTCGACGCTTGAAAATCTGCGGAACATGTTTGGACTGAGGGCAGGCGAGGAACTGAGTGTCGGCGGTCTTGAGGATCCGGTATCGGTGGTAGATGAAAGCGGTATACGGCGTATTCTTTCCGAGTAGGAGAGAGAAAATGAAAAAAGGTTTTCTGCTTTTTTGCCTGTGCCTGTTGTTGCTGCCTGCCGGAATCGCCTCAGCCAGTCTGAACGTGGTTCAGACCTCATGCAACATTCTGATGGGAGAGGACGAGTGCCGGATTGTCTGCTGTGCCCAGGTACATAACGATTCGGACCACCTGGCCGGACTGGAACACGGATTCTTTCGCCTGATAAACGGCGAGGAAGTGAT
>JAGAHV010000085.1:0-8295 GCA_017626895.1 Clostridia bacterium | reverse complement strand
GGCGCTGCCGCCATGACCAATGATATCCTGCTCTTCATCGCCGCCGGCTGGTTTATCATCCGCGGTATTCTGAGCATCGTTAACGCCTTTGAAAGCAAGAAAAATGGCGCTGGTACCTTTGTGTGGATCTTGGGCATCGTCCTTGGCGTGGCTGAGATCATCCTGGGTGTTGTTTCGTTTATCTATCCTTCTATTGCGGCGACCATCTCGGGCATCCTCATTGGCTTCTATTTCATTGAGACGGGTGCCAACATGATCTTCACCGGTTCCAGAATTGCCAAAGGCGTTGCCGAAGCCCGCAACCTTTCACGTTATTGAGAGGAATGACAGGAACGGCTCCGTTCATCTGCGTTTTGTGATGAGCAGAGGATCTGCGTTCATCCGATAAGCTGTCTGGATTGAAGGCTTCGTCATTGTCCTGGCCGGATCATCGGCAGGCATTGACCGGCACGATGGAATCTCACTGGCTGCCCCATCCTGCATGTGCAGGTGGGGCGGCCTTTTTATATTGGCAGGAGAAGAGAGAATCCTGCCAATAGATGCAGTTCCTTAGCTCGATAAATGCAGGGGAGCACATGGTTCAGTTACGGAATTTCCGCCCTTGAACTTTATGATGATGCGGCGGTACGGCTTACGGCACAGTATACAGGTTTTTTCAGCTTGAATTGTCATAATTGGATGAGTATAATTGAATTTAATAAGTAACTCTGTGGCGCAGTGACAGATTGTCGAATCCGGGCAGGAGGAATTGCTCCGGAAAATGACCAGGGATGAAACCTAAAAAGTTGGCTCGATGCGCAGCGTCGGTTTGTCAAATATGAGCACCGGAAATGCTGCAGTGTCCAAAGACCAGGCTACGGCTCATATTGAGGAGGAGACAGAAGCATGAATGATTATCGGACCGGAACATCTGGAAGAAGACGACGTGACACCGTACTGAATCCTTCGGTAAATGAAGGCAGGACGACAGCGGAAAGCAGAACGGACTATGACCGGGACAGGATTGTTCAGCGTGGTATATCTGAGGCGGCAGAAAGCAGGGACGATGGGAAGCGGGAAATTGCGGCTGCGCGCAGACCATCCCGGGGAACGGTGCTGAATCCGGCAATAGCAGAGACGCCGATGCGGCAGGAATATTCCCACCCGAATTCGGACAATTTGGCATCGGGAAATGGGTTTGACAGGCCGGGAGAAAGTGCACAGCGGGGACAGGAACAGGCCCTAAAACCTGCAGGCAGCAGGCGAAGAGGAACCGTACTGAATCCGGCAATTGCACAGGAGGCACGCCCGCAGCACGGAGGTGTATCCGGGGCCGAATCTCACAGTGCTGCGGCAGCAAATGAAAAAACAGAGCCAACGAAACAGAATGTACAGACGGATGCGCGCAGTGAGGAAAAACGGAGCGGCAGCAGGCGGAGAGGGACTGTTTTAAATCCGGCTGTAACGGGAAATGCTCCGAGAGAACCTGCCGTGAATCCAGCCGCACCGGGAACTCCCAGGGGAACCGTTTTGAATCCGGCAGTATCAGGAAATGCTCCGAGAGGAACAGCCATGAATCCGGCCGCACCGGGAACTCCCAGGGGAACCGTTTTGAATCCGGCTGTGTCAGGGAATGCTCCGAGAGGAACAGCCATGAATCCGGCCGCACCGGGAAACGCTCCCAGAGGAACTGTTTTGAATCCGGCTGTGTCAGGGACTGTACCGAGGGGAACGATTTTGAATCCGGCCGCAGCGGCAGGTGCACCGAGGGGGACGGCGCTGAATCCGGAGATCGCAGGCAGCGGATTCAGGGGAACCGTGGTAAACCCCAATATTGAGGGAGCCCGGAACCGGCGAATGGACAGAAGCCAGATTCCGCCGGAGGATGCCATGGATCCTGTCCGTCAGGGGGATATCCCGGCAGGAACGCTGCTGCTGGGCGGGTACAGGGTTGAGAGCCAGATGAATGTCGACTCCGGTGAGGCTGATTTGTATCATGTCACCTTCGGGCAGACGGAGTATGTGGCGAAAGTCTACCGCCGGAAATCTTCCATCAAACCGGAGGTGGTCGAAAAGCTGCTGGCGATTCGGTCTCCCTACGTGGCAAAGATTTTTGATATTGGTGAATACGGGGACCATACCGTTGAGATTATTCCGTTTTATCGAAACGGGACGCTGCAGGGAAAGAAATTCAGTTTCCGGGATCTGAAGGAATGGATCATTCCCTCGCTCAATCAGGGCCTTCACGACCTGCATGAAATCGGGATTATTCATAAGGACCTGAAGCCGTCGAATATTATGCTTAACGATGATGAACGCAGCGTTTCCATCATTGACTTTGGCATCAGTTCGGTAAAACACGAAGGTGAGTCGTTTCTGGTGACGGAGACCGGACGTACGCCCATCTATTCAGCACCGGAAACCTCTGGCAATCTTTTCCTGAGTGAATCGGATTATTACTCGCTGGGAATCACTGTGTTTGAACTTTACAGCGGAATGCTGCCTTATGACGGGCTTTCAGATGAACAGCGGATGCGGATTATTTCACTGCAGAAGATTCCGTGTCCTCCGGAGATGCCGGATGAACTGAAGCAGCTGATCTGGGGTCTGACCTATTCAGATCTCACCAACCGGAATGATAAAAAGAATCCGAACCGCAGATGGACGTACGAAGAGGTTGTCAAATGGTGCAGGGGCGAGAAACAGGTGACGCCGGGCGATTCGTTCAGTGCGAAGGCGCAGGAGCATCCATATTCGTTCCGAGGAAAGTCCTATACGGACCTGATTAATCTGCTTCTGGATTTCAACAAATACTGGGAAGAGGGAAAGAAACAGCTCTTCCGCGGAAATCTGCGGATGTATTTTCTTGAGAGCAACATCGATCAGACAAAAGCAACGTACTGTGAGGAAGCGGAGGAGGAACTCACCCGCGGCGGGGATGCGGATCTGATTTTCTTCAGAACCCTTTATTATCTTTGCCCGGAAATGCGAAACCTTCTCTGGAAGGGACATGCCTTTGCCGATCTTGTGGATCTGGGAAAGGAACTTCTCGGGAAACTGCGGCATAAGGATTTCTCCATGGATCCGCTTCTTAACGAAATGGCTGAATTCAGCATCCTTTCCCGCTATCAGCGGATTCAGGACCAGATTACCCGCCGGGAGGAAAAACAGGACGGAACGGCGGAATCCGAGCAGTTTAAAGCCCTTGAGGCGATGGAAGCCGCCAGACGGCTTCACCGGAAGGAACCGCGCTTTCTGCAGGTGCTGGATTATCAGCTCGGCTTTATGCTTTCCGGAAGCCGGACGCTGGTCATTGGCATAAATACCTTTACCAGCGTGGATGAACTGACGGAATACGTGCGGAAGACGCTGGAGGATGGAGAAGCCTTTGACAGGCTTTATGAGGAACTGATGGAGGAAAACGGGGAACTGACCCCGCAGTTTGAAAGCTGGCTCCTGACGCAGAATAAACGTACTCAAATTGAGCAGTGGCGCAGACCGACAAAAATCTGAGGGGAAAAGATGAGCGGACCGAAAACTTCGTATGTAAGTGTAAATACACAGCAGCAGGCAGCGCTGGCCAGACAGCAGCGGGAAGAGATGGCCAGACGGCAGCAGGCAGAGCTGGCAGAGATGCGGGAACGTGAACTGAGATATCAGCAGGAAGAAATGAGCCGGATGATCCAGGAAGGTGCCAGACGTGGAGATTTGCTGAATCAGCTTCGCAGTCAGCTGGCAGATATGAAGAAACTGATTGCAGAGATTGAGAGCTGCAGGAAATATCCCTGGTTTTCGGATATTCAGATCAGGGAAAGCCAGCCGGTCGTGCAGGAGGCAGAACGCATCCTGAAAAAGTATGAAAATGCACCTGCCAGGAAAACAAGCTATAAACTGGCCAAAGATAATGGTGTTCTTTCAGATGTGATCCGGAATCTGGAACCCAGCATCAGCAGGATACGTGAAACGGCCAGAACATATAGCCGCGCGGCCGGCGGGGTTCAGGCAGGACCGAAAAACGCGGGGGATTCCCGGCTGAATACCATCCGGCAGCAGGCCGAAACACTGGCGGCGCTGCTGGCGCAGATGGGCCCCGACAGTCCCGGGGCAGAGGAAGGCCGCCGGCAGCTCCGGGAAATGAAGGAGATGCTGGAACGTCTCTCGAAAACGCAGGCACAGGGAACGCCGGACAACGAACAGATTGAGCGGCTGAGGAAGCAGCTGGAGGAGAATTTGACCCGGGCCAGGCAGACCCTGGATCAGGCTGCCAGGGTCAGGGCACAGCAGCTGGATGCCGGATTTAACCTGTCCTTTGCGTCGCGTGCGCCGGAGAGAAAACCGGCCGAGGAAATAAAAAAAGACACTTTTGATGACGCCCGTTACGAACAGATCATGGATGCACTGGATGAACTGGAGAAGTTTCATCTCTCCGGAGAACTTCTCAGTGAGCTGCAGGATCTGAGAATGGAGGCCGAGCAGATCCGGGACAATGCGTATCTTGAAAATTTCCATCTGGCGGTGCTTAAGCCGTTTATCCGTCGGTGTAAAAAAGAGGAAGAAGTCCGGAAAACGTATGATGATCTCCTGCTCAAATGTCGGATTCTGGCAGAGGCCGGCGGCTTTGAGGTGACGGAGCCTGATGTGACGCGTGAGGGGATTGAGTTCCTTGAAGAACAGGCCCGAAGACTTGAAAAGGCAGATCTGGCCCGCAGGGAGAAGGAATATATCGATCAGGCGGTCGATGAGGCGATGCGGGAAATGGGATATGAACTTGTGGGTGACCGGACGGTTGTCAAAAAGAATGGACGAAAGGTCCGGCATGAGCTGTATTCGCTGAACGAGGGAACGGCTGTGGATGTGACCTATGGCGCCGACGGGCAGATTTCCATGGAACTGGGCGGACTGGATACGGAGGACCGGGAGCCGACGCACGGCGAGTCGGCACAGCTGGTAGAGGAGATGCGGCAGTTCTGTACCCATTATGAGACACTGGCACGCAGGCTGGCCAGGCAGGGAATTGAAATGCGGCACATGCAGCTTCTTCCGCCTGAGGCAGAGTATGCACAGATCATCAATATCAGTGATTATCATATGACCAGACAGGATGTTGAGGGATTCAGCGCCGGCAGACAGAGGAAAGCCAGTCAGCAGATGCACCGAACGAGGGAGTAATGGAATATGGCAAAATATCGGATTTGTCCGTATTGCGGATACAGGAATTCTCCGAATAAATATCAGTGTGAAAATGAAAACTGCGGGGAGGATCTGATCTCCGTCCGTGTAACGGAGGAGCCCGGGGAACCGGTTCGTCAGGCCCCGATGGCAGAACCGTATCGTCCTGCCCCGGCCGCAGAGCCGTATCGTCCTGCCCCGGCCGCAGAGCCGTATCGCCCTGCTCCGGCCGCAGAGCCATACCGTCCTGCCCCGGCTGCAGGACCGTATCGCCCTGCTCCGATCGCACAGCCGGATGCCCGTATGGTTCGCATTTGTGATAACTGCGGGACCCATAACCGGCCGAATGACCGGAAATGCAGCCAGTGCGGCGAGGATATCTCCGATATCCCGCCTGTGGCTGAGAATGGAACAGATTCCGGGGTGCGGCAGGAACCGGTCATGCAGAAGGGCGGCAGACGGTATATGCTTGCCAGTCTCAGCGGGGATTTGCTCTATGAGATTCCGGAGGGGGAAACCGTTCTGGGACGGGAGGCGGAGCTGTCAGACTATCTTGAGGAACGTCTCTATGTGGGCAGAAGACAGGCCAAACTGGTCCTTAAAAATGACCGGCTGACGATTGAAAATCTGCGTTCGACGAATTACACCTTTGTGAATAACCGGAGTCTGGATGACCGGATGATGGAACTTCACGAAGGGGATGAGATTGGTCTGGGCGGCAACAGTGTGAGTGGAAAACGTCAGGACCTGGCCGCCTATTTCCGTGTGGTAAGAAAATGATGTACATTGCTCGAATTCTGTACCCGGTGGAGGTGCTGGGCCCCGGGAAACGCATCGGTATCTGGTTTGACGGCTGTGAACATCACTGCAGGGGATGCAGCAACCCCGAACTTTGGGAGCGGCAGGAGCGGTATCGGGTGGATGCCGGGGCCGTTCTTAAAATGATCCGGATGATTGCCGGAGAGAATCCGGTAGATGGTTTTACGCTGACCGGAGGGGATCCGTTCCTGCAGCCGGAGGCGCTTGAGGAGCTTCTGGACCCGCTGCGGGAGATCAGTGAGGATATCCTTGTCTACACCGGTTATCTGGCGGAGGATCTTAAAAAGCGGTACCCGGAACTGCTCGCCCGGATTGCCGTGCTGATTGACGGACCGTATATGGAAGAGCGCAACCATGCCCTTCCCCTGATCGGGTCAGACAATCAGCGGATTCTCTTCCTGAGGGAGGAGTATCGGGAACGGTATGCACCGATCCTGGCACAGGAAACAAGCCGTATTCAGAATTTCCGGGTTCGCGACGGAATCATTTCCGTGGGCATTCACCGACCGGATTATGCGCAGCAGCTGAAAGATGCAGCACAGAGAAAGGGATTTACGATTGATGAGTGATACGGTATATTCAAAGTGGCATCAGGAACTGGAAATTTTCCGACGGATAAAGCCCTGTCTGATTCTGGAGGGGAATATCCTGGACAGCTATCTTTATCCGGAGGATGGCACGATTCCGAAGGGGACCATTGTGCGCCTGCCGGACTATCTGCATTATTATCTCAAGGACCTGGGGTATGAGAACATTGTCATGTTTGATGATATCCGCGGGTTTTATAATTCCTGTGAGGACGGCTATATTCAGCGTTTTGCCACGCTGGTCCGGGCGCGCCTTGAGAATGGGACGATCCACGCGGAATTCCGCGGAAAAGCCTCTAATTCGGCACCACGGCTGACGGCGGCTGCGCTGACGCAGCGGACGGCGCCCACGGCAGTCATTATGGATTTCGCTTCACGCTATGTGAGTGATCCGGGCAATTTGCAGCAGTCGGAGATTGAGGGATTCACCGTTTTGCAGCAGGCCTCGCTGGATGCCGGCGAGGTCCGGACAGATAGCGGAACGCTCAAGAACCTGGTGATTCTGCTGGTCAATAAGATCAACGACGTGCCGGCGTGGTTTTATCTGGGAAATCCGAATGTCAAGCCCATCCTGCTGCGGACGCCGTCGAAGGAGGAGCGTGCCCAGATGGTGAAGGGGGAAAATTTCCCGTCCTTCTTTGCGCCGAGGCAGTATCGTCTGGACCGGCCTGAGTTTGATGACCATCCGGAGGAACTGGAAAAGATCCAGGACCGGTTTGTTGCCCTGACGGAGGGATTTTCCTTCACGGAAATGAACGGACTGCGCCGGCTGTGCAAGAACCAGAATATCCGGATCCGGGAAATGTGCTCGGTGATTGACCTGTACAAGTTCGGAATTAAGGACAATCCCTGGAACAAGCTGAATGTGGATGATTTCCGTGAGGCGGATAAAGCATTCGAGAAGCGGGTCAAGGGACAGCCGGTCGCCATGATGCAGACGCTGGATGTGGTCAAGCGTGCCATGACAGGGCTTTCGGATATTGCCTCTTCCACCCATGGAAAACCGAAAGGCGTGCTCTTTTTTGCCGGTCCCACCGGTACAGGCAAAACAGAGATGGCCAAAACGCTGGCAGAGAGACTCTTTGGAGATGAAAGTGCCTGTATCCGGTTTGACATGAGTGAGTTCAGCCAGTCCCACAGCGATCAGCGGCTGCTGGGTGCCCCTCCGGGATACGTGGGGTATGAGGCAGGCGGTCAGCTGACCAATGCGGTGAAGAATAACCCGTTCTGCATCCTGCTGTTTGATGAAATTGAAAAGGCGCATCCCTCCATCCTGGACAAGTTCCTGCAGATTCTGGAGGATGGACGGATGACGGATGGCAAGGGTGAGACGGTCTATTTCTCAGAGGCGATTATCATCTTTACCAGCAATCTGGGCATTTATGAACAGACCGGCAACGGAGAGCGGATTCAGTGTGTTTCGCCGGACATGTCGTATGAGGAGATAAAGACACAGGTACGTCAGGGGATTGAAAACTATTTCAAGACACAGCTGGGACGGCCGGAGATTCTGAACCGGATCGGCGAGAACATTGTGGTGTTCGACTTTATCCGGCCGGAGGTGGCGGAGCGGATTCTCCGGGCGCGCATTGAGAAGATTATCGCCAATTTGCATGCGGAGAAAAACATTGATCTGTCCGTGTCCCCGCAGGCGTATGATGTTCTGCTTGAGCGGGCCATGGACAACCTTGAAAACGGCGGCCGGGGAATCGGCAACATTGTGGAGAGTCTGTTTGTCAAT
>JAGAHV010000084.1:0-8967 GCA_017626895.1 Clostridia bacterium | reverse complement strand
TTTCCGGCAGGATTACTGTTGTATGCTGGTTTCAAAAAGTCGGTTTTTTGGGTAATATTTTGACCGTTACTTATTGTGGTTCCATTAGTAACATACAGCTTTCCTCCGCTCTGAACTTCGATAAATTTGTAGTTCAGGTTAATTGTGCAATTATCGAATGTTACTTTCACTCCGTTTGATATGGTCAGCTTATTTCCCAGGTTAATAATAGATACATTAACAAAGCTTTTTGTATTATCAGGACGCTTCTCGCTCACAAAAGTTAGCGTATTTCCAGCCATGTCAAGCGTTGCATTTTCCATGGTAAATGGTTCTCCGACTTTAAAAGACCTTAGCAATGTATATGTTACGCCAGTCCAACCTTGAGTTTTTACTTCAGTTATTGCGTTCAGTAATCCATCAAAAACTTCTTGACCTCCGCTATGTATAACTCTTACGGCATCGTTTGCAGCAGATGCTGTCCCAATCATCGCCATGCACAGGAATACCATCAGGCACAGCATTGCAACAAGTTTTTTCTTCATAAACACCCTTTCCCCCTGCCCGTTTTTTTTCTTTTCAGTGAATCCATTTCCCGTCTTTGACGCAAATCAAATCCATTCCCCCGATTTGAAAAGCTATTCAAAATCATTTGGTTCACAAGTGAGGTATTATATTATATATGTATACAACAATTATATCAATAGTATAAAAAAATAGCAAGTAGTTTCAAAACGATACATATCGGCCTTGAAAGCTTTGAGATAATGGTTATACGCAAACAAAGGCTGTGTACAGGGCGTCTCAGTGATCAGGCGATGAAAAAAATGCGTGTTTCATCATTTGCCAGGGAAAAAACTTTATTGCGATTGCTTGACACAATCGGAAATCCAACAGATAATGATTCGCACAAAACGGTTTGCATTGGACCAATTGTCTGTGTGGATGAGAACGGTGGAAAACTGGAATGAAATATCCCAATGTTTTTTTCGTGGCGGAGTTACAATCCGGACCAGTGACTGGATAATCCGGAGGTGCTCTGTGAGGATATCCGGCTGATGAAACCGGATGGAATCATTGCGGGAACTGTGCACGTTTTGAATCCAGAAAAGGGAAATATGGCTTTGACTGGATGGAGGAAATTGTCGGCCGGCCGGGAATTGTCCCTTGAGGAGATGTGTGAACTGCCCCCGGAATGTCACGGCCGAGGTTTTGGGTGTATCTGGCAGGGAATTTGCCGGTATGCCTGCTCTGACCCGAAACCGATTTGGATGCGGCACTGACTGGTATCCGGCAGGAAACCCGGATCAGGCTGGCAGGACAACCAGAATGGACTTTATTTTGGCAGAGGTGGATCTGCCGCAGGCGGATGCAGGAATGACGCATCCGGAGGCGGCTGTGGCCAACGCCCGGGACGAATGCGTTTTCCTGCAGAATGACGGTGGGAAATCGCAGCGTGTGCGTTTGCACTGCCTGCTGGGGGAACGGATCAGCCGTAACAGGATTGAGGGCGAATGGACTGTGCCGGTAAATGATATGATGATTCTGAAAAAGGATAGGTGAGAAAACATGCGCTTTAGTCAGAAAGACAATGGACTTCTCTGCAGGCGGCAGGGAGAATTGCTCAGAATTGAACCGTGGGGCAGGGATGCGCTGCGTATTCGGGCAACCATGAATCCGGATTTTACCGGGGAGGAATGGGCACTGACGGAAACACCGGACAATGTCCGGACAGAGATTGTTTTCGGTGAGGAGAGCCATCGGGAAGGGGATGGAACGTATAAAAACTATCCCTGTGCCTCCATCACCAATGGCCGTATCCGGGCAACCGTGAATCACGGCGGCGTGATTACACTGTATAAGGACGGTCAGCAGATCCTGCGGGAACTGTTCCAGAACTACGGCGGCAGCATCACAAGGGAGAGTCACTGTCTGAAAGTGGTTAACCGGGAATGGACGCCCTATATCGGCGGGGATTACCGCCTGACCGTTCGCTTTGAACCCAATGACGGGGAAAAGCTGTACGGCATGGGACAGTACCAGCAGCCCTACATGGAGCTGAAGGGGTGCACGCTGGAACTGGCACAGAAAAACAGCCAGACGACGGTGCCGTTCCTGGTATCAAGTCTCGGGTATGGCATGCTCTGGAACAACCCGGCAGTGGGCGAGGTGTCCTTTGGCAAAAATGTCACCAAGTGGGTCGCCCAGTGCTGCAGGGACATGGATTACTGGGTAACCGTGGGCGATACCCCCAAAGAGCTCCTGTGCAATTACACCGCCGTGACCGGCCGCGCCCCCATGATGCCGGAGGACCGGATGGGCTTCTGGCAGTGCAAGCTGCGGTACCGGACGCAGGAGGAAGTGCTGAATGTGGCCCGGCGCTATCATGAACTGGGCATCAGGCTGGATGTCATCATCATTGACTTCTTCCACTGGACCGTGCAGGGGGACTGGAAGTTCGATACAAAATACTGGCCGGATCCTGCTGCCATGGTGGAGGAACTGCACCGGATGGGAATCAAGGTCATTGTTTCCGTCTGGCCCAGCGTTGACAGGCGCAGCGAGAACTTTGAGGAAATGGTAGACCGCGGTCTGCTGATGCGGACGGAGCGGGGGGCCATGCAGACGTATGACTATCAGGGAGACTGCGTGGAGATTGATCCGTTTAATCCGGAAACCCGGGAATACGTCTGGGAAAAGTGCCGCGAGCATTACTATCAGTATGGAATTGACGGGTTCTGGCTGGACAACTCCGAACCGGACCTGACCAAGTATGATTTTGACAATTTCAGGTACTATGCAGGTCCTGCCATGCGCTGCTCCAATATCTATCCGCAGATGTACAGCCGCACCTTTGATGACCCCATGCGCGCCCTGGGCGTGCAGCCGGTGAACCTGCTCAGATCCGGCTGGGCCGGCAGCCAGAAATTCGGGAATGTGCTGTGGAGCGGGGATGTGCCCTCAACCTGGGAGTCCATGCGGGATCAGCTGCAGGCGGGCCTCAACATGGGTCTGGCCGGAATCCCCTGGTGGAATACCGACATCGGCGGGTTCATGGAAGGAAACGTGTTTGACCCGGATTTCCGGGAACTGCTGGTCCGCTGGTATGAGTGGGCGGTCTTCCAGCCCATCATGCGGCTGCACGGCGACCGGGAACCCTTTACCATTCCGGCCCTGGATGACCGCGACTTTGGCGGCGGGTACCTGCATACCGGCCAGGACAATGAGATGTGGTCCTACGGTGAGGAAATCTTCGGCATCATGCGGGCCAATTATGAGCTGCGCCGGAGGCTGAAGCCGTATATCAGCCGGATCTATGCCGAGGCACATGAAAACGGCTCGCCCCTGATGCGTGCCATGTTCTATGAATTCCCGGAGGATCCGGTCTGCTGGGATCTGACGGATCAGTATATGTTCGGACCGGATTACCTGGTGGCACCGGTGATGACCCCCGGCGCCCGGAAACGGACCGTCTATCTGCCGGCCGGCACCTGGATGGATATCCGGACGGAGGAGGTTTTCCCGGGTTCGGGTTACATTGAGGTGGATGCGCCGCTTGAGAGCATTCCTGTATTTGAACGAGTACTTGACTGACCGCTGCGTCGGCGATGGAAAGGGGAATTTCTTGGGGAAAAAGTTTCTTGTGTCTTTTCTGGTGGTTCTTGGGCTGTTCATGGGAACGGTGGCCTCCGCGAAAACGTACCGGGTAGGCGTCTCGATTTATCAGTTTACGGATAATTTCATGACGCTCTACCGAAATGAAATTGAGCGCCTGTTCAGGTCGCTTGAGACAGAAGAGGTCAAATACGAACTGACCGTGGTGGACGGGAAGAATGACATGGCCGAGCAGGCCAGCCAGATTCAGAGCTTCATCATTCAGGGAATGGATGTGATCATTCTGAATCTGGTACAGACCTCCTCTGCCGATGCGATCATCGAACAGGTCAGCGCCGCCGGGATTCCGCTGGTCCTGATCAACCGTGAGCCGCTGGCCTATGACCGGGAGGGCAACATCCTCCCTGAGGCATACGAGGGGATTCTGAATCATCCCCAGGTCTGCTATGTCGGGGCAGATGGCCGTCAGGCCGGACTTTTCCAGGGGAAGATGGTGGCCGAACTCCCGGACCGGGGGGACATCAACGGGGACGGCGTCGTTTCCTACGTGATGATTGAAGGGGACCCGGAGAACATTGATGCGCAGTACTGCACCGAGTACTCCATTAAGGCCCTCCGGGATGCCGGTGTCCGGGTGGAATGCCTGGATGACCAGGTTGGCAACTGGGAACAGACCAAAGGGCAGGAACTGTGCGCCAATGCGCTCAACATTTACGGAGACCGGGTGGAGGTCGTCCTGTGCAACAATGATGCCATGGCCCTTGGGGCCGCTACGGCCATAGAGACAGCTGGCCGCCAGGTGGGAAAAGACATCTATCTCTTTGGTGTGGATGCGCTGGAGGAGGCGGTGGAGCTGATCCGCGAGGGCGGGATGACCGGCACGGTTCTGAGCAACTACGGGGAGCAGGCCCGGGCGGCAGTGGATGTGGCTGTGCGGCTGCTCCGGTGCGAGAAAGTGCCGGATTATACCTGGATCGACTATGTCAAGTTCGATAAGGCCTACGCGGAGTCCCACTGACGATGCCGGACGGAGGGACACTTCGGGGCAAAAAAAATTTTCATAAAATTGACAAATGAAAGCTGAAAAAATTGACAAGGCGGACGTTTGAGCTTATAATAATCCCGATCCAATCATCAGCGGATGTAACGCTGATGAAATATAATGGAAGAGGTGTTTTCTTATGAAAAAGCTTCTCGTGTTCGCGCTGGTTGCCGTGATGGCTCTGGGCCTGGCAGTTTCTGCCTCCGCACAGACGTACAAGGTAGGCGTCTCCATTTATCAGTTCACTGATAACTTCATGACGCTCTACCGCAATGAGATCGAGAACTATTTCAAGTCTCTCGAGACCGACGATGTGAAGTATGAGATCACCATGGCTGACGGCAAGAACGACATGGCCGAGCAGACCAACCAGATCCAGAACTTCATCACTCAGGGAATGGATGTTATCATCCTGAACCTCGTTCAGACCTCCTCTGCCGATGCAGTCATCGACCAGGTTGTCTCTGCCGGCATCCCGCTGGTTCTGATCAACCGTGAGCCGCTGGCCTACGACAAGGACGGCAAGACGCTGGACGAAGCTTATGAAGGCATCCTGAACAATCCTCAGGTTTGCTATGTTGGCGCTGATGCCCGTCAGTCCGGTACCTTCCAGGGTGAAATGGTTGCCGAACTCCCGAACAAGGGCGACATCAACGGCGACGGCAAGGTTTCCTACATCATGATCGAAGGCGATCCGGAGAACATCGACGCGCAGTATCGTACCGAGTTCTCCGTGAAGGCTCTCAAGGACGCCGGCATCGAAGTCGAGTGCCTCGATGATCAGGTCGGCAACTGGGATCAGACCAAGGGCCAGGAGCTCTGCGCCAACGCGCTGAACATCTATGGCGACAAGGTTGAGGTTGTCTTCTGCAACAACGACGCCATGGCACTTGGCGCTGCCACCGCTATCGAGACTGCCGGCCGCAAGGTTGGCGAGGACATCTACCTCCTGGGCGTTGACGCGCTTGAGGAAGCTGTCCAGCTCGTTAAGGACGGCAACATGACCGGTACCGTTCTGAATGACCATATCGGCCAGTCCCATGCAGCCGTTGACGTAGCCATCAAGCTGCTCAAAGGCGAAGAGATCCAGAACTACTACTGGGTCGACTATGTCAAGGTCAACAAGGCCTATGTCGACGCTCAGTAATTCTGCTTTCTGAAACATATATCACACGAAAAGAAAGGTGGGTGGGCCTGTGCCCACCCATCTTTGCCTATACGAGTCGTTTTTGTCGGGGAATCATCATGGTGCTCTGCCGGGAACGCAGTATACGGGTAGATGGAAAGGAGGGCATGCTGCAATGTCTGAATACGTTCTGGAAATGATCGATGTCAGCAAATCTTTTCCTGGCGTAAAAGCACTGGATCATGCACAATTGAAGCTTCGCCCTGGCAGGGTTCATGCTCTTATGGGTGAAAACGGAGCCGGAAAATCCACACTGATGAAGTGTATGTTCGGCATTTACAAGATGGACCATGGTCAGATCAAGATTGATGGTCAGCCGGTGACGGTCAGCGATCCCATGGATGCACTCAACAAGGGAATTGCCATGGTGCATCAGGAACTCCAGCCGATTCCGGCCCGTACGGTCGGTGAAAACATTTTCCTCGGACGCTATCCGATGAAAAAACTCCTCGGGTTCATTCCGGTCATTGACCACAAAAAGATGTACGAGGACACGGCCGGGCTCCTGAAAAAGGTTCGGATGCATTTTGATCCCCGGCAGAAAGTTGGCGATCTGAGCGTTTCCCAGATGCAGTCCGTTGAAATTGCCAAGGCGGTTTCAGCCAACTGCCGTGTGCTGATTCTCGATGAGCCGACCTCGTCCCTGACCGCCAATGAGGTGGAGGCGCTGTTCCGGATCATTGAGGACCTGAAGGCGGAAAACGTTGCCATCGTCTATATCTCACACAAGATGGATGAGATTCTCCGGATTTCCGATGATGTCACCATCATGCGGGATGGCTGCTATATCGGCACGTGGGAGGCAAAGGAGCTGACGACGGAGAAAATCATTACGCAGATGGTCGGACGCGAACTGACCAATCTGTATCCACCGCGGGAGAATCAGCCCGGGGAGACTGTCTTTGAGGTAAAGAACTTTACCTCCATCAACCCGCGCTCCTTCCGGAATGTCAGTTTTACCCTTCGCAAAGGTGAGATCCTGGGGGTGGGCGGACTGGTTGGCGCCCAGCGGACGGAACTGATGGAGGGGCTGTTCGGAATCCGCTCCCATACGACCGGAACCATTCTGTATAAGGGCAAGGAACTTCGGATTAACCGGCCAAAGGATGCCATTGATCAGGGCATTGCCATGCTGACAGAGGACCGGCGCGGCAGCGGAATCATGGGTGTTCTCAGTGTTGCTGACAACATTTCCATTTCCTCCCTCGGCAAGTATCTGGATTACGGCTTTGCCATTAACAGCGGCAAGGTCGAGCAGCTGGTCAAAGACAATGTTGAGAAGATGAACATCAAGACACCTTCCTCCAAAACGCAGATTAAATCGCTTTCCGGCGGAAATCAGCAGAAAGTCCTGGTAGGCAGATGGCTTGCAAACGATCCGGATATTCTGATTCTGGATGAACCGACGCGCGGCATTGACGTCGGTGCGAAATATGAAATCTACTGTATCATCGCGGACCTGGCAAAGGAAGGGAAGAGCATTATCATGATCAGCTCGGAAATGAGCGAGCTGATCGGCATGTCTGACCGGATCATGGTCATGTGTGATGGCCGGGTGACCGGGTTTATTGATGGACAGGATGCAACGCAGGAAAATATCATGGCGCTTGCAACACAGTTTGAATAATGGGAGGAAGAGTCATGCAAAAGAGTGTTTCGAAAGAGACCATCGGTGTCAGAATCATGAAGACGGTTACAGGCAATCCGATTGTTTTCCTGCTGATCGTTGCGGCAATTGTGGTCGGCTGCATCAAGGATAATTTCTTTTCCTGGGCAAACCTCAGCAACCTGATCAGCAACACGGCTGTCCGTTTTCTGATCGCACTGGGTGTCTCGGGCTGTCTGATTACCAAAGGTACGGACCTTTCCGCCGGCCGTCAGGTTGGCTTCGCCGCGGTCATTGCCGGCATTCTGTGCCAGCGCGGTGATTACAACGGACGTCTCTGGAAATGGGTCCCTGAGATGAACATTTTCCTGGTCTTCGCCATCGTCATCGTTCTGGGACTGATCTGGGGACTGATTAACGGCCTGATTGTCACCAAACTTCACGTGCCGCCCTTCATTGCCACCCTGGGCACACAGACCATTATCTACGGCATCTCACTGGTCATTTCGGATGCGCAGCCCATCGGCGGCTTCCAGAAACTCTATACGTCCCTGATCAATGGCCGCATCGGCAGCACGAGAGGCTTCCATCTTCCGTATCTGTTCTTTGTCGCCGTTGTCTTCGGACTGGTGTTCTGGTTTATCTACAACAAGATGCGTCACGGCAAGTATATGTACGCCATCGGCGGCAACGAGGTTGCCGCGGAGGTGTCCGGCGTCAATACCACCCGCACCCTGATCCGCATTTATACCACGGCCGGCATTATGTACGCCATTGCCGGTTATCTGCTGGCCGCCAAATCCGGCGGTGCCTCTGCTTCCATGGGACAGGGCTATGAGCTTGAGGCCATTGCCGGCTGTACCATCGGCGGTGTTTCCACGACAGGCGGTATCGGAACGGTCCCCGGCATTCTGGTGGGTGTTCTCGTGTTCGAACTCCTGAAGATCATCCTGCAGTTCCTGGGCGTGAACCCGTACTACAACTACGTGGTTCAGGGCCTGGTCATCGTTCTGGCGGTCTCCCTTGATATCCGCAAGTACATTGCCAAGAAGTAATGTCGGAGCGGGAAAAATCGCTTGAGGAGCGCGAACGGGCACTTGAGGCCCGGGAAAAAGAACTGGATGAACGGGAAAAGCAGATGGATGCTTTTTCCCGGCAGGTTCACAAAAAGAAACTGGAATGGTATGAACATGTCAATCTGACGGTCGGTCAGATGAACATCATCGTGCGTGTCGTGTATGTTTTGCTTGCACTCGTTTTTGTTTTGATTGTTCTTGAAGCAACAGGAATTTTCAGACTTTAAGGGAATGGAAAGCCCATTCAGACTTTATCCGGAACCGGAGCGTTTCAGTTCCGGTTCCGCCGTGAAAAGTGGTTGATCGACTGAAACAGGAGGATTAAAATGACTGTAAAGAAAGCCCAATGTCATTAAATTAGGGACATCAAATTAAATAGACTGAGAGCATCTGTATAAAAGCAGATGCTCTTCTTGCATCCAATGTGCTGTCAAATACTCGATTGTACGTTAGCTAGATCACG
>JAGAHV010000083.1:0-7114 GCA_017626895.1 Clostridia bacterium | reverse complement strand
TATTCATCAAACTGCCGCTATGCGGCAGGCCCTCCTTTAGAAGAGCCGCAGCCCGGTCTTTCGGCGCCGCGGCATTTCCGGTGCTCATATTCATCAAACTGCCGCTATGCGGCAGGCCCTCCTTTAGAAGAGCCGCAGCCCGGTCTTTCGGCGCCGCGGCATTTCCGGTGCTCATATTCATCAAACTGCCGCTATGCGGCAGGCCCTCTTTTGCCGGCATTTCGTTTTATCCCCGTTCTCAGGAATCCGGCTGCTTTTCCGGATGCCTGTCGGTTGAGTCATCCGAAAACCCAAAAATCGCTCAGCCAGCATGTTCTCAGATGATTTCATGCTGGATGAGCGATTTTTCCTCTTTCTGCCAAAACATCCCGGGGTCACCCTGCCGCTGTACCTGTAGTGCCGCATGAGCAACACCTGGATTTTACAAACTGTCGCAGTGCGAAAGCACTGTCTTATGTTCTGCATTGAATGAAGAAACCACGGATTTAGATAAATTTCAGAGTCTATTTTATCTACATTACCGTCAATCTTCGTTATTCTCATAATTAAGCATTGCTATTTTATCTTTATCACTTTCTTCAAACCAATTCTGTTTCTGACAGGCAGGTTTAAAACCGGCAAACAAATCAGTGATCTATTATCGGCAGGATTGCTTCCAGTGACAGCGGTTGTTTTCTCACATCCTGTCTCAGCGTCTCGGGAGTTCTCTTCAAATTCGAATCCTGCACGAAAAGCTGCATTCAGTCCACTGCAACCCGGAATTCCTAATCATACAGGCTCAAACAGATCATCCAGGAGAACCTCGTTCGTTACAATACTGCTGTATTTGTTCTTCTGGACGCCAAATGTGGTAATCATCGAAAGCTGAATTGTTTTCCTGCAGTTGGTCTCCTGACGGAAAACGTCGATCTTGTTTCTCAGCTTTTGCTCGACCTCTTTATCAATCTGGAATTCATTTATGGAAAATTTTACTTCGCAGAGATTGATCACCTGGTCCCGTCGGTCAATCAGCAAATCAATCTGTGCTCCGGAACTGCTCTCTCCCCCCTGGCGCGAACTGTACCAGGAGGATTCCTCTGACAGCACGCCGGAGATTCCCAGTTTCTTTTTTATAGGAAGAATATGATCCATGCAAACTTGTTCGAACATGAGTCCTGCCCAGGCACGACGGGAAGGGTTCTCCAGGGTATTCCTCCAGAAATGTTCATCTTTTCCAAAGCCGTCCTTGATAAACCGGAAATAGAACATCGTATAGTAATCCGAAAGCTGATACAGGAGTTCCCTCGATCTTCTCCCATAGACGGCAACTTTTCTGATAAACCCTGAGTCGGCCAGATTGTTCAGCATCCTGCTCAGTACGCCATTCTCTGGAAGCTTTGTCAGTCCCGAAATCTCACTCCTCGTCAGTCCCATTCGCTTTCCGGCAAGCCGCTCAACGATTTTGATATACTGCTCACTGTTTGAAAACAGTGTTCGATAAAGGTGATCAAACTCGTCCCAGAGTTCCGCACGCTTCCTGAAAAAGAGGTTATCGATATTCGTATTAAAAGCAAGCTCTGGATCAATGAGGCTAAGATAGTATGGGATTCCGCCCATGATCATGTAGGTCTCGGCAATGTCTCTTCTTGACCAGTCAATCCCCCTGGATTTCAGATACAGCTCCGTCTCTCTCAGGGTAAAAGGCTGGAGATACAATCTGCATGTCTGTCGGTTGAACAGTCCACCCTTGTTTTCAGCAATTTTTTCAACCATCCAGGAAGTTGCCGAACCACAGACCAGCAAAACGAGGTTGTCCTGTGTGCACCCCCAATCATTCCAAAACCATTCAAACGCAGACAGGAATCCGGAACGCTGAGTATCCATCCACGGCATCTCATCCAGGAAGACGACATGCTTCTCTGTTTTGGGCAGGAGAGACAGGTATTCTCTTAACAGTTCAAACGCTTCGATCCAGTCTCTGGGGACCGGACGATCTCTGCCTGACTGCCGGTTAAGCTCTGCTGCAAAATAGCGCAGCTGTGTTTCTTTTGGTTCCCCATAGGCACCAGTCAGTTTGAAATCAAATCGCCCATCAAAAAACTGATTGATCAGGAAGGTTTTTCCCACCCTGCGACGTCCGTAAATAATAACCAGTTGTGCCTGATCCGCTCCCAGGCACTTCTTAAGCCGCTCGCACTCGTCTTGTCGTCCAATGATCCGATTCCTTGCCATTGCATTCACCTCTTTGTAAGTCTCACCGTTGTCATTTGCCTGAGCCGTATGAGAGCACCTGGATTTTAAAAACTGTCTCAGTGTGGCCTGTCTGCCTCATGATCTGCTTTAAGCGGAGAATACCACAGATTAAGATAAATTTCAACGTCTATTTTATCTACACCGCCGTCAATCTTCGTTATTGCCATAAATAAACATCGCTATTTTATCTTTATCCCTTCCTTCGAACCACTTTTGTATCTGACAGGAACGGTTAAAGCCGGCAAACCAATCAGTGATCTGTTACCGGCAGGATTGCTTCCGGTGACAGCGAAAGCATTTAAAGACCTGAACATGAAATAATGAAATCGTGAACGACGACCATCCGGAAATATCCGCACAAAAACCTTTCGTTTATTATGGTTTTATTATTGACGCCCTCCTTTGTGGGCCTCAATGTTGGTCTTTAGCCGGAGCGGCATTGTTCTGGCCCAGATTTGACAATCTGTCGCGGCGCGACAGGGCCTCTCCTATGTGCAGTGTACTATCATGCAGTGAAAAGTTACACGCAGGAGGAATTGCCATGGCATGCATTGTGTATAGAACAAACAAAAAGAATGGAGTCGTTTATGCCTTTCGCTCAGAATCATAACGTGATCCTGTGACCAAACAACCGAAAGCAGAAGAACTTATCTTGGCCGTGTTGATCCCGTAACCAACGAAATCATCCCCAAGGCGGAAGACGGAAAAAGGAACAGAGCTAAGCTGGGTGAATCATTAGATGCCGCTGAAGAAAGAGATTCTTCTTCGTCCAAAGGGGTACCAGTTGACATAGTGGCTCAGTTGAATGAGATCATTCGGCAGCGTGATGCTGAAATAGCTGCACTGAAACAACAGCTTTCAAAAGATGAAAACACGTTTACTCAGCTTCGAAAAATACTCGACAAACGCCTTACTTCTGATGCGTAAGCATGAAAACTCCCTCTGACATTCGGGTTCAGTTTATACCGGAATATCCATTTGTTTTTGAATGCTCCCTTATCCGAATCATCGTCCGCCTGTCAGGAACGCCCAGAATCGCGGTGCAGCCCGTTTCAGTATCCGGCTGATTCCGCAGACAAGCAGGATAATGATGACAGGGAGACCAAAGTACAGCAGCAAATGAAGAGCATGCGAACCCCCGCTGCTCAGGATCCTCTGAAAAATCATGTGCTGCAACGGCTCATGCAGTGCAAAGATGAGAAAGGTGGAATCAGGAATCTTCAAACCTGCCTGTTTCGGTGCCTGCCCGCACACGAAATCCACCAGGATAAACACGGAGCATACGCCCAGCAGCGTACACAGGCGGCTCATGATAAACAGCGCCAGGTCGGGCACCGGATGAGTCGATGCCAGGGCGGACATCAGGGTATATGCTGCACAAAACACTATCCAGCAGAACGGAACGGTCAGCCATTCCTTTCGGGGTCTGGGCCTTGATTCGGACAGCAGACCGCACCGGACACCGTCCCTTGCCAGAAATGTACCGAGTGTAAAAAACAGCGGGACTTCCATGCTGGTCAGATGCGGAACGGAAACATCCAGCATCCAGAGTACCAGAAAAAGCACTACCGCAAACCCTTTCATGCTCACCACCAGCAGATAAATCAGCGGTGAGAGAAGCGAGATCTTCAACAGGTCCATGATATACCAGAACTGAAAGGGCAGCGGATGATAGTAAACTCCTCCAAGAATATTTTCCGGCCAGTCCCCCAGCTTTTCCTGCAGAATCGGAAACGTTTCCTTTCCAAACACCTTCATCAGCAGCAGGCCAATCAGGGACCACAGTACTACCCAGAAAATATACGGCACTGCCAGGGATCTGAGCCGGCTCCTGATTTTATCCAGATACAGAGAAAGCGTAAACTTCTGTACACTGGCAAAAAACAGGTATCCGGAAATGGTGAAAAACACCGGCGTGCAAAACTTCACAATGGCATTGGAAAAGAAAAATTCGATCATCGGCCCGGCCTGCATCCCCTCCGTGAGTCGGGTGGTCGGCAACAGAAATAAATCCGTATAGTTGTAGGAATGGCATAAAACCACCGCGATCATGCCCCAGAAGGACATCACCCGGATCTCACGGCTGAATCGGGGTGATACGGTTTCTCTTGTGCTCTTTGTCATGATTTCCCGTCCTCATTTATCGATTTTTCGCACCGCTCAGTTCCGGCGCCAATGGGCCCTGTCTGTTTATGGTTCAATCCGGATGACACTGACTGAATGCGGCGGCAGTTCAATTTCTTTTCTTTCGCGGCACACGCCAAGTTCATGCTGTCTGACCATAACGCCGGTGTGTCCGACGTCATTATACGCATCCTTGCTCTCCCCGTTCAGGGTCAGCACGGTTACCGCAGCCGGCCTGTCAAGCGGAACGGTAATCGTGTGGGCATTGTCCGGATCCTTATTCACAGCCGCAATGGCGATGCCTGCGTGGTCTGAGAACCTGGTTGCCAGAAGATCCAGGCATTCAACAATGCGTTCCCCGCCCGATTTATGTGGAACCGTCATGGTGGGTCCCGGTTCATTCCACAGGTCGATGACCGTATCCCCAAGGTTGTTCACATACAGATCAAACACATGATACGTGCTGCGCAGCACAATCCCCCCGTCCCAGCTGTAAATACAGCCGCGTGTGTTGACAAGAGGCGCAAAATTGGCCATCCCGACCACATCACAGTGCCGATGCATGGCATTCAGGAAACAGGCCGCAAAAACCGCATCCGCCATGGTATACAGGGAATTGTCATCGTTTTTGTCGCGCGGTGTCAGGTAACTGTCTCTGCCGATGCCCTGGGCAATGGTATGGACATTGGGATGATGCCAGGACCGCAGATTCCATTCATCAAAGGCAATACGAATCTTTCCCTCCAGCCGAAGCGCGGCCAGCATTCCCCTCACCTCGCGGACGCTGTGATCAATCCGGTCCGTATAGGCCATGCACTGTTCATATGTCGCGGGATTCTGAACCTCCGGCATCATGTCCCAGTATTCGTGAATCGAGATCCAGTCAAGAAACGGTCCGGCATGCTGCAGCAGATTCAGGTTCCATGCCGGGTCTGACAATGCCGCCGCGGAAAGCTGCACCGTGGGATCCACATGTTTCATCATCTTCGCCGCCTCACGGACAAGCAGTCCCCATTCCTGAACCGACTTGGCACCAATCTCCCAATGCCCATAGTTTTCGTTGCCAATGGACCAGTATCTGACCCCATAGGGCTGCACATGACCGCCAGCAATCCGGTCTCTGGCCCACTGTCCCTCCGTTTCCAGATTACAGTATTCTACCCAGTCGCTCATTTCCTCTGCCGTGCCGGTCCCTGCATTGGTGCAGATATAGGGCTCACATCCAAGTTTCCGGCAAAGCCGGATGTATTCATCTGTCCCGAAGGTATTGGGCTCCTCAACGCGCCAGGCCTTGTCAAAGGCAGGGCGCCGGCATTTCCCCACCCCGTCTTTCCAGTGATAGGCAGAAACAAAGCATCCGCCCGGCCATCTCATGACGGGCACCCGGATGCGGCGCACAGCCTCTAAAATGTCTGTCCGAAATCCGTCCTCATCCGCGAGGGGATGCCCCGGCTGAAACAAGCCGCCGTAGATCTGCCGATGAAAGTGTTCGATAAAATGACCGTAAAGCATAGGGCTGCGTACGCCCGTCACGCGGGCAGGATTTATCTCAAGATTAACAATCATAACAGTTTCTCCTCTTTAGGCCTCAATGTTGGTTTTTCACCGAAGCAGCTCTTGTCCTGGCTCAAACTTGACTAACTGTCGCTATGCGACAAGGCAGCTCCTTTGCAGGCCTCACAGTTGTCATTTGCCGGAGCGGCACTTGCATGAGGCCTGGATTTGCCTAACTGTCACTGCGTGACAGGGCCTCTCCTTTTCATTCAGCCGATGTGGACATTTCACTTCCTGTCGCTGCCGGAATCCGGCCAGCCGTGTCATTGTTCTTTCCAAAACCCTGATGAGAATATCACAGTGTTCCGTTCCTTTACAAGTCATTTCCACCAAGTTGGCCGGCCTGAGCTCCCCTGTTCCATCTGCTCTCCAGGAGCAGGAGAAGGAGCGTGTGTTCATCAGCGGAGCCGCAGCGCGTGGATAGGAAATCCAGCCAAGAGAGCCAGGAAAAGCTGACCCCACAGTGTGAACATTCCATTCCTGACAGGTGATCAGGCAACCACATTGGTGTGGCAAGGGAATTGTAACCAGGCATAAGTAGGTGCGATTGTTCCCGTGTGTTCATCGGCCGGAGGAATAAGAAGTTGACCCACACTGTGCCCATTAAGAACCTGATAAGGAATCAGGCGGAAAGAAGGGAAAACAGAAAACAACCACATTCTGTGCCCGTCAAGAAAAATCTGACGAACACAGGGGATAGCGAGAAAACGACAGCACAAGTATCTTTTTGAGATGCTCTGAAATCAAAGTCCTATCATAGTCAGAAAGAACTCCGATTTTTCTCCAAGCATGGTTTTGTCCACAGTGACAATCTTATCTGTCGGCTAAGACTAAGACAACATACGTGTTCAATGTTATTTGTCCAACGCGCTGCTGTGATGGCAGGGCCTCATCGTTGTCATTTGCCGGAGCATCTATGCATAAAAACCCCGAATGTGTCTGACTGTCGCTGCGCGACAGGGCCGGTCCCGAACGACAGAAAACAGAATGTTACGGGTATTTTGCCATTTTTGTCTGGTATAAATTGGATAAACATGCAATAATACTCGTGTCGCAATTATACCCCGAACTTCTTAACTTTTATAGGCTCGCAAGGACAACATGTGCAAAATAAAGCACCAGAATATTTCTGGTGCTAATGATATCAAGCTGCATTCAAAAGAGCAATGGTTTTATCAATCCTAGCTTCCACTATCTTCCAATT
>JAGAHV010000082.1:0-17880 GCA_017626895.1 Clostridia bacterium | reverse complement strand
TATGATTGACAAAGCTATCGAAATTGTCAAGGCCAATGGCGGAAGTGTTCAGCAAGCCTTTTAACTAACTTCACCCCCAACCCCCCTCTTATATAGGGAGTGGCTTTCAGCCACTCCCATTTTTTTATTCTGGCAGGGAAACAGTGTTGCTTGGATGTTGAAGGATTTAGAGAAATGCCCTATAAATAAGATAGGAATACATCTTAAATAGCTAACGATTCTACGAGGAGATAGAAAAAATGATAATTTTACAATTAAAAAGATGTTTGGGTTGTTAGAAAAAATGGAGCATGGTATAATAGGGCCAGTACATGAGCCGGCTATTTGACGATATCGACTGAGAGAATACCGGGAATGAAGACGGAGCGGGAGGGAAAACAAAATGAGTGTCAATATCATCATTCGGGATGCGGTTAAGAAATATGGGGACAATGTCGTTATCGGAGGCTTGTCACTGAATATTCGCGGAGGCGAATTTTTTACACTGCTGGGTCCCTCCGGCTGCGGAAAGACGACACTGCTGCGGATGATTGCCGGATTCAACAGCATTGAAGGCGGAGATTTTTATTTCAATGACACACGGATCAATGATCTGGATCCGGCCAGGCGAAATATTGGAATGGTGTTTCAGAACTATGCGATCTTTCCGCATATGAACGTTCGAAAGAATGTGGAATTCGGTCTCAGAAACAGAAACTTTGACAAGGGCCGGATTCACGAGCAGGCGGACCGTTTCCTGAAGCTGATGCAGATCGACCAGCTGGCGGACCGGATGCCGGACAGACTTTCGGGCGGTCAACAGCAGCGTGTTGCTCTGGCACGGGCGCTTTGCATTGAACCGGACGTGCTGCTGATGGATGAACCGCTGTCAAACCTGGATGCCAAGCTGCGGGTGGAAATGCGGACGGCGATCAAGGAAATTCAGAACAATGTGGGGATCACCACGGTCTATGTCACCCATGATCAGGAAGAGGCCATGGCTGTCTCAGACCGCATCGCGGTGATGAATGCGGGTGAGATTCAGCATGTCGGTACACCGAAAAATATCTACCAGCGTCCGGCGAATCTTTTTGTGGCGACCTTTATCGGACGGAGCAATATCCTTGAGGGAGAAATGAAGGTTCAGGGACAGAAAGCGGCAGTGACTCTGCCTACCGGATACACCGTTGAATTTGATAAGCTGGCACCGCAGAATACCGGTAGCGGAAAAGTTAAGGTCTGTGCAAGGCCGGAGGAACTGATCGTGCAGCCAGCCGGGAAGCCGGGATTGAGTGCGGTAGTGGATGACTGCGTCTTCCTGGGACTCAATACACATTACTTTGTGCATCTGACAACAGGGGAAAAGGCAGAGATTATCCAGGAGTCCACCATTGACTCGATTATTGAGCCCGGAACACCTGTCAGTCTCCGTCTGAATACGGAGAAGGCGAATCTGTTTTCAACGGACGGGAAACGCAACCTGCTGATGGGGGTTATCAACGATCTCGAACCTGCAGCCAGGTAGGAAGGGGGATGGGCACGTGAAAAAGATTGAAATCTGGTCAGTCATCAGCTGGGTCATGCTGGGAATGTTCATTCTCTTCCTGATCTATCCGATGTTCGGCATTTTGAATCAGGCCTTTTTCAGTCCTGAAGGTTCCTTTACACTGGAACAGTTTACCAAGTTTTTTTCAACGCCTTATTATTCCTCAACCATTCTGAACAGCTTTCAGGTTACCCTGGCCGTGATGGCCGTAACACTGCTTATTGGCATCCCGTTTGCGTATTTTTATTCGTTCTATTCCCTCAAAGGGGCAAAATTCCTGTTTGTGACGGCAATTCTTTGCTGCATGTCCGCACCGTTTATCGGGGCTTACAGCTGGATTATGCTGCTGGGACGGAATGGCGTGATTACGGTATTCATCAGGAATGTGTTTGGCATCCGGATAGGAAGCATTTATGGATTCAGCGGCATCCTGATGGTGCAGGCGCTCAAGTTCTTCCCGCTGGTATTCGTTTACATGAACGGTGCGTTTAAATCCATTGACAATACGCTGATCGAGGCGTCGGCCAACATGGGATGCACCGGCATCAAGCGCTTTTTTACCGTGATCATGCAGCTGTCAATGCCGACAATTCTGGCGGCGGCGCTGCTGGTCTTTATGCGTGCCTTTGCTGATTTCGGAACACCGCTGCTGATTGGTGAGGGGTATCGGACATTCCCGGTGGAAATATATAACCAGTATCTGGGAGAAAATGGCACCAATCATAATTTTGCTGCGGCCATATCGGTTATCGCCATCGTGGTGACAGCAATGGTTTTCTTTCTGCAGAAGTTTCTGACCAAGCGGTACAATTTCTCCATCAGCGCACTGCATCCGGTCCAGAAGAAGAAACCTAAAGGAATTGCGGGCGCTCTGATGTACATCTACTGTTACGGCCTTATCGCGCTGGCGTTTATGCCGCAGCTGTATATCATTTATCTCTCTTTCCGCAATTGCGACGGAGCGGTGTTCAAGCCGGGATTCTCCATGGGGAATTATCAGAAGGCCATGAAGAAACTGCTGGTCCGTTCCATCAACAATACGATGATCTTTGGTGTCGTTTCGCTGCTGATCATCATTATTCTGGCAATCCTGATCGCTTATCTGGTTGTCCGCCGCCCGAAAGTGCTGAATCACACGATTGATACACTTTCCATGCTGCCCTATATTATGCCCGGGTCCATCATTGGTATTGCCCTGGTCATTGCTTTTGGAAAGAAGCCTTTTGCCCTGACGGGGACCATGGCCATCATGATCATCGCTCTGGTCATTCGCCGTATGCCGTACACGATCCGCTCAGCGACGGCTACCCTGCAAAACATCCCCATCAGCACGGAAGAAGCATCAATTTCACTTGGGGCAGGGAAGCTCAAGACGTTTTTCACCGTCACAACCCCCATGATGGCCAATGGCATCATGAGCGGCGCAATTCTGAGCTGGGTGGCGATTGTAACAGAACTTTCCAGTGCCATTATTCTCTACAATAACAAAACCATTACCCTGACAATGTCGACGTATGCAGCCATCTCCAGAGGAAATGACGGCCTTGCCTGTGCATTTGCGGCAATCCTGACGGCTCTGACAACGTTTTCCCTGATTCTTTACCTGGCAGTAACCAAGTCTGAGGATATCAAGCTTTAACCGGGAAAATTACAGAGGGTTTCTCTGTAAAAAATATATAAGGAGGTTTTCTCAATGAAAAAGGTTTTGTCTCTGGTTCTGGCAGCAATGCTGCTGATTTGCCTGGGCGCAGCCCTGGCAGAAGAGGTGAAAGGACCTCTGGTCCTGTACAGTTCCATGACGGACAATGACATTGACAACCTGATCGAGGCGTTTAATGAGATCTATCCGGACGTTGAGGTTGAAGTTGTGAATGGATCTGCCGGCGAACTTGAAGCCCGTGCACGTGCGGAAAAGGATAATCCGCAGGGCGATGTCCAGTGGGGCGGCCTTTCTCCCTCTGACGGCTCTGCCAACGATGATATTTTTGCACTGTACACCTCACCGTATGAGGAAGATCTGCCGGCGGCATACAAGTCGCATAACGGCCGTTACAATCAGGATCATCTGAGCACCATCTGCTTCTGTGTCAATGTTGAGCTCGAAAAAGAACTGGGTCTTGACATTAAGACCTATGAAGATCTGCTCAATCCGGCACTCAAAGGCCGAATCGTGCTTTCTGATCCCAACTCTTCCTCTGCAGCCTGGAACAATCTGTGCAACATCTTTGCCGTTTACGGAAACGATTCCGACGAAGCATGGAAGATTCTGCGCGGCCTTCTTGAAAATGGCCTGGTGATCTCCACTTCTTCCTCTGTCTGCTTCAAGAGCGTTGATTCCGGTGAGTATGTCGTTGGCCTGACCTATGAGGACGGTGCAGATACCCTGCTCAAGTCCGGATCGACCAATATCCGTATTCAGTATCCGGAAAATGGTGCATCCGCTACTTCCATGGGCTGCGCAATGATCGAAGGATGCCCGCATCCTGAAGCAGCGAAAGCCATGATCAACTTTCTGATGAGCCCCGAGGGCCAGACGGCACTGGCCAACCGTCTTGAGACCCTGCGTTTCACCAATCCGAAAGCAGAGTATGAACTCAAGTGGCTGCCCGCGGATAACACGATCAATTGGGTAGAGCGGGATGTCCCGTGGCTGACTGAGCATAAGGCAGAACTGCTGGATAAATGGAATGCCCTCTACGCGGAGATCAATAAGTAAACTGTCACGAACAGGACCGATTCATATCGGTCCTGTTCTGTTTCAGGGAGATCCGGACCAAGTCAGTGAAGACGAAGCGGGTCTATACAATATGGCCATTGCCAGCCTTTCTGAATTGAGGGGACTTGACTTCCCCGCGTGGGGAGATGCATATTTCAGACAGCAACAGTAACTTGGCACGGAAGTGATTGAATGACAAAGGAAGAAGTTTTGCATTTGTCCGATGAGGAAAGAAAGATAGATGAATGCCTGGAACTGTTGAAAATGCTCACTGCAACGCCGCAGAGTGACTGGCATGCAGGGTTTGAAGCACTTTTGCGACTGGATGCGAGAAATGCAATAGGCGGAACGCCTCGAATTGAGACGGCGCATCGACTCGGTGCTGCACCTCCGAGGGTTGATTTTTTAGTCTGGCTTCAGGAAGAAGGAACGTATCTGCCGAAGGAAATCTACAGGATATTCCGGAAATTCAATATCATCGAATACAAAAATCCACATGATCAGCTGAATCAGCGGGTCCTTCATAAGGCAATTGGATATGCGCACTTGTATGCAGCACTGGCTGAATACGAGAACGAAAGACCGGTAAACCAAATTACCATTTCTATATTTCGGGCATTGAAGAATCCGGAATTATTCAAACAGCTGGAAGAAGCCGGACAGCTGACGGCAGAGAAGACCTGAATCAGCTGTCAGGTTGCCAGACAAAAATGCCTGTCCGTTCATTTTTGGACGTGCTTTTGGGAGATTTGGTGAAACAGATTGTTTCTGCAGCAAAAGAGCGTTCTTCATGAAAAACTGACAATTTTTATGTATAATTGAACCTTTTTCTTGACACTGTGTGCTGATCAGTCTAAAATAGAGCGCAGTCAAAGTGAAGGCTTGAGTTGAATCTCAGTCAGACAGATTGTTCACGGATTTATTCCGTTCTATAATAAACTGAATATGAGGGATTAATGGTCTGTTGTGCCAAAGGGTCGACTGCGCCCTGCAAGGGGGCGCTATGCGTCTTTGAGGGATGACAGGTGGTCAGTGGACGAGTATCCGGGGGTGCTTGCCTTTCAAAAAAACCAGTTGTATGTTACTGAAGAGGACGAATGTCTTTTTTTTGCAGCAGAACAGAGCATTATATCTGAAATCGACCGCTTTCACACGCGACCGTGGCACATTATGTGCAAATCTTGAAGAAAATAAAAGTTTTTAAGAGGAAGGAGTGTGAGGGTGTGCCGATTATTTTTGCTATTCTGGCAATTATAGTAGCACTTGGCGCGGGCGCCGGTGCTGGTTATATTTATCGCAAGAATATCCAGGAAAGAAAAATCGGGCGTACGGAGGAGTATGCCAGAAATCTGCTGGACGATGCGCAGCGTCGTGCAGAAGAGAAAAAGAAGGAAAGCATTCTTGAGGCGAAGGAAGAAGTAATCCGTCTGAAGAATGAACTGGACCGGGAGGTCCGGGACCGCCGGTCAGAGGTGCAGCGTTCAGAACGTCGGCTGACGCAGCGTGAGGAACAGCTCGACAAGAAATCAGATGCGCTGGATGCGAGAGAAAGTTCTCTCGAACATAAGCAGGAGGATCTTGAAAAGCTTACCGCCGAGGCGCATGAGTATCTTGACAGACAGAAAGCTGCGGCTGAGGCGGCAGAGGAGATTACCCGTGAGCGTGAGGTCAAGCTTAAGGAAGAGCTTGAACGGGTGGCTCAGATGACACATTATGAGGCACATGAGCTTATCGTTGAGCGGGTTCAGAAAGAAGCTTATCATGATGCCGGCGTAATGGTTCGGGAAATCGAGCAGAATGCCAGGGAGGAGGCTGACAAGAAAGCCAGAAATATCATTGCACTGGCAATTCAGCGCTGTGCGTCCGATCATGTTGCGGAGACAACGGTTTCCGTTGTCAGCCTGCCCAATGAGGATATGAAGGGCCGGATTATCGGACGTGAAGGCCGGAATATCCGTACACTGGAAACGGCGACAGGCGTTGATCTGATCATTGATGACACACCGGAGGCTGTGGTGGTTTCCGCCTTTGATCCGGTGCGGCGCGAGATCGCCAGAATGGCCCTTGAAAAGCTGATTGCAGATGGCCGCATTCATCCTGCCCGCATTGAGGAAATGGTGGAGAAGGCTCGCCGTGAGGTAGAGACGACAATCCGTGAGACCGGTGAGCAGGCAATCTTTGAGACCAATATGCACGGAATTCACCCGGAACTGGTGAAATTGCTGGGCAGAATGCGGTACAGAACCAGTTATGGACAGAATGTGCTGAAACATTCGATCGAGGTGTGTCATCTGGCAGGTCTTATGGCTGCAGAGCTGGGCGCCGATGTTCAGCTGGCCAAGCGTGCAGGTCTGCTGCATGATATTGGCAAAGCGGTTGACCATGAGCAGGAAGGCACACATGTCGAACTGGGCGTTGAACTGTGCAAGCGGTATCATGAGTCGCCTGAGGTGATTCACTGTATTGCAGCGCATCACAATGATGTGGAACCCCAGACAATTGAGGCCGTTCTGGTTCAGGCAGCGGATGCGATTTCCGCAGCCAGGCCGGGCGCAAGACGCGAGTCGATTGAGAATTACATCAAGCGTCTTGAAAAACTGGAAAGCATTGCCTCTGAATTCCAGGGTGTTGAGAAATCCTTTGCCATCCAGTCCGGCCGTGAAATCCGGATCATGGTTAAACCGGAGGATATCAATGACGACGGAACAGTGGTACTCGCTCGTGAGATTGCCAAGCGCATTGAAAATGAGATGGAGTATCCGGGTCAGATCAAGGTCAATGTCATTCGTGAAACACGCGCAACGGAATACGCAAAATAATACAAAGGCGATGCAGAGCATCGCCTTTTTTCGTCCTCAGGATTTCGGGAAGGGGATTGACGGGTTGCGTGTTTTGTGGATTGCATTTGGATGTATCTGCCGATATAATACAATCACAGGAACAAAGAAGGAATGACAGGATTTTTAATAGCCAAAACAGGAGTTAAAGGGGGAACAATGGCCAGACCGGAGAATCTGCATGATGTGCAGTTCAATTTCTTTGAAGACCATGTGAGCCTGGCAGGGGAACGGGTGCAGAAAGCGGTTAAGACCAGCTGGGCAGCGTCGTTTGGCGACAGAGTATATCCGAAGATTAATGAGTCGTTGTTTGACCCGCTTTACAGTACACAGGGCAGGCCTGCCGCACCGACAAACGTGCTGGTCGGGGCATGCATCCTGCAGCTGCTTCTGGGCATATCGGAAGATGAACTGTTTCTGCGGATGCTGACTGATCTGACCATTCAATATGCACTGCACCGGACAACGGATGAAAAGCTGCCCTTCTCAAAAGTGACGTTCAGACGGTTTAAAATGCGGATGATTCGTTACTATGAGGTTTCGGGAGAGGACCTGTTTCAGAACAGCTGTCAGGAGATACTTGAAAAAATGAAGGAAGAGGAAAAGCCGATGACGCGTTTTCTGCGCAGAATCGGACGCCTGTCAGTACAGGATCTGTATTCACAGAGCCGGAGGGAAGCAGGAAAGAGCGAAGAGGCGGCCGGGGATTTGCCGGTGAATGGACAGGAAAATCAATCAGAAGGTCCGGAAGGGACTGAAACTGAACAGGGAGGAAGAAAAGATGAAACGGGAACAGGCACGAATTCTGGCGGAACGTCTGGTTGCGCAGATGACGCTTGAGGAAGCGGCAGGACAGCTGATTTTCAGAGCGCCGGCCATTGAACGGCTGGGAATACCGGCGTATGACTGGTGGAACGAAGCGCTTCATGGCGTTGCCAGGGCAGGCATGGCGACCATGTTTCCTCAGGCCATTGGCATGGCGGCAACCTTTGACCCTGACCTGATTGAGCAGCTCGGGGACGTGGCCGCAACGGAGGGACGTGCCAAATACAATGCGGCTTCGCGTCACGGGGACACAGACATTTACAAGGGACTGACCTTCTGGTCACCCAATATCAATATTTTCCGGGATCCCCGCTGGGGAAGAGGACAGGAGACGTTTGGCGAGGATCCGTATCTGACCGGTGAGATGGGCGCTGCCTATGTGCGCGGACTGCAGGGAACCGGCGATGTGATGAAAGCGGCGGCCTGTGCCAAGCATTTCGCCGTGCATTCCGGACCGGAGGATCTGCGTCATGAGTTTGATGCCAGGGCCAGCGCCAAAGATATGGCTGAGACCTATTTGCCGGCTTTTGAAAAACTGGTCCGGGAGGCCGGGGTAGAGGCTGTGATGGGTGCATATAACCGCACGAACGGTGAACCCTGCTGTGCCTCGGAAACCCTTATGGATCTTCTTCGGAATAAATGGGGATTTAAAGGCCATTTTGTGTCGGACTGTTGGGCGATCCGGGATTTCCACGAGGGACATCATGTGACGGAAAATGCGGTAGAATCAGCGGCGATGGCGATCAATGCGGGCTGTGATCTCAACTGCGGCTGCTCCTATGAGAATCTGGTGGCAGCAGTCCGGGCTGGACTGGTGGATGAGGAAACGGTACGCGAAAGTGCGGTACGGCTGTTTACGGTCCGGTATATGCTGGGCATTCTGGGAGATGGTTCGGAATACGATCAGATAAAGTACACGGTTGTGGAATGTCCGGAGCATCTGTCAAAAGCAGAGCGGGCGGCACAGGAAAGCTGTGTACTGCTTAAAAATATCGGCATGCTGCCGCTTTCGCCGGACCGTCTCGGGACCGTTGGTGTTATCGGGCCGAATGCGGACAGCATCGGATCCCTGATCGGCAACTATCATGGAACCTCGTCACGCTACATCACGGTTCAGACGGCGCTTCAGGATGCTCTTGAAGGGAAAGTCCGCGTTCTGTGCTCGGTGGGCTGTCATCTGTACAAGGATCGGGTGGACGGTCTGTCAGCCTGTCCGGATGACCGTCTGGCAGAAGCCGTTACGGTTGCGGAAAACAGTGATGTGGTCATCCTTGTGGTAGGTCTGGATGAAACCCTGGAGGGTGAACAGGGAGATACAAGCAATCCCTACGGTTCAGCAGACAAACGGGATCTGTATCTGCCGGACTCCCAGAGAAGGCTGATGGAAGCAGTGCTTGCCGTCGGCAAGCCCACAACCATTGTCCTGATGTCCGGGAGCTCCATTGATCTCGGTGACGCGGGGGACAAGGCGGATGCGATTCTGCTGGGATGGTATCCGGGTGCCCGCGGAGGACGGGCGATTGCTGATATTCTGCTGGGACGCTGCTCTCCCTCCGGCAAGCTTCCGATCACCTTCTATCGAAACGGACAGCTGGAAACGATGCCGGACTTTGCGGATTACAGCATGAAAGGGAGAACGTACCGCTATATCGAGGAGCAGCCGCTTTACCCGTTCGGGTATGGCCTGACCTATGGCGATGTTTCCGTGACAGACGCAGTGTGCGAAGGGGAAAATGAGGACAGTCTCCAGGTCCGTGTCAGTGCCGAAAACGCAGGTGACCATGGGACGGATGAGGTCGTGCAGATTTATGCGCAGAACCAGGGAAGCGCGCAGGCGCCGCGTAATCCCAGACTGGTTGCCTTTGCCCGCATTCATGTGCCGGCCAGGGGAAAATGGACCGGAACAGTGTCGGTCAGCCGCCGGAATCTTCTGGTGGTGGATGAGGACGGCAAACGGATTGAAGAGGGTCAGGTACAGCTGTTTGCGGGACTGGGCCAGCCGGATGAACGTACTTGTGCACTTACCGGGCATCCGGCTGTTCAGGTAAGATAATGCAACAGCACCTCGGGCTTTAGGCACTGCTGCTCTGCGGCACAGGACTGACAAACCGGAGATGTTTTGCCGGACTGGATTCTCTGAAACGATGAGCATGGCCGGGCGGGCATTTGCCAATGAAGCCGGCTGAAAAAGGAAATGATAACTGGAGGAGCTCCTCCAGTTATTTTTGTTCGGGCAGGGCCTGTCGAAGGGAAAACAGCAAAAAACCGTCCGGAAACCGGACGGCAAAATTCAGGACTGGTAGTGATCCCCGTGGTCAAAGAACAGGTGATCAAGGGCGAAAAAGCTGCCCTCGGCATCCATTTCATGAAGGGGACGGGGGTCAAATCGGATTTCAAAGGGATGAGAGGTAGGCAGATAGCGGAAATCAGCCATCTGATTCCGAAGCTCAGTTTCAAAGTGGGCATCGGCGGCGCCGTAATCCCCCTGGAAAATGACCAGATCCGGGTCGAAACTCAGGGAAATGTTCCGAAGGGCACAGGCAAATGTGCCGGCGAGAAGATGAAGGGCCTGACGGGCAGAGGGATCGCCGCCGGCGCTGCGGGCAAAGACCTCCGGAATGGTCAGCGTCTCCTGACTTTCTGTTCTGCTGAACGAATGCAGAATCCGATTGACGCGGGAACGGGAAACCAGGCGTTCAAAGCAGCCGTAGCTTCCGCAGCCGCAGGGCTCGGGATCGTTTGGGTCGATGATCATATGACCGATTTCCCCGATCAGGGAATTGCGCCCGTTGAGAATGTGGCCGCGTTCAATCATACAGCCGGACAGTCCCCAGGTAGTAAACAGGACCAGAACCCGCTTGGACCGGACGTCCGGGTCGGTCAGGTAGGGACGGGCACACATTTTGCCGGCGTTTTCGATAAACAGAGGTGTTTCGGCGCCGAGAAGGGCATGCAGATCATCCAGAAGGTGAATGCGTGTTCCCCAATTCGGCCGGTGGGAAGAGAAAAGAAGAGTTCCGGTCTCATGGTCGACCGTTCCGGGAACGGAGACGGAGGCGGCCACGACAGAGGATGGGGCAATGTGCATTTCTTCCAGCAGATCCGAGACGACGGCGGCTGTCCGGTGTCCGGCCTCATCGGCTGTTTCCGGGAGCGGCTCGGTATAATTCCTGGAAGCTATCCGGTCATGCCGGATGGTATAAAGGTGAACGCGGGTTTCCTGTGGCCAGAGAGACAGGCAAATGTAGTACCTGGATTCGTCCAGAGAAAAGTGTTCCGGTCGTTTTCCGCCGGTACTGGTGGACTTGCCTTTTCCGCGGGAGACGAGGATGCCGGATTCCAGGAAATAGTGAATGCATTTCATAACGGTAGGGCGGCTGAGTCCGGTCAGGGCGGAGACCTCACTGGCATCGTAGACATCCCCGGTGCGAAAAACCTGAAGAACGGATTTTCGGTTGGCAACTTTAAGGTCATTCAGCATTGCAGGTGAATCCGTGGGAAACGACGGCATGTTTGTCCTCCTCCTTACATATCATTTGTCTGAGCTTCATTTTAGCTCTCAGATGGATAAACAGACACTTTGCCTCAGGGCGGTTCGATTACGCAAAAAACCCTTTCTGCTGAAACAAACCCATGCAGGAATCTGGAAACAACCATTCCGGACGGGCACACATCGGGAACAGGCGGCCTGTCCCCGATTGTTTTTTATCAGGTATAGAATCGCCTTTGCTGCAGAATTTGCACAATGAGGAAGGGCAGCCGGGAAAGCTAATAATGAAAACATTCGGCTCTGAATATGCGAAACATAGCACGAATATCGTTTAAAGTCAATGACAGGAACTAAAAATGACAATATTCTTACAAATTGTCATGCGGGAAGAGGTAAACATGTTTGACTTTTCCAGAGAGTCACCGTATTATGATGTCAGAGATTCTGAAATCATTTCCGTTTTATACGCATTTCACGGCCGCAGCGGACAGATGCGTTTCAGATTACTATCCGAATTACAAGGAAGCGTTCGAGTATACCGGCGCGGTGTCCTGTTCCAAACTTGGAAATGCATCTGTGGTTGTCTGTGACTGCAGAAAAATGACTGATACCTGCAGAGAATCTGGGAGAAAACAGACCACGATCTTTGTCTCCCGGATGAACCGGTTCCCAGAGAGCTGTATGAAGAAAACAGCGGATCGGCCGGAGCGTAACATGTTCCGGGGGATCCCCTTTGCTTCTGCGAACGGACTGTTTGCGATAAGTGAGGGACAGGTTCCGGATGAACGGACAATCGCAGAAATGCGCTTATGCTGTGATTCTATTCGCGTGAATGAGGAAAGGCACGGACATCCAGGCGGAGGATTTGAGCCAGGAGGGGGCAGTACCTGTGCGAAATTAGTCAAATGATTCAACCGTACAAACAGGGAGGAATAACATGATCATTCGTACAATCAACCCGGTAATCGAAAACCTGTCGATGCCGAATGTCAAACTGACGGTGTACCTTCAGGAACCAACAGAGGCGCTTGCCATTCAGGAACGCCCGATGATTCTCATTTGTCCCGGCGGAGGGTATGCCTATACATCGGACCGTGAGGCGGAACCGCTGGCCCTTTCGTTTCTGGCCATGGGGTATCATGCGGCAGTTCTTCGCTATTCCGTGGCACCGGTCCGTTTTCCGGCAGCGCTGTGTGAACTGATCAGGAGCATGAAGTGCCTCCGGGAACATGCGCAGGAATGGAAGATTCAGCCGGATCGGATCTTTGTTCTTGGCTGTTCTGCAGGCGGACATCTGGCGGCCAGTCTTGGGGTAATGGGAGGAAAAGAAGAGATCCTGAGGGCAGCGGGTCTGCACCCCGGTGACGCGGAAACGGTTCGTCCGGATGGTCTGATTCTCTGTTATCCGGTCATTACCGGAGGGGAATATGCGCATCGGGGCAGTTTTGAAAATCTGCTTGGAACGGAACAGGCGGAGAGAGTGGAGGAAATGTCACTTGAAAAGCAGGACCTGTCGGGCATGCCGCCGGTCTTTATCTGGCATACCTTTCAGGACGCGTCCGTTCCGGTGGAGAATACGCTGCTGTTTATCCGCGCACTGCGGACAGCGGGGATTGAGACGGAGGTTCACATTTTTGCAAAGGGTGAACACGGCCTGTCTCTGGCCAATCAGCTGACCGTACATACGGACGGGTCGGGGGCTGAGCCTTCCTGCACCGCCTGGATTCATCTGGTCCACACCTGGCTGAGCGAACGGTGCGGGTATTGATCGGTTCATGCTGGTGCGGCATCATCCGGCACTGATCCGGATGAAACCAATAAAGAAATACAGATGCCGGAGGCGATGCGCCTCCGGTGCTTTTTTATTGCGATTTGGCTAAAATCACGCGGGAAAGATTGACATTCGTATTTGAATGAACTATACTATGTTTTAGTTTCGAAACAGTATTTCATAACTTCCATATACCGTGAACAACTTGAAGCAGAGGAACGGAGGAGTGACGATGAACTATTTACTGGGCGTTGACCTGGGAACATCCGGAACCAAGACAGTCCTGTTTGATGAACAAGGAACAGTGATTGCCTCTGCGCTCAGAGAGTATCCGCTGATGCAGCCGAAAAACGGCTGGGCTGAGCAGGATCCTGATTTATGGTGGCAGGCCAGCGCTGAAACGATTCGTGAGGTCATTGAGAAAAGCGGAATCCGGGGGAGTGAGATTGCCTCACTCGGCATTTCCGGACAGATGCACGGACTGGTTCTGCTGGACAGGGACGGCAAGGTTCTGCGGCCGTCCATTCTCTGGTGTGACGGGCGTACACAGGAGGAATGTGATGAGATCACCCGCCGGATCGGACGGGAGAGGCTGATTCAGATTTCCGCCAATCCGGCGCTGACCGGCTTCACGGCCGGAAAGATCCTCTGGGTACAGAAGCATGAGCCGGAAATCTGGGCAAGAGCCTGCCATATTCTGCTGCCGAAGGATTACGTCAGGTATCGTCTGACCGGTGAATTCTACTCAGAGATGAGCGATGCCAGCGGAACGAATTTGCTGGATGTACCGAAGCGTACCTGGTCAAAAGAGATTCTGGAGGCACTGGACATTGCACCGGAACTGGTTCCGCCGCTGACGGAAAGCGCGGATGTGGCCGGACATGTCAGCGCCGAGGCCGCCAGGGTGACCGGCCTGGCAGAGGGAATGCCCGTGGCAGCAGGCGCGGCGGATAATATGGCCGGTGCAGTGGGCACTGGTGTTGCCGTGCAGGGAAAGGCCTTTACCACGATCGGGACAAGCGGCGTGGTTTTCGCCCATTCTGACCGCGTGCAGATTGACCCGAAAGGCAGAGTTCATACCTTCTGCAGCGCGGTTCCGGGTGCCTGGACCGTGATGTCCTGCACACTGGCTGCCGGACTGTCGCTGAAGTGGTACAGAGATACGTTCTGTGACAATGAGATGGTAACGGGACGGCTGATGGGAAAGGATCCCTACGTGCTCATGAATGAGGAAGCGGCACTCAGCCCGATTGGTGCCAATCGTCTGCTGTTTGTTCCTTATCTGATGGGCGAGCGTTCGCCGATCCTGGACAGCGATGCCCGCGGTGCTTTTGTCGGCCTGTCGGCCATGCATACGCGCCGGGATCTTCTGCGCGCCGTGATGGAGGGTGTCATTTATTCACAGCGTCAGAACCTGGATATTCTGCGCGGCATGAATGTGGTGCCGGAAACCATGCTGGCCTGCGGCGGCGGCGCAAAGAGTCCGTTCTGGCGGCAGATGATGGCGGATGTGTTCGGCATGCCGGTGAAAACGGTGCAGAATGCAGAGGGACCGGCGACCGGCGCGGCGATTCTTGCCGGCACGGCAGTCGGCCTGTATAAGGATATTCCGACGGCCTGCGAAAAGATCATCCGCGAGAAAGATCCGTCCATGCCCATTGCGGAAAACAGTGCGGCCTATGAACCGTATTACCGGATTTACACATCCGTTTATCCGGCGCTGGCCGGCGTTTACGGGGATCTGGCAAAGCTGTAATTCATTCAGGAAATCAATGCCGAAAGATCAGGACACTGATCGTGAGGGAGGGAAGAATATGGTTATTCATGCTGTAACGGATCCGCTTTTCAAGGCCTATGGACGTGTGGTTGAGGGATACCAGCTTGATGGCATCCTCCAGGCACTGGCCGGAACGCCGGTTCCCGCGGATACGACGTATGTGGCGCTTGAACCCGCCCTGCAAAATGCCAGCGGGGCAAAGGAAGCCGGAGAGGCGTTCTTCGGCGGCATGCCCTTCCAGATGGGATACTGCAACGGGCACAACACCAAACTCAACTGTCTTGAGTATCACCGTGACAGTGAATTCAATCTGGGAACAGAGGACTTTATCCTTCTGCTTGCCAGGATAGATGATATTGAGGACGGAAAACTGGATACCGGAAAGGTTGTGGCCTTCAGGGTTCCTGCGGGCGTGCTGGTTGAGGTCTATGCCACGACGCTTCATTATGCACCCTGCCATGTGCACAGCGACAAGGGATTTCAGGTGCTGGTGGCGCTCCCGCTCAACACCAATACCGATTACCGTCCGGCACCCGGCCCCAACAGAGAGGATTCCTGGCTCTGGGCGAGAAACAAGTGGCTGCTGGCTCATCCCGACTCCAGCGAGGCAAAGCAGGGGGCTGCGGCGGTGCTGACCGGCGAGAACATTGATATTGCAGGCGATCTGTAAAAGGCAGTGCCTGGATAGATGAAAGGAGAACCATTCAAATGATTACGAACATTCCTGTTGTGAAACTGGGACTGATTGCGGTTTCCCGCGACTGTTTCCCGATTCAGCTTTCTGAGAAGCGCCGCAAAGCCATTAAGGCGGCTTATACCGGCGAACTGTATGAGTGCCAGGTCACGGTTGAAAATGAACTGGACATGCTCAAGGCGGTTGAGGACGTGAAGGCAGCGGGCTGCAACGCGCTGGTTGTCTTCCTTGGCAACTTTGGTCCGGAAACGCCGGAAACCCTGATTGCCGAGCGCTTCGAAGGCCCCTGCATGTTTGTCGCGGCTGCCGAGGGAGACGGTGACATGATCAACGGCCGCGGCGATGCCTATTGCGGCATGCTGAACTGCTCCTATAACCTGGGCATGCGTCACCTCAAGGGCTATATTCCGGCATATCCGGTGGGAACCGCTGAGGATGTGGCGGCCATGATTGCGGACTTTGTGCCGGTTGCCCGTGCGGTTATCGGTCTGCAGGGCCTCAAGATCATCACCTTTGGTCCCCGTCCGCAGGACTTCTTCGCCTGCAATGCCCCGATTAAGGGACTGTATGAGCTGGGCGTTGAGATTGAGGAGAACAGTGAGCTGGATTTGCTGGTTTCCTATCGTGAGCATGAGAATGATCCGCGTATCCCCGGTGTCTGTGAGGACATGGCCAAAGAGATGGGCGAGGGCAGCTACTATCCCGATATGAGCGTCCGTCTGGCACAGTTTGAGCTGACGCTGCTGGACTGGGCAGAGAAGCATAAGGGTGCCCGCAAGTATGTGGCCTTTGCCGACAAGTGCTGGCCGGCATTCCCCAGCCAGTTTGGTTTTGAGCCCTGCTATGTGAACAGCCGTCTGGTCTCCCGCGGCATTCCGGTCTCCTGTGAAGTGGATATTTACGGTGCACTCAGTGAGTATATCGGCCTGTGCGTCTCCCAGGATCCGGTGACGCTCCTGGACATCAACAACAGCGTGCCGAAGTACATTTACGATGAGGATATCAAGGGCAAGTACAATTATTCCCTGACCGACACGTTCATGGGCTTCCACTGCGGCAATACGCCGGAATGCAAGCTGTGCTCGGATCGCGCTGTAAAGTATCAGCTGATTCAGCATCGTCTGCTGGAGCCGGAAGGAAGCGATCCGGACTTCACCCGTGGTACCCTTGAGGGCGATCTGGCCGCCAGCCCGATCACGTTCTATCGCCTGCAGTGCGACAGCGAGGGCCAGCTTCGTGCCTATATCGCTGAGGGCGAGATCCTTGATGTCAAGACCCGTTCCTTCGGCGGCATCGGCGTATTCGCCATTCCGGAAATGGGCCGGTTCTATCGTCATGTGCTGATTGAAAAGCGGTATCCGCATCATGGCGCAGTTGCTTTCTCCCATGTCGGCAAGGCACTCTTTGAAGTGTTCCGCTTCATGGGCGTGAAAGATATTGCGTACAATCAGCCGGCCAGCTTGCCGTATCCGACAGAGAATCCGTTCAAATAATCGCTTTCTCCCCGGAATCCGTTCAACTGAATAAACTGCCTAACCGGCGCCCGATCCTGGGGCGCCGGTTTTGTTTTTGAAAAATGCCCGGGAAACGTCAAATCGACGCGCAGCGCCGATTTGACGAATCTGAGTACCGGAAGTGGAGAGCCGCGGTGTCAAAAGACTGTCTAAAGACCAGGTTTCGGTCAGGAAGCGGTCTGTGCTTTCTGCCTGAGTTGTGGTACAATAGGACCATCATAACCGTCTGCCGAAGGGCAGAAAGAAAGAGGAATAAAAATGAAGAACGGAAAGCAGTTTGGAAGAGTGGTTACGATCATTATGGCGCTGATCATGGGCGTGGTAATGGCTATCGCAGCAATTGTGGTGAACAGGCAGCCTTTTTCGCCGCCGTTACTGATCCGGAATATCCTCTGCAGTTTCCTGATTGCACTGGTGCTCGGCCTTCTGATCCCTCTCAAGCCGCTGGGAGATCGTCTGGCTTCTGCTTTTTCACTCAGAGAGCGGACACTGCCCTTTGAACTTGTGTCCAATCTGGTTCCGTCTCTGGTCATCAATACGTTTAATACCGTGATCATCTCCGGCATCAATATTCTGCCGAATGCCAATATTCCGGAGCCTGCCCGTATGAATGTCTGGATCAGTGCGATTTTCAGCAGCATCGGAATCATGTTTGTTGTTTCGTATATTGCCTCATTTATCGCCCAGAAATTTGCGGTAAAGGCCGCCATGCGGATCTGTCCGCCGTCGGG